>JAFYJM010000120.1 GCA_017538125.1 Bacillota bacterium
ATTGCGGGACTATACAGGAAGAGGTGCACAGATTCGCCATAGATTATCACCGCAGTCTGCATAACAGAAACAGCATAGGATCGCTTCTGGATGACATCCCAGGTATTGGTCCGAAAAAAAGGAATTCACTGCTTACGCACTTTGAGACCATAAGCCAGATAAGGGAAGCAGACAAGGAAACCCTGATGAAATGCCCGGGCATATCCGCTAAAGATGCGGAGTCGATCATGAAATTCTTTGGACTTGATAAAAACAAAGAAATGTGATATATTGATTGCGTTAATTAATCACTATAAAGGAGAACTCAAATGGCAAATAAGAACAATAGAGACTATGTCGATGAAGAATTAGATATCATCACTCTGGAGTTTGACGACGATTCAGAAGTGGAATGTGAGATCATGGGCGTTTTTGACTATGAGGGCAAGGAATACATCGCTCTTATCCCGCATGATGATTCCGACGACGTATATATCTACGGATATAAAGAAACCGGCGACGATGAATTCGAGCTCATCGATATTGAAGACGACGACGAATTCGAGAAGGTAGTAGCCGAATTTGACAAGATCATGGCAGATAATGACTGATGTTTCAACAATTTTTGCAAATGGATGCGTCTGAAGGATCAGACGCATATTTTCTGTTACTGAAAAGTGACCGCTATTGGAGGAAAGATGTCATATAAAATCAAATTTAGAAATGCAGAATTGAAGGAAGCTATGGCTGAATTCTTTAAAGACCAATCGGATGATACCTTTATCGGGATAATCATCGCACTGGCTCAGACGCTGCAGCAGCAGGCCGTTCTTCCTGTAGCAGTCGACGGAGACGTCTTTAGGACCATTCATGACGACGAGGACGGTGACTTCCTGTCGGTGTTCACGGATATGGACGAAGCTGAGATGGGACCGGAGACTGAACTCGTGCTCATGACCATCGAAGACCTGGCAGGCAATATCTTCGATACCGAAGGACTGGAAGGCTTCATTATCAACGCGTTCTCCGATCCTGTTTTTGTGGACAGGCAGGCTTTGAGGGCCGCGGTGGAGACCGCATATTCGAGCCCTCTAAAGGAAGTTACGATAGATGTCGAAGGTATGGATCCCGGCGAACTGGTCGATCTGGCCTATGAGATAGAAAAGGGCGAGGAACACTTCCTGGCCGATCCGATGTTGGCTGCAGCCATTTATAAAAACGTCATTGACGATGACTTCGATCTCGCGCCGGATGATCCCGACCCGGACGAGCTGAGAGAGTTCAGAGCCGCTCAGGCTCAGGCCATGAACAATCTCGGCGTGCTCCATCTTACCGGAAACGGTGTGGACCTTGATACAGGGGAGGCTGAAGAACTGTTCATGAGAGCGAGGGATGAGCTGAACACCTCAGCGATCTTCAACCTCGGTGCGCTGGCCGAAGCGGAGGAGGATTATGAGAAAGCTGCAGCTCTCTATGAAGAAGCGGCCATCCTCGGCGATAGCAAAGCGCTTGCAGCCTATGGCAAACTCCACATAAAGGGAGAGGGCGTGCCGCAGGATATAGAAAAAGCTTATGGCTATCTTCAGAAAGCCGCGGATGACTCGGAAGACATGGCTTATTATTATCTCGGTCTGATCGAGGAAAAGGGCTACAGGGGCATACCGGATATTGAAAAAGCCATTTACTACTATACAGCCGGTGCTGATCTTGACAATGTCAGATGCATGGATAAGGTCAGCGATCTCGCGGGCGAGATGGCAGATTTTGAGATAGAAAACGATATAAACGACGAAGACGAAGAAGAGGATACTTTCGTGTTCGACCTCTCTGAGAAGCCCGGAGGGCTCAGAAGCTGAAAGGAGAGATGGTAGTTGTTCGAATACTTTTCTCAGGAAAGAAGATCCGCCTCGGGCAGGAAGACTCTCCTGATAGTTGTGGCGGTCATACTGGCTGCCGCTGCACTGACATTAGTACTTCCTGAAAACGTGGAGGATTACGGCGCTGCCTCACTGATACCTGCCGTATTTCTCATCGTATATATATTCGCGACTCAAAGGATCATTGAAGCATTGACGCTTGCTTCGCTCCTGGGTTTTATCATGGTCTCGAGGCCTGTGACCGTGGGAGGAGGAAACTGGGCAGTCAATATATTCAATAGCTTCTCTGAAGGTATACTGGGAGTCATGATGAGCGAAGACATAGCCTGGCTGATCATAGTCTGCGGGCTTATGGGAAGTCTCATTGCTCTCATAGAGAAGTCCGGAGGGGCTTATGCCTTCGGACAGTGGATATCCGGCAAAGCTAAAACCAAAAAGGCTTCACTCCTTTGGACGTGGTTTCTGGGGCTTGTGATATTCATAGACGATTATCTCAATTCACTGACCGTAGGCTCATGCATGACCAAACTAACCGATCAGCACAGGGTGCCGAGGGAATTCTTGTCCTATATTGTGGATTCTACGGCTGCTCCTCTGTGTGTGATCATCCCTATCAGCACCTGGGCTGTGTTCTGCTCGAGGATACTTGAAGCCAACGGCTGGGCGCCTTCAGGAGAAGGTCTGAGATACTTTATCAAGACCATACCTTTCAACTTTTACGGTTGGATGGCGGCAATATGCGTGCCTCTGGTAATAATCGGAATAATACCGGTCTTCGGACCGATGAAAAAAGCCTTCAAACGTGTGGAGGAAGGCGGTACGCTCGCGCCTCCGGATTCAGATAAGATCGACATCCGCGCGGGCAAGGATGATATTATATATGAAAACCCTCGCATGATGAATCTTTTCGCTCCGATCATAGTATTGGTAGGAGGGACCATAATACTTGGCTTCAACATGCAGATGGGCGTACTGCTCACAATGGCCTTCGTATTCGTGTTCTATCTGGCGCAGGGCGTGATGAGCCCGGAAGAATTTACAGACGTAGCGCTGGAAGGATTGAAAAACATGATCATGCCGCTCTTGCTCATGGTGCTGGCCTTCCTTTTCGCGGACGTGAACAACAGGATACACTTTACCTTGTACGTCATCAATACAGCTACGAAATATGTAACGCCGCAGCTCATGCCTCTGGTAGTTTTCATAGCTCTGGCGATCACTGAATTCATAACCGGTACCAACTGGGGTATGTATATAATAGCTCTTCCGATCGTGATCCCGCTGGCTCAGTCCATCGGATGTGACGTGACGCTCGCGGTGTCGGCGGTACTTTCGGCAGGCGTTTTTGGATCGCACATCTGCTTCTATTCGGATGCTACGGTCATCACTTCAGCAGCTACGGGATGCAACAATTTCGACCACGCGATAACTCAGGCGCCTTTCGGCCTGATGTGTGCGGGGGTCTCAGCGCTGCTGTTCCTCATAGCAGGCTTCGTTATGAATTGATAAAAACGACGATATATGCATTATGGCATTTAAAATACAGTTAAAGATCTTTTGATTTAAGAGGTGATATAAATGGCAAAAGTAGATATTTTCAGCGGTTTCCTGGGAGCAGGCAAGACCACTCTCATCAAAAAACTCATCGAGGAAGCTTACAAGGGTGAGCAGGTAGTTCTCATCGAGAATGAGTTCGGCGAGATCGGCATCGACGGAGGCTTTCTTAAGGACTCCGGCATACAGATCAATGAAATGAACGCCGGCTGCATCTGCTGCAGTCTGGTAGGAGATTTCAGCGCGTCCCTCGAGCAGGTGCTCGAACAGTTCCATCCCGACAGGATCCTGATAGAACCTTCAGGTGTGGGCAAACTGAGCGACATCGTTGAAGCGGTCGAGAGACTTAACGACCCTGAACTTCAGTTGAACGGCTTTACAACGGTGGTAGATGCCAAGAAAGCCAAGGTGTACATGAAGAACTTTGGAGAGTTTTATAACAACCAGGTGGAGCACGCCAGCGCGATCATCCTCAGCCACACCAAGGGCATGGATGAGGATAAGCTCAAGGCAGTCGTGGAACTTATGAGGGCGCATAACGATCATGCAACTATCATAACGACTGACTGGGATCAGCTGGAAGGCATGAAGATACTGAATGCCATGGAGAACAAAGACACCCTGGAGCAGGCGATCGAGCTCCTCGAAAAAGAGCATGAGGAGCATCATCACGACCACGATCATGAGCATGAGCACCATCATCATCACGATCATGACGAGGACGAGCATGAGCATCACCATCATGATCACGATGAAGAAGAGTGCGACGATCCCGAGTGCGAGTGCCATCATCACCATGACCATGAAGAGCATGAAGAGCATGAACATGATCATGAGCATCACCACGATCATGACCACGAGCATCATCACCACCATGATCACGGTCACGAAGGCCATCACCACGCTGATGAAGTCTTCGATTCTTTCGGTTATGAGACCGCAAAGAAATTCACCGTGGACTTTATTGAGGACTGCCTGGAGAAACTCGGTGACTTCGGTGAATTCGGACAGGTGCTCCGTGCCAAGGGCATCGTAGAGGCAGAAGACGGACAGTGGATCCACTTTGATTACGTACCCGGCGAACCTGACGTCAGATACGGCACAGCGGAGGTGACCGGCAGGATCGTAGTGATCGGAGCCGGTGTAGATGAAGACGCTGTCAAAGAGCTCTTCGGACTTTGATATTTTTGATGATCATTTAGGAGTTAAAGCCATATGAACAGTAAAGAAATACCGGTATATCTTTTTACAGGCTTTCTGGACGCAGGCAAGACCACTTTCATCCAGGAGACTCTGGAGGATCCGAACTTCAACGACGGTCAGAAGACGCTTCTGATCGTTACTGAAGAGGGCGAGGTGGAGTACAGACCTTTAAGGTTCGCTTCATCGAACGTCAAGATCATGACTCTGGATGAAGAGGAGGATCTCACGGAAAAATGGATGACGAATGCCGCAGCACTTTCAAATGCGGAGAAGGTGGTCATCGAATACAACGGCATGTGGGTGCTCGATCAGCTTTATAACAACCTGCCGGAGAACTGGACGGTATATCAGGAAATGACTTTTGCGGACGCGCGGAATTTCGTGAGCTATAATGAAAACATGCGTCAGCTGGTATACGATAAGATAAAGTCTACTGAGAGCATAGTTTTCAAGCATATGACGCATGATATGGACCAGATGCCTCTCCACAAGATCATTCGACAAGCCAACAGAAGATGCGATATCATCTACGAATACGGCCCCAACGAGATCGAGCTGGATAACATCGAAGATCCTTTGCCTTTCGATATGAACGCGAAGATCATAGAGATCAAAGATCAGGATTATGCCATGTGGTACGCTGACATGAATGACAACGAACCGAATTATTATGGCAAGACCGTGCGATTCAAGGGGAGGACACTTCTGGGCGGCGGTCTGAAAGCCGATGAATTTGTCATAGGACGTCATATAATGACATGCTGCGTCCAGGATATACAGTTCGGTGGTCTTGTGGCCAAATGGCCGAAGTCTAGCGAACTTGACCACGGCGGATGGGTGATCATGACCGCAGAGATCGTGAGAGAGTATAATGACATGTATGAGGCGATCGGTCCGGTCTTCCATGTAAAGGAAGTCACCAAGTGTGATCCTCCTGAAGAAGAAGTCGCTACGTTCTATTGATATAACTTGAGAGGAAAGACTATGGAACATAAGTATTTAGCTGAGAGGTACTGGGCGGATAAACCTACAGCCATGGGCAAGTCCGACGTGCTCGCCAGAAGTTTCAACGACGTGATAAATCTGAGCCTAGGCGATCCGGACATGATAACACCGGAGCTCATAATAGATAAAGCCTTCGAGGATGCCAAGGCAGGGCACACTAAATATACCGACTTCAGAGGCGAGCCGGAATTCCGTCAGGAGATCGCAAAATTCTATAAAGAAGAGTACGGTCTGGATATTCCTGATGAGGAGATATTTGTATCCACATCCGGCTGTATAGCCATGTTTCTGGCGCTCGAAGCAGTCGTTAACGACGGAGACGAAGTCATCCTTCAGGGACCTTACTTCACGCCTTATCCCGGGCAGGTGAGATTGGCGAGAGGTATTCCAGTGGAGTTTCCCACATATGAAGAGGAAGACTTCCAGATCAACTGCGAGAGACTGGAGGAGTACATCACTCCGAAGACCAGAGTGCTTGTCATAAATTCACCCAACAATCCCGCAGGTTCATGTCTCACCCTCGAGACCATGAAGAATATCGCAAAGATAGCTGAGAAGCACGACCTCATCGTCATCTCTGACGAGATCTACACCAAATTCAGCTTTGAGAACGAGTTCATACCGTTCAGGAGCCTGCCGGGCATGGCAGAGCGCACCATTACCATCAATTCTTTCTCAAAGAATTTCGTTATGACGGGCTGGAGGATCGGAAACATCATCGCTCCTTCATACATCGTGAACGTGATCACACAGATCAACGAGGGCGTGGCTTTCACGGCGCCTTCCATATCTCAGAGAGCGGCTATACACGCGCTGAGGAATCGTGACGTCGTCCAGCCTCCCATCACTGAGGAATTCAAGAGAAGGATGTACTACGCTGCTGAGAGGATCAACAGGATCCCCAACATGCACGTGATCTATCCTCCTAAAGGGAGTTTCTATCTCTTTCCATCGATCAAGGCAACCGGCCTCACGTCTCAGGAAGTCGCGGATAAGATCCTCATGGAAGCCCACGTTCTGACCCTTCCCGGAAACGCCTTCGGAAAATGCGGTGAAGGCCACTTAAGGCTCTGTTGCACCGTATCAGTAGAGAAACTCAAGGAAGCATTTGACCGTATAGAAAAGATGGAGATATTCAGCGAACAAAAATAAAACAATATAGATGTTGATATTATGATCTCATTTGTTAAAATGTAATAAGTGAGATCATTTTATTTGGAGGTTATAATGACATCTGAACTTAAACAAAGAATACGTTCTAATAGGGGAGAGTCACTTATCGTAAGCGCTGAAGAGGCGGCCAGAATGATAAAGGACGGCATGGCTGTAGGAATAAGCGGATTCACCAATGCAGGCTATCCGAAGGCTGTGCCCCATGCTTTGGCGGAACTGGCTAAGGCAGGCGAATATAAGGTCAAGATCGACCTTTACTCCGGAGCCTCCGTAGGTCCGGAAGTCGATACGGAACTGGTTGAAGCAGACATCATCAACAGGAGGATACCTTACCAGACCAACGCGACCTTAAGGAAGGCTATCAACAAAGGCGATGTTAAATATATAGACATGCATCTGGGCAGATCACCTGAGTTTGTGACTCTGGGTCATGTTAAAAAGCCGGATCTGGCTCTTGTGGAAGCTCTGGGAATCACTGAAGAAGGAGACCTGATCCCGACGACTTCAGTAGGAAATGTTCCCACCTTCGTGAAATACGCTGACGAAGTCATCGTTGAGATAGCCATGGCGAAACCATTGGAGCTGGAGGGTATGGCGGACGTATATATGACTGAGGAACCCCCAAACAGGCAGCCTATACCGATCACGCATCCCGGCGACAGGATAGGCAGCCCTTATGTCAAATGCGGCTGGGATAAGATCAAAGCCATCGTCATCTCAGACATGACAGACCTTACTAGGCCTCTTGCCGCCATCTCAGAAGACTCGAAGAAAATCGGTCAGAACATCATCAAGTTCCTTGAAAATGAGGTGGAGCAGGGAAGGATGGGCAATTCGCTCCTTCCGATCCAGTCGGGAGTAGGTTCTGTGGCTAACGCCGTGCTCTACGGACTTAGGGATTCAGAGTTCGAAGGCCTGACCTGTTATACAGAAGTCATCCAGGACTCCATGCTTGATCTTATCAAGTGCGGCAAGGCTGAAGTAGCCTCTTGCACGGCCCTGGCACCTTCACCGGAAGCTCAGGTGGCTTTCTTTAAAGATATAGATTTCTATAAGGATCACGTGATCTTCAGACCGGAAGAGATATCCAATTCAGGAGAGGTGGCGCACAGACTGGGACTGATAGCCATGAACACTGCTTTGGAAGTGGACATATACGGAAACGTGAACTCCACTCACGTCCAGGGTAAGAAGATCATGAACGGCATCGGTGGTTCCGGAGATTTTTCCAGGAGCGCTTCGCTGGTCATCTTCACCACGTCTTCTGTGGCCAAAGACGGAGCGATCTCTTCTATCGTTCCTATGTGTCCGCACGTGGATCACACAGAGCATGAAGTCATGGTCATCGTGACAGAGCAGGGTTATGCTGACTTGAGAGGACTCAGCCCTAAGGAAAGGGCGGAAGCCATCATCGAGAACTGCGCTCACCCTGACTATAAACCGATGCTGAGAGATTACTTCGAGAGAGCCTGTGCTGAAGCTCCGTGCCAGACGCCTCACATTCTGGATGAGGCTCTGAGTTGGCACTCCAGATTTGAGAAGACGGGCAGTATGAAATAATGATAATAGGCAAAACAAAAGCCCCATGCTTTTCGCATGGGGCTTTTGAACTATCGATCACTCGTTTTCGAGTATTTCTTTGTTGTATGCTTCAAGGACGGCGTCTCTTAATCTCGTTCTGACCTCCTGTGTAAGAGGGTGAGCTATGTCTCTGTAATCGCCTTCTCCCATCTTCTTAGAGGGCATTGCTATGAACAAGCCGTTCTGTCCTTCGATGACCTTGATATCGTGAACTACGAATTCACCGTCAAATGTAATGGACGCAACCGCCTTTAGCTTACTTTCATCTCCGACTTTTCTGATTCTGATGTCTGTGATATTCATTTTTTCCACCTTTCCTGTTGTATTGAAGATTGTAAACAATAATTCCTACAACACCTACATTATAGCACAGCGTTAAAAAATGTACAATGCATTTATTTCAGTACAAGATGTGATAGGCATGCGGGAAAGGTTTGATTTATCAGTTCTCAGCTTAGAATAGTTCTGTATTCGGAATTGCCTCGATGATCTTTTTCTCCGAGGAGACTTCGCCGAGGTAGATGAGGCCGGAGTAATCAGAGACCTTCTTTTTCTCGGGTTCTTTGGCTACGATGGCGATACCTATACCCACGACCTTGCCGCCGAACTCGCCGATCATTTCCTTGATACCGGTGACCGAACCGCCGCCCCTCATAAAGTCGTCTATGATGAGCACCTTGGAGTCCGCTTTGATGGCGCGCTTGGACATGGACATCTTCTGGAGCCTGTCGTAGGAGCCGGAGAAATAGTTGATGCTCACAGTTGACCCTTCCGAGATCCTGGCTTCTCTTCTGATAACGATAAGCGGCAGGTTGAGCAGGTGAGCAACGTTATATGCCAGAGGGATACCCTTGGTCTCAACTGTCGCCACGTAGTTGGCACCGCAGTTCCTGAACTTCCTGGCGAAGACCTTGGAAAGCCTGGACACGATGCCGTGATCGTAAAAAATATCTGAAGTATAGACGAAATTGCCGCCAAGCAGTCTGGATGTATCTCTCAACCTCTCGCAGAATTCCTGCTGGAGGGCGAGGACATCCTCATTGGAAATGTCAGGGACGAACTTGACGCCGCCCTTGGCTCCGGGGATGGTTTCCAGATAGCCTGTGCCGGTCTCTTTAAGCGCGTGGGATGCAGTCTGAATGTCTTCAGAGATGCTGGATTTGGCGCAGCCAAAGAGATCGCAGAAATACTGCAGGCTGTATGGTTTAGACGGGCATTCGGATAATATCCTGATCAAAGCTCCGATTCTTTCCGTACGTTTCATCTTGATTTCTCCTTTAATGTTCGTATCTTATTATACTAGCATAGTCACGGTAGGGGCTTTTGTCAATAGATATTCGGCATTATATTCATCATATACCGCATATGATGAATAATTGTATGAGAAAAGCTTATCATTTTAGCTCTTGGTCGCAAAAAAATACACATTTTGCGTGATACAAGCAACTTAAAATGTGATATAATAATTATGTATAACTTTAAGTCGATTCGTATAAGGAGTAACTGCTTATGATTACCGAAAAAGATCTGGGATCATTGTTCGACAGCAACAGTTTCGTGGAGCTGGGAGAGGCTCGCGGAAGCTCAGTAATTACCGGCTACGGCACCGTGAGCGGGAAGCTTTGTTATGCCTTCCTTCAGGATAGTGAGATAGACGGAGGAGCATTCAGCAAAACGGCCGGAGCCAAGATCTGCGCGATATATAGACTGGCGCTCAAGGCCAAAGCACCTGTGGTGGGTCTGCTGGACTCCACAGGTTTCCTTGTCGATGAGGGAGGAGAAGCCCTTAATGCGTTCAATGAAGTATATTCTTTAGCAGGGAAGGCCGCAGACGAGATCCTGCAGATCATGATCATCGGAGGCAAGTGCATCGGGCAGATGCAGAGCCTTTCAGAAACAGCCGATATTCTTTTCAAAGATATGGAAACAGAAGAAGCTCTGATGTATTCCCGTGAGATGCTCAGAGTACTGCCTCCTGCAGCCGGTATGCTTCCGGAACAATTCGATACGGCAGATGACCTGAACCGCATCAACTTCGGCATAGAGGAGAAGGTGAGCGACGGGAGAGAGATCTTAAGAGAGATATCGGACGATGGTTTTTTGATCGAGACGAACAGAAAGACAGCGCCGGAGCTGACCTGTGGTTTCATCAAGGTGAACGGCATCATGGTGGCCGCAATGGCGAACAATACCGTTGACGGCGATTCAAGGCTGAGTTACAGAGGCCTTCTCAAGGCCGCCAAGCTGGTCAGGATCGCTGACAAGTTCAGCTTGGGCATTCTCAACATATCCAACACGGAAGGTTTCTCAACTAATGAAGACACTGATCTTATGGCCAGAGGCGCTCAGGAACTAAGCAAAGCATTTACTATGGCTGCTGTTCCTAAGATCAATCTGATCACAGGTAAAGTCGTAGGAGGCATATACAGCGTGATGAACGGAAGATATACGTCATCAGATCTGACTTTCGCCTGGCGGGATGCAGAAGTCTGTATCATCGATCCGAAGCAGGCGGCAGATCTGGTCTACGGGCCGCTGGAACCTTTAGACGTTGAGCAAAAGACGAAAGAATACGAAGAAACTCATACCACGGCCGAAGTCCTGGCAGCTCTCGGTCTGGTGGATAAGATCATAGATCCTGAAGAGACCAGGAAATACCTGGCAGGAGCCCTTGAAACCTATGCCAACGTATTTTAGGAGGTAGTCATGTCATTAAGAGAAGTCTTGATCAGGGCACTTTCGGATACGCTGATGGGCATGGGAACGGTCTTCGTCATACTGCTTCTGATCTGCTTCATTATAAGCCTTTTCAAGTTCATAAATAAGAGCGAGATGAAGAAGGCTGCGCTGGTTGCCCAAGCCGCACCGGAAGTACCGGCTGCGGATGGGATGACCGCTGAAGCAGAAGAGGAGGACGAGGCTGAGATCATCGCTGCCATTATTACAGCCATCATGATGGCGAAGCAAAGAGAAGGAGCGGAGATAGCTTTTGAAGGCCCGGCGGCAGGCATGCCGGAAGAACCCGAATACATAGTAAGATCTATTAAGAGAAGAAGATAGGAAGAAATACCATGGAAAAATACATCGTAAGAGTTAACGGAAAAGAATACGAAGTCGAGCTTGAGAAGGTCGAGGAGGTATCCAGCCTTACCGAGCACTTCAGGAAACATGAAGAAAAGGCCAAGGTAATGACCAAGCCTGAACAGAAGTCCGAGGAGCCTAAAGCTTCTGCTTCGGTCACTCCCGGAGCGAATTATCTTGAAGCAGGTGCAGCAGGCAAGGTCTTCAAAATAGTGAAGAAGCCCGGCGAGACGGTCAAAAAAGGCGACACGGTCATCATACTTGAAGCCATGAAGATGGAGATACCCATGGTATCGTCCTGGGACGGATCGATCGGAGAGGTTTGCGTCAATGAAGGACAGCCTGTGGAAGCCGGTGACAGACTTGCAGTCATCATCTGAGAGGTAAGTAATGGATTATTTCAGCGAAACACTAAGAAATCTGCTCGACCAGACTGCTTTTATGAACCTTACCTACGGTAATCTGGTGATGGTCTTAGTGGCGTGCTTTTTCCTTTATCTGGCGATCGCCAGACAGTATGAGCCGCTGCTGCTACTGCCCATCTCATTTGGCATGCTTCTGGTCAACTTATATCCTCCCATCATGGCGGAAGGCGGACTCCTTAACTACTTCTTCAAACTCGATGAGTGGACGATACTGCCTTCACTGATCTTCCTGGGAGTGGGAGCGCTGACTGACTTCGGCCCGTTGATCGCAAACCCCAAGAGCTTTCTCCTGGGCGCAGCAGCGCAGTTCGGAGTTTTCGGAGCTTATCTCATGGCCATGCTTCTGGGTTTCAGCCCTGAATCAGCAGCTTCAATAGGCATCATCGGAGGAGCTGACGGACCTACATCCATATATCTAGCTATGATGCTCGGTCAGAAGGAGATCATGGCGCCGATAGCCGTTGCGGCATATTCGTACATGGCTCTGGTGCCCATCATCCAGCCGCCTATAATGAGGCTTCTCACCACAGAGGAGGAGAGAAAGATCAAGATGGAACAGCTGAGGCCTGTCTCCAAAAAGGAAAGGATTCTATTCCCGATCATTGTAACGATCGTGGTCTGCAGCATCCTTCCTTCGACTGCGCCTCTTATCGGAATGCTCATGCTGGGTAATCTCTTCAGAGAATCCGGCGTTGTAAGGCAGCTTCAGGAGACCGCATCCAACGCGCTCATGTACATCGTCGTGATCTTTCTGGGAACATCCGTTGGAGCTACTGCTAACGCGGAAGCTTTCCTTAAATGGACCACGATCAAGATCATAATACTCGGGCTCATAGCGTTCTCATTTGGCACAGCAGCAGGAGTCATTTTCGGCAAGATCATGTGCAAAGCGACTCACGGCAAGATCAATCCTCTGATCGGAGCCGCAGGCGTATCCGCAGTTCCAATGGCTGCCAGGGTCGCACAGAAAGTCGGAGCGCGAGAGGATCCCACGAACTTCCTGCTCATGCATGCCATGGGACCAAACGTTGCAGGCGTCATCGGCACAGCTGTGGCAGCGGGTGTATTCATGGCCATATTCGGGGTGTAAGGATCTGAGAGGTTTATCTTAAAAGGAGACAGACATGACAGATAAAAAGTTAAAGATAATGGAGACGGTATTAAGAGACGCGCATCAGTCGCTGGCAGCTACCAGAATGACCACAGAAGATATGCTGCCGATCCTCGAAAAGATGGATCAGGTCGGCTATCACGCCATAGAATGCTGGGGCGGCGCCACCTTCGATGCCTGCCTGAGATTTTTGAACGAGGATCCCTGGGACAGGCTGAGGAAACTCAGGAAGGGCATGCCCAATTCAAGGCTGCAGATGCTTTTAAGAGGCCAGAACCTCCTGGGATACAGACATTACGCCGATGACGTCGTGGAGTACTTCGTCCAGAAGTCGATCGCTAACGGTATCGATGTCATCAGGATCTTCGACGCTCTGAACGACTTGAGGAACCTAGAGACTTCTGTCAGGGCTTCCAAGAAGGAGGGCGGCGACGTACAGATCGCTTTCTCATATACTCTGGGGGACGGTTATACCCTTGACTACTGGACAGGGCTAGCAAAGGACATCGAGTCCATGGGCGCTGATTCCATCTGCATCAAAGACATGTCCGGGCTCCTGACACCGCAGGCTGCCGAAAAGCTCATACCTGCGCTTAAAGGAGCGGTTGACATACCTATTGAACTACACAGTCACTGCACTTCGGGAGTGGCTCTTATGTCATACATGAAGGCCATAGAGAGCGGATGCGACATAGTCGATACGGCCATATCGCCTTGGGCCATGGGCACTTCACAGCCTGCGACCGAGGTCATCTGCAAGGCTTTCGAGGGGACGGAATTCGATCCGGGGCTCGACCAGGATCTCCTCGCAGATATCGCCGACTATTTCAGACCGATCCAGGAGAGATTCGTCAAGGCGGGAACTATAGACCCAAAGGTACTCGGCGTAGACATAAAGACTCTGAGATATCAGGTGCCGGGCGGCATGCTTTCCAATTTGGTCTCACAGCTGAAGGATCAGAATGCATCTGACAGGTTTTATGACGTACTTCAGGAGATACCAAGGGTCAGAATGGATCTCGGGCAGCCACCTCTCGTCACACCTTCCTCTCAGATCGTAGGCACGCAGGCTGTGCTCAACGTCCTTATGGGAGAGAGATACAAGGTGATGAGCCAGGAGACCAAGGCTATTTTGAGAGGCGAGTACGGAAGGACGATGAAGGGATTCGACCCTGAAGTCCAGAAGAAGGCTCTTGGAGACGAAGAGCCTATCACAGTTAGACCTGCAGACCTTCTTGAACCTGAACTCGATAAACTGAGAGAAGAGATCAAGGCTTATTCGATCCAGGATGAGGACGTGCTTAGCTACGCGCTCTTCCCGAAAGTCGCCACGGATTTCTTCAAAAAACGCGACGCTGAAATGAAAGGCCTGGATCCGGATCTCATAGATACAAAAAATAAGGCTTATCCGGTATAGTAAAAAGCCTTGATGTGTGATATAATATATTGAATCTATATCGGAGGGTGATCGTTTTGTTTGATCTGAAACAATATAAAAATATACATGCCATAGGGATCGGCGGTATAGGCCTGAGTGCCATCTGTGAGATCCTGCTTTCAAGGGGATACAATGTCAGCGGTTCCGATATGAAGGAATCGGAGATGACGAACAAGCTGGCCCAAATGGGCGCCAGAGTATTTCTGGGACACAGGGCTGAGAACGTGGAGAACGCGGATCTTTTGCTGTATACTGCTGCAATAGGCCCTGACAATCCCGAACTGGTGAGAGCCAAAGAACGCGGGATACCATGCCTTTCAAGAGCGGAGATGCTGGGCCATCTAATGAACGAGTATGAGAACAGCATAGCTATCTCAGGTACTCACGGCAAGACCACTACTACTTCAATGGTAGCTCTCATAATGGAGAATGCCGGTCTTGACCCCACGATCCTGGTTGGAGGTAATCTGGGCGAGATCGGAGGCAACTGTCAGGTTGGCAGTTCGCCGTACTTTGTGACGGAAGCCTGCGAATACGTGGACAGTTTTTTGAGTCTCAAGCCGAAAATCGAGATCATACTCAATATCGATTCAGATCATCTCGACTATTTCAAGGACATTAATCAGATCGTCAGATCTTTTGATAAGTTCGCGAGCCTGGTTCCTGAGGATGGCATGATAATAGCCTATGACGCCAATCCTTTCGTAAATCAGGTGACCGACGGACTTAAAAATGTTGTGACCTTCGGTCTTAATGAAAACTGCGATTATTCCGGCAAGAATATCCTGTTCGACGAGAACGGCATGCCGGGCTTCGACGTTTATCACAAGGGAGAGTTTGCCGCACACGTGGATCTAAGCGTCCCTGGTGAGCATAACGTGCTGAACGCGCTCGCTGCCTTCGCGTGCACCCATGAACTTGGGGTGGGAGAGGATGTCATAGCAGAGACTCTGCACAATTATTCCGGTACTGAGAGACGTTTCGACATCATAGGTACTACGGACAAGGGCGTGAAGATCATCGATGACTATGCCCATCATCCAACGGAGATCAAAGCCACACTGTCAGCCACCAAGAACGTGCCTCACAATGAGCTTTGGGTCTGCTTCCAACCTCATACTTATACGAGGACGCTGGCTTTATTCGATGAGTTCGCTGACGCCTTCGTTGAAAGCGACCATCTGGTGCTGGCTGAGATCTATGCGGCCAGAGAGAAAAACATATATAAAGTTTCTTCAGGACAATTAATGGAAAAGATCCGTGAAAAACATCCCGAAATGGATGTTACCTATATAGATAACTTTGAGGATATGGCGGACTATATCAGAGCTAATGCGAAGAAAGGCGATATGGTGATCACCATGGGAGCAGGGGACATCTATAAGGTGGGAGATCTTCTTCTTGAATGATTTGTCAGTAATAGCGGTCATCTGACCGTCAAATGATAGAAAGGCGAGGTACAAAGAATTGAAAAACGGAGTATACACAGATTACAAAGTTTTCACATGTAATTCTCATCCGGAACTTGCGGAGGATATAGCGAGCATAATGGGTAAGCCGCTTGGTAAGGCTACAGTCACCAAATTCAGCGATGGTGAGATCTCGGTAAATATCTGGGAGACAGTTAGAGGCGTGGATTGTTATATAGTCCAGTCTACTCAAGATCCTGTTAACGATCACCTCATGGAGCTTCTGATCATGATCGACGCCATGAAAAGAGCTTCGGCCGGAAGGATCAATGCAGTCATCCCTTACTATGGATATGCCCGTCAGGATAGAAAAGCCAAGGCGAGAGATCCGATCACATCCAAGCTCGTTGCAAACCTTATCATGGCTGCTGGCGCAGACAGAGTGATAACGATGGATCTTCACGCTAATCAGATCCAGGGATATTTTGACATACCGGTAGATCATCTCATAGGTATGCCTATACTGGCTAATTACTTCAAAGAAAAGAATCTTGAAGACCTCTGCGTAGTATCGCCTGACCATGGTTCGGTAGTACGTGCCAGAGCACTTGCAGAAGTCCTCAACTGTCCCATCGCCATAATCGACAAGCGTCGTCCCGAACCGAACAAGTCTGAGATCATGAATATAATCGGCGACATCGAAGGCAAGAACTGTATAATCATGGACGACATGATCGATACAGCCGGGACCATCTGCAACGCAGCCAAGGCCATCAAGGACCTGGGCGCCAAGACGGTATATGCCGGAGCGACACACGCTGTGCTTTCAGGACCTGCAGTCGACAGGATCGCGAACTCAGTATTTGAAGAGATGGTGCTCCTTAATACCATCCCTCTTCCTGAAGAAAAGAAACTGCCGATCATGACAGTTATATCCGTGGCTCCGATATTCGCAGAAGCTATGACAAGAGTCCACAATAACGGATCGGTCTCAGCACTTTTTGATTAATAATGTAATGTTAACGGTACTCCTGCGTTTTCGCAGGAGTACAGCGGTATATAGAACTTATGCACATAATCGTCGGCCTGGGCAATCCCGGCAAAAAATACGAGCTGACTCGTCATAACATGGGCTTCCTGGCTCTGGATCTGCTTGCCGAAAAGTACGGCATCAAAGTGGACAGGCTCAAGTTCAAGGCGCTCACCGGAGAGGGCAGGATCGAAGGCAAAAAAGTAATACTCGTCAAGCCTCAGACCTACATGAACCTTTCGGGAGAGTCTGTAAGAGATGTCGTGAATTTCTATAAAGAGCCTTTGGAGAACCTGATAGTGATCTATGATGACATAGACATAGCCGAAGGTACTTTGAGGATAAGGCCAAGAGGATCATCGGGTACTCACAACGGTATGAGAAACGTCATCTATCTTCTGGGAGATGATGATTTCCCAAGGATCCGTGTCGGTATCGGAGGAGAGAGGCAGACAGATCTTATAAACTACGTCACCGGACGCGTCACTGAAGGAGAAGCAGATCTTTTGTGGGACGCTCTGAACAAGGCCGCAGATGCAGCTTCCGACATAGTGATCAACGGCGTCGAGCATGCGATGCAGACTTTCAACATCAAGCCCGGTAGACTGAAGAAGGAAAAGGAGTCTCAAGAAGAAGCTTCCGCAGAACCGGAAGAAGCAGCCGCAGAAGGACCTGCTGAAAACGATCCTTCAGATGCTGCGGAAACTCCTGGAGAATAAATGATAAACTATACAGGCGTATCGGAGAGCCGCGTGGCGCCTGTGGCGGCGAAGCTGGCAGGGGAGAAGAACCAGACTCTGGTGGTCGTATCATCGGACACCAGAGCTCAGAGGCTGGCTCAGGATATGAGCTTTTTCCTTCCCGATAAAGAGATAGTCGCTCTTTATGGTGAAGAGACCACCTTCGCCCGCTATGACGCAAAGAACCGCGACTCGCAAGTCAGAAAATTAAGAACACTTCAGGCACTGCGACAGGGGGTACCCCTGGTGATCGTAGCGCCTATTTCTGCTGTCATAAAGAAGCTCCCGCCTCATAATTACTATGAGAAAAAGAGCATTTTGCTGGAGATGGGCGGGGAGTATCCTTTAGGAGATCTCGCAAGAGAATTGACAGATCTCGGCTATGAGCGTTACGGCATTGTAGAAGGCCCCGGTCAGTTCAGTATAAGGGGCGGCATCCTCGACGTTTTTACACCTGAAAATACAGATCCTGTTAGGGTGGAGTTCTTCGGAGACGAGGTGGATTCGATCAGATCTTTTGACAAAGTGTCTCAAAGATCCTTAGAAAACCTCAGAAAGGTGGAGATCTTCCCGTCGAGGGAACTCACCGGAAGCGACGAATTCCTCAAAGCCGGTCTTGAAAGACTTGAAGATGAGTACGGCAAGTACGCCAGGACTATCTCAAGAAAGGAAAAAGATCCTGATATGAAGGTAATCCTTCATGACAAGGTGCTGAAGACCGCAGAAGAGATCAAAGAGCAAGTCCTGAACGTGAGGAATCTCGATCTTCTGTCAAACTACCTGCAGTACTTTTTTGACAGCACGGAATACCTTTGGGATTATCTGTCTGATGGAAGAGTACTGATAGATGATCCGGACAGGATATTTGAAACTCTGGAACTTACTGACAGGGAGCAGGAAGACGATCTGGAGGTAATGGTAGGAAGAGGTCTGGCTATACCGAAGGACAGAAAAGCCTTGTCAGGTACCGGCGACTTTTTGGAGATCCTTAAAGATGATGAAGTCACGATCTTCACGCCTTTTCCGAAGAGGATAAAAGGGATAGATGGCTTTGATCACATATATAATCTCCAGTCCAGACAACCTTTGAGCTTCAACGGCAAGATGAACGTTCTGGAGACGGAACTTAGGGCTTATCTCAGGAAAGGCTATGAGATAAATCTTCTTTCCACTTCACAGGAAAGGCTGGACAATCTCAGGGAATTCTGTGATAGATCTGCTCTGAGTCCTGTGAACTTCATGATAGGAAGTCTCAGCCAGGGTATAGACTTCCCCCTGGAAAAGAAAGTCTGGCTTTCTGACAGAGATATATTCAGTCAGCCAAAGAAAAAGCGCAGAAAGTCTACAGATAAGGAAAGGGCCATCAGCTCGTTCACGGATCTTCACGAAGGCGATTACGTGGTACATGAGAACCATGGCATCGGTAAGTTCACCGGCATCCATCAGCTCAAGGTCGAAGGTGAGGTCAAGGATTACATCAAGATCAAATACGCCGGAAACGATCTTCTCTACGTGCCCGTCGAGCAGATGGATATGGTACAGAAATATATCGGCGGAGACGACGCGGTACCGAAGATCAACAAACTTTCAGGTGGGGAATGGAAGGCTACCAAGGCTAAGGCCAAACAGGCCATTGCCGTCATGGCGAAGGATCTGATCGACCTTTATGCCAAAAGACAGCTGGAGCCGGGCTATGCCTTCGGTGAGGACAGCCCTTGGCAGATCGAGTTTGAAGAGAGCTTTCCCTTCGAGGAGACCGACGATCAGCTAAGAGCTTCCAAAGAGATCAAGGAAGATATGGCAAGACCCTTCAGCATGGACAGACTGCTTCTGGGAGACGTAGGCTTCGGCAAGACCGAAGTAGCCGCGAGAGCCATCTTCAAATGTCTGGCGGAAGGTAAGCAGGCTGCAATGCTCGTGCCTACGACCATACTGGCCAGCCAGCATTATTATACTCTAAAGGAGCGCTTCGAGAACTTCCCGTTTACGGTGGAAGTGCTTTCAAGGTTCAGAACCGCGGGAGAACAGAAGGAGACGGTGAGGAAGCTAAAGACAGGCGAGGTCGATCTCGTGATAGGCACGCACAGGCTTCTTTCGGAAGACGTTTCATTCAAGGATCTGGGACTTCTCGTGGTGGATGAAGAGCAGCGCTTTGGAGTGGATCACAAAGAGACGCTCAAGAAACTAAAGTCCAATGTGGACGTGCTGACTCTGTCCGCTACTCCGATCCCGAGGACTCTGAATATGTCGCTTACGGGCATCAAGGACATGAGCTTGATAGAAGAACCGCCCGAGGAAAGATATCCCGTCCAGACCTATGTCATGGAGCAAGACGACGACGTGATCCGTGAAGTAATTGAGCGCGAGATCGGCAGGGGCGGGCAGGTCTTCATAGTATATAACAGGGTCAAAGGCCTGTCTACAGTAGCCCGCAGGATATCGGAACTCGTGCCTGAGGCAAGGGTCATCACTGGCCACGGACAGATGTCTGAAGGCGGCCTCGAAAAGGTCATGATGGAGTTCGTAAGCCATGAAGCCGACGTACTCGTTTCAACTACGATCATCGAATCAGGACTGGATATACCAAATGCCAATACGATGCTCGTACTGGACGCGGAGCGTTACGGCCTTTCACAGCTGTACCAGATGAGGGGCAGGGTAGGCAGATCGAACCGCATGGCATACTGTTATCTCATGTACAAAAAGGACAAGGTGCTCACGGAACCTCAGGAAAGACGTCTGAAGGCTATCAGAGAATTCACAGAGTTCGGCGCAGGCTTCAAAGTGGCCATGAAGGATCTCGAGATAAGAGGCGCGGGCAACATGCTCGGCACTGCTCAGTCCGGCCATATACTTAACATCGGCTATGAACTTTACTGCAAGATGGTCGATAACGCCGTAAAAGCTCTGAAGGGTGAGATAGTTAACGAAGACAGGGAGGAGTCCTCCATGGAATTCCCGATCTCCGCTTACATCCCCGGCACTTATATAGAAGATGAAAGTCTGAAGCTCGAAATGTACAAAAAGATCGCGGGCACCAGGTCCAGAGAAGACCAGGAAGACGTGCTTGATGAACTGACTGACAGATTCGGAGACGTACCTAGACCCACACAGGATCTGATAAAGATATCCTACATAAGATTCATGTCTGAGGAGATCGGCATCGAAAAGATACATGTCGACAAGAACGAACTTGACCCTCTTAAAGCCAAAGCGCCTTCGCTGAGAGGCAAGCGCGTCGAAGTGAAGAAGGGAAGGACCTACGTCTTCGACTTCAGGGACAAGAGTGGCCTTACCGCTTACGGCATAGTCAATGCCAAGGCAGAGTTCGGGCCAAAGTTCTTTGCGCATATGGGCTCGAGACCTTTCATAAGGCTGACGACGGACCCAGTAAAAGAACTTGACCAGGTGACCACACTTCTGGAAATACTCGTGGAAAACATGAAGAGAGTATGATATAATATAATTTAGTGGATTTTCAGGGAGACTTGAGAAGGAGAAAGAAATGCTTTTCAGTAATATAAAGATACTGGATGAAGATTTTAATATAAAGAACGGGATGTATGTAGCCACCGATGAGGATAAGATAGTCTACGTTGGCGACTGCATGCCCAGAGGCGATTACGGAGATCTGAGGGACGGAGAGGGCAGACTGCTCATGCCGGCCTTCCATAACGCCCACGGGCACTCTCCTATGTCTCTTCTCAGGGGCTATGCGGAGAACATGGATCTGCAGGACTGGCTCTTTACCAAGATCTTCCCGTTCGAAGCTGAACTGAACGGTAATGCTGTATACTGGGGCACACTGCTCACTATGGCTGAAGGTATGCGCTTCGGCATCGTGTCACATTCAGACATGTATTATTTCCTGGACGATATGGTAAGAGCGACCGTGGATTCAGGCTGCAAAGCGAACATCTCCAGAGCCATATCTCACTTCGACGACAGCGATCCGTGGGAGTCCGTAAGGCTCAAAGAGATGAAAGAGACCTACGAAGCATATGACGGTGCTGCTGACGGAAGGATCAAGATAGACATAAGCATCCACGCTGAGTACACCAATACGCTTCGCTCCATGCAGGCCGTGTCGGATTACTGCAACCAGGTAGGAGCGATCATGCACGTACACGTCTCAGAGACTCAGTCTGAACATGAGGCATGTAAGACCAAATACGGTAAGACGCCGGTCAGACTGTTCAGCGACATGGGAGCCTTCGACACCAAGGCCCTGGCAGCGCACTGCGTATGGGTAGAAGGCGAGGATTTCGACATCTTGAAAGGCAAGGGCGTAACGGTCGCGAGCAACCCGATATCAAACATGAAACTTGCCTCCGGGGTCTGCAACGTACCGGAGATGCTGAGAAGAGGCATAAATGTGGCCATAGGCACTGATTCGGTGGCTTCAAACAATTCACTTAACTTCTTTGAGGAGATGAAGATCTTCGCCATGGCTTCCAAGATGTATTTCAAAGATCCCACTGCGGTCACCCCCAAGGAAGCGCTGTATTCGGCGACGAGAGCAGGAGCCCTCGCTCAGGGCAGGAACGATGCCGGACTTCTCAAGGAAGGATTCAAGGCGGATCTCATAATGGTAGACATAAACAAGCCGAATATGTATCCTGTACATGACCTTCTGAACAATCTGGTATATTCTGCATCCGGAACAGATGTAGTAATGACTATGTCTGACGGTGAGGTCGTATATGAGAACGGCGAATACAAGACGATAGATATCGAGAAGACAATCGCCGAGGCAGAAGCTGCCACAAAAGAAATCTTAAGCAAGTTATAAACCGGTGGATCGACTATGGAACAGAACAATTCGAACAAATTTTTAAAAGGCGCGGCGGTGCTGGCGGTAGCAGGCATCCTGGTCAAGGTCATGGGAGTGTTCTTCAGAGTGCCCCTGACCAACTGGGTAGGAGCTGAGGGCATGTCGTTTTACAGTTCCGTCTATCCTTTCTATACTTTCTTCCTTCTGCTGAGCACGGCAGGTATACCCGTGGCCATCTCAAGGATGATCTCCGAGAGGTCGGCAGTGAAGAATTACGGCGGAGCCCACAGGGTGTTCAGCGTTTCGATCTGGCTCTTGGGAGGCGTCGGTTTCGTATCCTTCCTGATCATGCATTTCGGCGCAGGATTCATCGAGACCGTAGTTCTCAATAATCCCGGGACGAAATACGCGATCCAGGCCATAGCGCCATCGCTTTTCCTGGTACCAGTCATGGCGGCATATAGAGGATACTTCCAGGGAAGACAGAACATGAATCCCACTGCCGTGTCGCAACTGCTGGAACAGTTCTTCAGAGTGTGCGTGGGTCTGCTTCTCGGACACGCTCTGATCAAAGCCGGATATGAAAAATTCGCTGCAGGAGCCATCTTCGGATCCACGGCAGGAGCCGGGGCGGGACTTGCTATAGCGGTCGCGATCTATCTCCTGAACCGCAGGGTTATAATGAGCCAGATCAGGAGAAACAAGCATAATGAGGTCGTTGAGCCCTGGCAGAAGATCGTTAAGGAGATACTGGTGATCGCCATACCGATAACCATCGGAGCATGTATCTTTCCTCTGATCAATGCTATCGACTCGATGATGGTCATGAGAAGGCTGCAGGCTGTAGGATATACTCTCGTTGAGTCGCGTGTACTTTTCGGCAAGTTAGGCGGATACTGCGCGTCCCTTGTGGGAATGCCTCAAGTGCTGATACAGGCCATCGTAATGAGCCTGGTGCCTGCCATAGCCGCTGCTTACAGGCTCCAAAACAAAGAAGACATCAAAGAGAATACCAATTTCGCCATGAGAGCGACGATGATCGTTGGCTTCCCATGCACGATAGGAATGATGGTGCTGGCTTATCCAATTCTTCTTTTGCTCTATCCTTATCAGGCTGAAGAGGTGAAGGAGACTGCGGTGGTATTTGCCATCATGGCCTTCAGCACGCTGCCCATGAGCCCGATGGTCACTTTGACCGGCGCGCTTCAGGGCATCGACAGACAGATGCTTCCCGTGAGGAATCTTGCTATAGGAGCTGTGGCAAAGGTCATAATCACATATATTCTTGTCGGCATTAAGGTCGTGAATGTTAACGGTGCATCCATCGGCACGATCGTCTGCTATATAGTGGCTGCCGTACTGAACGCCAGGGACGTCAGAAGGGAAGCGGGAGTGGAATTCGACATCCAGGCCACGTACATCAAACCTCTTATATCCTCTGCTGTCATGGGCGTCTCGGCTATAGTTGTATATAAACTGTTGATGTTCATACTTAAGAGCAACGCAGTCAGCTGCCTGCTGGCCATAGCGTTCGCTGTGGTGGTTTACGCTGTGATGGTACTGATCACTGGCACGATAACGATAGAAGAGATCGGCCGCCTCCCGAAAGGCGATAAACTCGTAAGCCTCATCAAAAAGTTCGTAAGATAAAAAACGCCCTCCGGATCCCGGAGGGTTTTATTTTGCTCGTTTATATTATCTCGTACATGTCGGCCGCTGTTTCTTTCCTGGCGGATTCTATTATATCCGTTACCCTGACCGTCACAGATGAATTGCCGAATTCGATGTGTATGACGTCTCCTATATTCACTTCTGAGCCCGCTTTTGCCACCTTGTCGTTGATGAACACGCGGCCCTGATCGCAGGCGTCCTTGGCGACCGTGCGACGTTTGATCAGCCTTGAATTTTTGAGAAATTTATCTATACGCATATCATTCTCCTAATATAAAGGTCTTGCATTGTCTGCAAGACCTATTTTCACACTTTTATCAATATTTGTCAACCTGCTATGGCACACCATATGAGAGGGAGCACCAGGGCGGGAAGGTAGTCAAGAGTCTTGAATTCACGGACTTTCATTATAGTCAGACCGGTCATGGCGATCATGAAACCTCCGACGATGGAAAGCTCCGTCATCATATTATCAGTAAGCACATTCCCCGCCAGGAGGGTCAGCCCGTAGATGGAACCTTGCCAGATAACGAGCACTACCGCACAGACTGCCATACCGACTCCGTAGGCTGAAGCAAGTACCATAGATGTCACCAGATCGAGAGTCGCGTTGGTAAACAAAAATGTATGGTCATTATAAAGAGCAGCCTGCACAGGCCCGAGAATCGAAAGCGTGCCAACGCAGAAGATGAGGCACCCGGTTATGATCCCCTGACCGAGATTTCCATCCGCATTGCTTCTCTCAGTAAGTCGCTTCACGCGATCATCTATCTTAAGAAGCGAACCTATGATACAGCCCAGAGCCAGACATGCGATGAAAAGTACCGGATAGTTGCTCTTCGGCATGTTCTGAACGACGCTGTTGAGACCGATGCCCAAAGCAGCCAGACCCATGGTGGTCAGGAGTTTCTCGTTGAGAGAATCGTTCATTATTCTTTTGAAAAAACCGCCTATAAGCGAGCCGACTATTATCGCACAGGCGTTAACAAGGGTACCGATCATGTATTAGCTCCGAATTCAGTATATCTGTTTTTGTATCCTTTGATTTATTATTAAACAACAAATAGCGGCTCAGGTCAAGCAAATTTCCTAAAAGACACGTTTGCCTTCGACGTAAGTCATTAATACTTTTGCTTCGTTTAGGGACTCTGCCGGAAGCGCGGTGATATCGCGGTCGATCACGCAGAAGTCCGCTTCAAACCCAGGAAGCAGCCTTCCACGATCGTTTTCACTGAAAGAGGCATATGCCCCTTCGGAGGTGAAGGAGGCTATGGCTTCTTCCAGAGTGACTGCATGCTCAGGATACCAGGCCTTTTCCTTATCGGGATCTTTGCGCATGACTGCATAGTACATATTGGGCAAAATATCAAAAGGCTCTACCGGGCAGTCAGAGCCGAAGCTCAGATGTATGCCCATGTCCAGCATTTTTCTCCAATCATAGGATGTGCTTGCCAGTTCTTTTCCTACGCGGTCCTCGACTATCCACTGGTCGGACCTTAAAAACACTGGCTGTATATATGCCATGACATCCAATTCCCTCATTTTATCGAGCTGAGAAGGGTGGGTGATCTGACAGTGGACTATACCATGCCTGTGATTGGCCCTGTGGTGAGCTCTGAGCGCCTTTTCGAATGAATTGAGTATCTGGTCTATCGTACGGTCTCCGATGCCGTGAACGGCGATCTGAAGCCCATTACTGTTTGCGGTTTCGACTATTGCGTCCATCTCGCTGTCTGTAAAGTTCAATATGCCGTAATTGCTTGGATCATCCGGATAGGGCTTCCTGAGTGCTGCTGTTTTGGAGCCCAGAGCACCGTCAGCTACAAGTTTCAGAGGGCCGATAGTGAAATGTCCGGTAGAATATCCTGTCATGAATCCTGCGTCAAGGAAAGCTTTAAGACGCTCAATGGAAGGAAGATTGCACTGCTCGTAGATCCTTATTGGAAGTTTACCCTCATTGTCGAGTTCCATGTAGGCATCCAGAATGGTGCGCCCGTACAGTTCCTCCCGCATGTACTCGAGGTCGTCAGTCTGGATCTCGGTGATGCCTTTGGCGGTAAGATCCGGGATCGCATCTATGATCATCTCCTTGAAAGAATCTTTTGAAAAGGAGAGGAAAACTTTATTAAGGATGTTTTGGTCTTCCTCCATTAATATGCCGTCGGGATGATCTTCAAGCATGCCGCAAAGCATAAGAGCCGGAGTGTTGCATACGGTCACGTGATGGCAGGTGCGTCTGACGGTGATAGGTATTTCCTCTGAAAGTTTATCAAGATCATATCTCGAAGGAAGGGTAGGGTCGTCCCAATAATTATTATCGAAACCAGAGCCTCTTAGAGGACGTTTCTTTGAGATGGCTTCAGGAAGGCGGACTTTCATCAAGCCTATCAGTTCTTCAAGGCTTCCGGCAGAAGACAGATCCACGAAAGATTTTTCGACAGCGTATTCGATGAAGTGAAGATGTGAGTCCACGAAGCCAGGCAGCACAAGCCTGCCGAGAAGGTCCGTTACATTATCAGAAGAAGATGCCATAGCTATGATGTCAGCTTCTGTACCCACGGCAGAAATACGGCCGTTATCCACAGCCATGGCTTCTGCCATGCGGCCGGAACCATCGTTCAGATATATCTTTGCATTGGTGAAGATTTCCATAGTTTTCACGTGTAATCAAGGAATAATTTATTATGCATATATTGTATTATCTTTCAGCGGAGTTTGCAAGGCGAGCTTTGGGTCTCAAATAAGGCTGAATCGATATTTAGTTATGATCAGTTAGTCCATATACTATATATATAATGTACAAAAATGTATACAAAATATTCAAAAAAATCACCTTGACAATGGGGGCCTGAGATGGTATATTAAAAAAGCTGTCGCAAGGCAGCGGTGCTTTTTCATGTATTGATAAAAAAATCAGAGAAAGTGCTTGACAATATACCACGAGGGTGGTAGTATTGTAATGTTCCGCGTCAAAACGGGACCTGAACCTTGAAAACTTCATAGTGTAAGAATGATAGTCAAGAGAACAATGTTTCTCAAAACTTGATTGAAACAATCAGCAGAATTGGTAA
>JAFYJM010000121.1 GCA_017538125.1 Bacillota bacterium
CGACTTCTCCCACAGCGTTGGC
This sequence comes from Bacillota bacterium, assembly GCA_017538125.1. Classification (GTDB taxonomy): domain Bacteria; phylum Bacillota; class Clostridia; order Peptostreptococcales; family Anaerovoracaceae; genus RUG754. The sequence goes on from JAFYJM010000121.1 coordinate 23, forward strand.
ATCTTCGATGACGCCCACGTTTCTCGGATGAAGGAAATGATCCATTACTTTATCGCTGTATAATGCCATGATTTGGTCCTCCAAAATTACAGAATATGTTCAAGTTTGCCTGATTCCAGGTCTCTCCATACCGGCGAGAAGCTTCTGAGATAAGCCACCACCTCGCCCACGGACTTGATTATATAGTCCACTTCTTCTTCGGTGATGTTGTCTCCTAAGCTTAAGCGGAGCGAACCATGGGCCACATCATGCACCCTGCCGATCGCGAGAAGCACGTGGCTGGGATCCAGCGACCCTGAAGTGCAGGCTGAGCCGGATGATGCGCTGATGCCCTTCTCATCCAGAAGGAGCAAAAGACTTTCGCCCTCGATCCCCTCGAAGCAGAAGTTAGCGTTCGAAGGAAGTCTCTTCTCTCTGTCTCCGTTAAGCGCCGAGTGCGGTATCTCTTCGAGTCCTGCGATTAGCCTGTCTCTCATGGCTTTGACTTTGGGAGAAGTCTCGTCCATACACCTGGCCGCCTCTTCGAGTGCAGCCGCCATGGCCATGATGCCGGGAACGTTTTCAGTTCCCGCGCGTTTCCCCCTTTCCTGCGCACCGCCCTCGATGAGGTTGGTGAGCGCTATGCCCTTCCTGGTGTAAAGAAAGCCTACGCCCTTGGGCCCATGAAATTTATGTGCAGAAGCAGACAGCATGTCGATGTTGTCGGCAATGACATCAATTGGTATGTGACCTGCTGCCTGCACAGCATCGGTGTGAAAAATAACACCGTGTTTACGGCAGATGGCTCCGATCTCAGCTATGGGCTGTATGGTGCCGATCTCGTTGTTGGCAAACATGATGGTGACGAGACAGGTCTCCGGTCTTATGGCCGCTTCTAGTTCCTCAGGCCTTACAAGTCCGTCCTCATGGACGTCGAGAAGTGTTACCTCGAAGCCTTCTTTCTCAAACTTTGCGAGCGTATGCAGTACCGCATGGTGCTCAAAGGCCGAAGAGATGATGTGTTTCTTACCCTTCTTTGCTCCAATTGCTGCTGCCGAAAGGATCGCCTGATTGTCCGCTTCAGATCCTCCTGAAGTGAAGAGTATCTCCCTCGGGGAGGCGTTTATGACCTTAGCCACCTTCTCCCTGGCTTCCTCCAGGACTTCTTTGGCCCTCTGGCCTGTTCTGTACAGGCTGGAAGGGTTTCCGTAAGTCTCCTCCATACACTTTATCATTGTATCCATCGCAGTGCGGCTCATCTTCGTCGTCGCTGCATTGTCTGCGTAAATGTTCATAGCTTCCTCTCATTTTTGCTTTGATTTGAGATTGATTATATACCTATTCGCCTACCGTGTCAATAGGTAATTAACAAATATTTTGCTTGATTTGTCCTATTACCCTGCGGTATAATAGGTAATAGCAAAAAACACTGATAAAAAGGCGGTGAGATCATGATTTCAACCAAAGGAAGATACGCGCTTCGCGTTATGATAGATCTGGCAGAACATAGCAGTGAAGGCCATGTGCCACTCAAAGATGTGGCCGAACGTCAGCAGATCTCAAAGAAATATCTGGAGATAATCGTAAAAGAACTGGTCTCAGCCAAACTGGTCTCCGGCGTCAGCGGCAAGGGCGGCGGCTACAAACTTACCAGACCGGCAGAGGAGTATAATGTTGGCGAGATACTGGAGACGATGGAAGGCAACTTATCCCCTGTGGCCTGCCTGGCGTGCGAAGTAAACGACTGCCCGCGGGCCGATGGATGTCAAACTCTGCCCATGTGGTCCGAGTTCGATGCCCTGACGAGGGACTTCTTCTACAGCAAAAAACTTTCGAGCTTCATCAAATAACTGTAAATGCTTTGCTTTGCGCCCGCCTAAAATAGTCAATTAATTTTGGGTTTGAGTTGAATGATGAATGATATACACCACCATGTGGCACAAAAAAGCGACTCTTCGGCATTGAAGGGTCGCTTTTTTATTGGTAACTATCAATGTTTCTTTCGTTTATACAGTCTCGCAAGCAGTAGGGCAACGATCATTACCGCGAGGCAGATGCCGTAGATCCCCAGTGTTTTAAGATCTGAAGACCCGACCGTTCGACTTGGCATACCGCTGAAAGACTTCGGCGGCTTGATGCCGGATCTTGAGTTGTCGCTGTCCGATCCGTCACCGCCTGAGCCGCCGCCCGAGCCGAAACTGCCCATAACGCTGAGGGCGATGCCTGACGCGTCGATCAAAGCTGACGGATCTTCTTTCTGGCCCTCGTCTGTGGAGGGGATCGTGCCGTTAAGCTGGCCCTCGATGCTCTCTGCGCGGAGGCCTACCACCTCATAAAGCATCTGTACCGCCTCTTCATACTCATCGGCGTTGTAGAACGCTGTCGGGTCCGTCTCTACCAGGGAGTCGATCTGGCTCCTGATCCTGTTATACGTTTCTTCGAACTGCCCACCGTTCACATACTCGTCGACGAGTTTCTGAAGGTACTCGTGGTATTTAGCGAGATATTCCTCGTTCTCAAGCAGCTTATCAAAGAAATCCGTGCCCGAGAAAGGCGTGTCTATGGCATCGTTCACCATGCTCGTCGCGTCAGTGTTTCCCATCGACATGCCTCCGAAGGACAGGTTGTAATCCCAGGGCAGGAGGTTCAGCTGGCCGTCATACTCGTACAAGTAATAGTTATGCGCCATGTTGCCCGAAAGGCTGTCCATATTCACCGCAAAAGCATGTACGGCCATATATTTCAATATGTTGTCTACGTCAAGATAAGTCTCGAGATCTGTGCCTTCGCTGATGTTTTTGAGCGCGGTAACTACTCTTCTGTGATCTCCGGTGCTCGTGCCGGTTATCTCGCCTTCCCAGATCGTGGAATAGCTGTCCAGCTCGTCGTCCGTGTAGTTCAGGTTGGCGCCGTTTCCTCCCATAGGGGAACCGCCATTGCCTGGTGAAGTCGGATTGCCCATATCCGGCAGGTCGCTCGTGTCGAAGCCTTCCGGCAAATTGCTCGTATCGAAGCCTTCTGGCAAGTTGCTCGGGTCGAAATCCTCAGGCAAATTGCTCGGGTCAAATCCTGAAGGCGGCGTCGTGCCGCTGCTCTCTGAGCTGTCTGATGAGTCGCTCTGTCCCGGGAAACCCGATGGCGGCGTTGCTGCATCGCCTTCTGACGATCCGTCGCTTCCAGACGAGTCACTCTGTCCCGGGAATCCCGATGGCGGAGTCATCCCACCCGAAGGAGGCGTCATGCCGCCCGCGGGGAAGCCGGACGGAGCGCCGGAATCCTGGGAGGATCCTTTGCTGTCTCCCCCTCCTATCTCCATGCTGTCCGGTTTATACAGTTCGCCGTCCTGAGTTCCGTAGTTCCTGAGCATGAAGCTCTCTTCAACGCCCTCGAGCGCCAGGTATACGCCCCAGTACTCTCCGTTAAGCGAGACCTCCGCGTAGTTATAGAGCGAGGCGTCCACCCCGAGATATTGATACATGTCGTAGACGATCGCTTCCTTCATGTTAGTCGCATCGGCATAGTTATTGTTCAAAATGAGTTTATCGAGCCCGTAGCAGGTTTGTCCGTCCACGAATTGATCGAACTCCAGCTTCAGGCTGTACCTGTCGGTGTCAGGATCCATCACGATGTTTGACAAGCTTGTGTTACCTTTGGGACGGATGCCAACGTTACTGAACTTCTGACCGTTGATCACTACGTCGCAGGCATAATACTCCTCGCTCATGGCATTCTCAAGCATGGCGTTCCAATCCTCTTCGTCCATCTGGATATCGATCGATATTACCTCATCCGTATCGAAGAGTTTCGTCTCATATTCCATCGTTACACCTGTCCCGCCGAAGTACTCGGACAGTTTGCCCGAGAAGCCCGCTGCAAGAAGGCAGAGTACGACCGCAACTACCGCTAAAGCGATTATTATTTTAGATATATGTTTATTAGCAACCACTATCGCTGCCTCCTTTAGGACATGTATTCTCCGTTGAAGGTTACGAGTGTCGCTCCGGATACGCCTGCAATCTCGTTCACACGGTTCACGAAGTCCGTGGTGTCGTCATTAACGCGGATCTCTGCTGTAAGCTCGATCCCCGAGGCATTCACCGTCTTGGACTTGACGACGTATTTGTCTACGGAACCCGCGATGAGATCCACAGCTTCCTTCTCCGCCTTATCGCTGTCGCAGTTCACGATCAGGATGTAAGGCGTGTTGTGGAATTTGCGGCTCGAGAAAGCCACCAGGATCACGCCGATGATCACTGAACCTATAACAGCCAGAGGTATCATGCCTGCTCCGATGACGATGCCTACCGCAAGCGACCAGAAAAGGAATACGATCTCCATGGGTTCTTTGATGGCCGCACGGAATCTAACGATGGAGAGCGCACCGACCATACCAAGAGACAACACCACGTTCGATGTGACCGCCATGATGACGAGAGTCGTTACCATGGACAGACCCACCAGTGACATGGCGAAGCCTGTGGAATACATGATGCCACTGAAGGTCTTCTTGTAGATCACGAAGATAAAAAGCCCTATCACCAGGGCGAAAGCCATGCCGATCAAGGTGTCGATGGCCGAAAACTCTGTAACGCTTTCCAGAAAACTTGATTTGAAAATGTCGCTGAATGTCATTTAATATTTCCTCCTGAATCAACCGAATCTGCGGCAAGTGCCGTATTTTGAAAACGCCTGCTGTCTCACGCCGGAGAACTGTATCAGATCCTGAATCACTTCCGGCAGAAACGCGTCATATTTAACTTCTAATATCATATCCCGCGGCGTGTCCGTCGCGCTGATATCCGGGACTTTCTCACCGAGAAAATCCTTGCTGTAAAGGCTGGTCCTTATGCCCGAGTCAAAGGTGACGCGGACGTTCCCAGCAGCAAAAATATATGGTTCCCTGGTGTATGACACCAGTACCCTGGGCTTCAGAAGCTGATACCTCATCTTCGCATAAAGCTCTTTGACCAGCTCCTCCGAATGGTCCTTCATCCACTCGATGTCTCCGTCAAGCAGCCTGCGGCATTCGTCTTCGGTGATCCTCGCATCATACTTCAGGCACAGATTGCCGGTCTTGATCTTTTTCTCGAGAGTGATGAACGAAAAGTCGTCGTTATAATATCTTATCCGGAACTTCTCATGCTTTGGGAAGCCGCATATCTTCTCCCTCAGAGCCTTGTCGTCCGCATTATCGAAATATATGCTCCTTATGAGATATGAGCCGTCTGCTCTCGTGTGCGGGTCGGACTTCATAACGCTTCTGAGTCTCGCCCTCATGGCTACGTAGTCGGCATAGGGAATGGCGTATTTCAGTTCGTGGCGGTAATGCTTCGCCTGATCCATCCTTTGCCCTCCTTTCAGATTATCTGTCGTTTGACCGATCCTGCAAAAATCCGCAGATAAGCGTCTCATCGCTCCTTCGGTTGATATGCGGATCGTACAGGAGTATTTTACCGAAATCATGTATTATTTTTGTCTGCTTTATATGAAGAAATCGTGTAATAATTGAGATCAAAGCCACAAAAAAGCACAAAGAAAAAGAGCCCTGATATCGAAGGCTCTTTTAGACTTCTGTTTATACGTTTGTCGCAGTGATCTGCGGGTCGTAGCCCTTGGCGCTCAACGCATCTATGATCTTATGCTTATGCTCCGTACCGAAGGCTTCGATGGTCACCTTCAGTTCTACGGCCACGTTTCTGTTGATGGAAACGAACTGGTTGTGCTCCAGCTTGATGACGTTACCGTTCTCCTCGGCGATGATCGCGGCTACCTTGCTCAGTCCGCCCGGCTTGTCCGGAAGAAGGACTGATACGGTGAAGACTCTGTCGCGCATGATCAGGCCCTGACGTATCACGGAGGACATGGTGATAACGTCCATGTTGCCGCCTGAAAGGATAGCAACTATCCTCTTATCCTTAACGTCCAGATGCTTCACTGCGGCTACAGCGAGAAGTCCGGAGTTCTCGACTACCATCTTGTGGTTTTCGACCATGTCCAGATAGCTGATGACGAGTTCTTCGTCCTCGATCGTGATGACGCCGTCCAGGTATTTCTGAAGATAAGGGAAGATGACTGAACCCGGGGTCTTGACAGCGGTGCCGTCGGCGATAGTGTTCGCCGTCGGCAGCGTCACTACTTCGCCTGCTTCAAGCGAAGCCTTGAGGCAGGCGGCTCCGGCGGGCTCGACACCGATCACCTTGATCTTCGGATTCAGCAGCTTGGCCAGCGCGGAAACGCCCGTGGCGAGCCCGCCTCCGCCGACCGGCACCAGAATGTAATCCACGAGCGGCAGATCCTGGAAGATCTCCATCGCTATCGTGCCCTGGCCGGTCGCTACCGCCGTATCGTCGAAAGGATGTATAAAGGTGTAGCCCTTTTCCTCTGCCAGCTTGATAGCGTATTCGCAGGCCTCATCGTACACGTCTCCATAAAGGATGACCTCCGCACCGTAGTTTTTGGTACGGTTCACCTTGATGAGGGGCGTGGTAGTGGGCATTACGATCACCGCATTCACTCCATATGCCTGGGCCGCGTAGGCCACGCCTTGGGCGTGATTGCCGGCTGAGGCTGTGATCAGGCCCTTTTTGCGCTCCTCACGGGAAAGTGTGCTGATCTTGTAGTATGCGCCTCTCAGCTTGTATGCGCCGGTGCGCTGCATGTTCTCGGGCTTCAGGTATACTTTGTTCCCGGTCTGCTTGCTCAGATAATCGCTGTAGACCAGCTTGGTATCCAGCGTGACTTTCTTGACTTCTTCACTCGCCTCTTCAAATCTCTCGAGGCTCAGCATTTCGTATGACATATTATTCTCCGTTGTTATTCAGGCATAGCGCGGGCTTAGTCTATCGCGCCGACCGATAGTTTTTTTGCTTATTTGACCGGCACTACCCAGCCCATCTCGTCTTCGAGTTTACCCCACTGGATACCTGTCAAGGTATCATAAAGCATCTGGGACGTCTCGCCGATCTTGCCACCGTTGATATCGTAGACCTCATCCTTGTAGGCCAGAACACCTACCGGGGAAATGACCGCAGCAGTTCCGCAGCCGAAAGCTTCCTCAAGTCTGCCGGTCCTCGCTGCGTCCATGAGTTCATCTACTGAGACCTTTCTCTCTTCGCAGGGGATGCCCTTGTGTCTTAAGAGTTCGAGTATGCTCTTCCTGGTGATGCCCTGCAGGATGGAACCTTCAGCAGTGGAAGGGGTTACAACGACTCCGTCGATCTTGAACATGATATTCATGGCGCCGACTTCCTCGATGTACTTCCTCTCGACTCCGTCCAGCCAAAGCACCTGCGAATAGCCTTTGGCCATGGCTCTGTCGCCTGCTCTCTGGCTCGCTGCATAGTTTCCGCCACACTTGGTGAAGCCGGTACCGCCTCTGACGGCTCTTACATCCTCGTCCTCGATCATGATCTTGACCGGGTTAAGCCCCTCCGAATAGTAGCTTCCGGAAGGAGAGACGATTATGATGAATCTGTAGTGTTTTACATAGTGGAGAGCCAGGTCGATCATGTCTGCGAACATGAAAGGCCTGATGTATAAGGAAGTACCAAAACCTTTCGGTACCCATTCGCTGTCCACGTCGACCAGGGCTTTGACAGCCTGTACGAAATCTTCCTCGGGGATCTCCGGCATGGAGAACCTTGCGGCAGAGCGGTTGAAACGCTTAGCATTCTCATAAGGCCTGAAAAGCTGTATCTTGCCCTCGGCAGTTCTGTATGCTTTCAGCCCTTCAAAGATTTCCAGAGCGTAGTGAAGCACTGTAGACGCGGGGTCGATCTCGATCGGTCCGTAAGGCACGATGCGCGCGTCGGTCCATCCCTTGTCGTCGTACCAGTCCATCAAAAACATATGGTCAGTGAATTTGAGCCCGAATCCCAGGGTGCTTTCGTCCTGCGGGATCGGCTTGGGGTTAGCGGTTTTGGTTACTTTGATCTCCATAGTTATTTATCCTCCAAATACTTAATATATCATACTATTATTATCAGCGCTATTATCTATTTATCTAAATCATCTGTGCGATAAGGTCTCCGGTCTCTTCGGTTCCCACGACCTTGTGCTCCGGTGAGGCCTGAAGGTCAAAGGTGCGGTAGCCTGATTTAAGGAAATGGTCGACCGCAGCTTCTATCGCGTCCGCTTCATCGCTCAGGCCCAGGCTGTACCTGAGCATCATCGCCGCCGAAAGTATCGTAGCTATAGGATTGGCCTTGCCGGTACCGGCGATATCCGGCGCGGAGCCGTGAACAGGCTCATACATGCCGAAACTTCCCTCCGTGAGGCTCGCCGACGGGAGCATTCCTATAGATCCGGTGATCTGGCTCGCCTCGTCCGATAGGATATCTCCGAAGATATTGGATGTCAGTATCACGTCGAACTGCTTCGGAGCTCTTACAAGCTGCATCGCGCAGTTATCCACGTAGAGATTGTCCAGCTCGACTTCGGGATAATCCGCCGCCACCTCAGCCACCGTCCTTCTCCAAAGTCTGGAACTCTCGAGGACGTTTGCCTTGTCCACGGATGTGACCTTCTTGTTTCTCTTCATGGCGAGGTCGAAGGCCACTCGGGCGATACGCCTGATCTCCATCTGGGAATACTCTTCGATATCGTAGGCGATCTCGCCGAACTCGGCTCCGGCACTGTCTTTTCTGTATCCGTGCTCTCCGAAGTAGATGCCTCCGGTGAGCTCCCTTACGATCAGTATGTCCAGGCCTCCCTGAAGGATCTCGCTCTTCAGGGGCGATGCGTCCTTCAGCTCATCAAAGACCACTGCAGGTCTCAGGTTGGCGTATAAATTGAGCGCTTTTCTTATACCTAGGAGTGCCTTTTCAGGGCGATTGTTTGCTGGCTGCGGATCCCATTTCGGTCCGCCGACCGCTCCGAGAAGCACAGCGTCTGCTCCAAGCGACTTCTCAACGGTCTTCTTTGGCAGGCACTCGCCTGTCTCATCTATCGCCGCTCCTCCGATCAGGAGCTTTTCAAAAACAAATTCATGACCGAATTTCTCTCCGACCTTGTCCATGACCTTGAGAGTCTCTCTTATGACCTCAGGGCCGATGCCGTCTCCGGCCAGAACCGCTATGTTATATCTCATTTGTTCTCCTCCGCGATACTCTTAAGAAGGCCGCCCGCTCTGATGATATTCTGGATCGATTCCGGGAAGGGATGGGCCTTGTATTCTTCTCCCTTTGTCAGGTTTCTGATGACTCCTGAATCGAAGTCCACCTCGACCTCGTCCCCCGCGTCTATCTTTTCGGACGCCTCCGGGCATTCCATGATCGGAAGCCCTATATTGATGGCGTTTCTGTAAAATATCCTCGCAAAGGTATTCGCTATGACGCAGTCGATCCCGGACGCTTTGATGGCGATAGGCGCGTGCTCTCTCGAGGATCCGCAGCCGAAGTTATCTCCGGCTACCATGATGTCTCCTTCCTTCACCTTGTTCACGAAATCCTTGTCTATGTCTTCCATGCAGTGGGAGGCCAGTTCTTTATGATTCTGTGTATTAAGGTGACGGGCTGGGATGATCACGTCTGTGTCGACGTTATTTCCGTATTTATGTACTCTTCCGTGTGCTTTCATTTATGTGTCCTCTTCATATTTCGTCAGGTCCGGCGATCTTACCGGCTATAGCAGATGCCGCAGCCACCGCGGGAGATGCCAGATAGACTTCCGACTTCACGTGACCCATGCGGCCAACGAAGTTTCTGTTGGTGGTAGCGACTGCCCTCTCGCCTTCCGCGAGGATGCCCATATAGCCTCCGAGGCAGGGGCCGCAGGTGGGTGTTGATACCACGCATCCGGCGTCGATGAAATCATCGATGTAGCCCAGTCTGATACATTCCTTGTAGATAGCCTGAGTTGCAGGGATAATAATGACTCTCAAGCCCTTTGCCACATGACGTCCCCTCAGGATGTCCGCAGCGATCTTCATGTCGGATAGCCTTCCGTTCGTGCAGGAACCGATAACGACCTGGTCGATCTCAATAGGATCCATAGTTTTGATCTCATCGATGGTCTTCGTGTTTTCCGGAAGATGCGGGAAAGCCACCGTCGGCCTTATCTCGCTTAAGTTGATCTCGTAGACCGCCTCATATTCGGCGTCTTCGTCAGCTTCATAGACCTTGTATTCACGATCGACTCTTCCCTTCATGTATTCGATCGTCTTATCGTCAACAGGGAAGATGCCATTCTTGCCGCCTGCTTCGATCGCCATGTTGCAGATGCAAAATCTGTCGTCCATGCTTAAAGCCGTGACTCCGGGTCCTGTGAATTCCATGGATTTGTAGAGCGCTCCATCCACGCCGATCATACCGATGATGTGAAGGATCACGTCCTTGCCGCTGACATTTGGCTTTAGCTCGCCAGTCAGGTTGAACTTAAGCGCCGAAGGTACCTTGAACCAGGTGGATCCTGTGGCCATGCCCGAGGTGAGATCCGTGGAGCCGACGCCTGTAGAGAATGCTCCAAGAGCTCCGTAGGTGCAGGTGTGGGAGTCAGCGCCGATCACGGCTTCTCCCGCTGCCACCAGGCCCTTCTCCGGGAGCAAAGAATGCTCGATCCCCATCTCTCCCACGTCATAAAAATTGTCTATATCGAAGCGGCGCGCGAAGGTGCGACATTTTTTGCACTGCTCCGCGGACTTGATGTCCTTGTTAGGCACGAAGTGGTCCATTACAAGTGCTATCTTCGACTTGTCAAATACATGATCGAAGCCCGCCTTTTCGAATTCGCCTATCGATACCGGGCCGGTGATGTCGTTGGCCAGCACCAGATCGAGTTTAGCTGTGATCAGCTGGCCTGCCTCCACCTTATCGAGGCCCGCATGGGCTGCTAAGATCTTTTGAGTCATGGTCATTCCCATGTTTCTGCCTCCAGTCTATCTGATAAAATGATTCACGTCGTTCATCCTGTTGAGCGCACTCACCAAAGCGTTTACGGAAGCCAGGATGATGTCGGCCTGAGTGCCGACACCCCAGAACTGTCTGCCTACCTCGTCCTCGATGCAGATGTAGGCTGCGGCCTTGGAGTTTGACTCCTGCGAGATGGCATGCTCTGAGTAGGTCACGAATTTGTAGTTGAACTTGTATTCGGTCTTCTTGAGGGCATTGGCTACGGCGTCCAGACGGCCATTTCCTCTGCCTTCATATTCTTTGACTTCGCCTCCGTCGATCACGACCTTCATGCGCACCATGAATCCGTCCTCAGACTCTTCTTTGGTAGAACTGAAGTGGCTGAAATACGCCTCCGTGATATCGAGCGGTTTGAAGTAGTTGATGTATTTTTTGGAGAAGACTTCGAAGATCTCGTCAGGTTTAAGTTCTTCATGATGCTTGTCAGAAATGTCCTTCATCATGTAGCCGACCTCGGCTCTCATGGCCTTCGGTATCACGTAGCCGTAGTCTCTCTCGATCACGTAGGCTACGCCGCCTTTGCCGGACTGGCTGTTGATCCTGATGACGTCCGCCTCATACTCCCTGCCCACGTCGTGTGGGTCAATGGGAAGATAAGGTACGGTCCAGCGTGAAGGGTCCTTCTCCTCTCTCCACTTCATGCCCTTGGCGATGGCGTCCTGATGTGAGCCTGAGAAAGCCGCGAATACGAGCGATCCGCTGTAAGGATGTCTGGGTTCGACCACCATGCCTGTGTGCTTCTCATACATATCGACTACCTTCGGCATATCCGAGAAATCCAGCCCCGGATCCACTCCGTGGGTGAACATGTTCATCGCGATCGTCACGATGTCGACGTTTCCTGTCCTCTCACCATTACCGAAAAGCGTACCCTCGATGCGGTCCGCCCCTGCGAGAAGTCCGAGTTCCGCGTCTGCCACGCCGGTACCTCTGTCGTTATGAGGATGGAGCGACACGACTACATTCTCACGGCAATGCAGATTCTCACACATGTATTCGATCTGGTCAGCAAATATATGCGGAAGCGACATCTCCACCGTGGCTGGCAGATTGATTATCACCTTGTTGTCCGGAGTGGGCTCCCAGATGTCGATCACTTCGTTGCAGACGCGAAGGGCGAACTCCGGCTCTGTTCCGGTGAAACTCTCCGGTGAATATTCGTACTGGAATTCTGTGCCCGGGTATTCTTTGGCTATCTCCTTGATGAGTTTGGCTCCTGTGACCGCGATCTCAGTGATCTCGTCCTCGTTCATCCTGAACACCTGCTGCCTCTGCGCAAAAGACGTGGAGTTGTACAGATGTACCACAGCCTTCTTGGCGCCTACAAGCGCATCGAAGGTCTGTCTGATGATATGCTCTCTGGACTGGGTAAGCACCTGCACGGTCACGTCGTCCGGTATCAGATCGTCGTCTATGAGTCTTCTGAGGAATTCGAATTCGGTCTCCGAAGCCGCAGGGAATCCAACCTCGATCTCCTTGAAACCGATGTCACATAGGGCTTTGAACATGGATAGCTTCTCATCGAGAGTCATCGGCACGATAAGCGCCTGATTGCCATCTCTCAAGTCCACGCTGCACCAGCGGGGCGCCTTGTCCACGTGGTCCTTCGTCACCCACTTGTGTTCACATACAGGCGGATTGTAATATCCGGGGCTGTACTTAGTCCAGTTCTTCATTTCTCTTCCTCCGAAAGTCTGTTATTTCACGATTATATATTGAAAATATACGGCTATGCAAACCATTTATCCGCATAGTATCTCATAGTTTAATATAATAATGCAAATCCTAACTTTGTCAAGATATTTTTTGTGATATCTTCTTAAATTTTTTAAATATTTTTTGTTGTATCATCACAAAAAATTATTAAATACGGTTGACAAGTCCATCTGATAATGTATATAATAGTAGAACTACAATATAAAATGGGGAAAAAGGTGTTTTCCAGGAAAGGAATTATTCAAAATGAAGCTTACAGGTTCACAGATAGTGTGCGAAGTGCTTTTGGACCATGGTGTTGATACGGTCTTCGGCTACCCCGGAGGAGCCGCCCTCAACATCTATGACGAGCTCTACAGATACCAGGACAGGATCACCCATGTGATCAGCGCTCACGAGCAGGGAGCCACCCACGCAGCCGACGGCTACGCCAGGGCTACCGGCAAGACCGGCGTCGTGTTCTCGACTTCTGGCCCCGGAGCGACCAATCTTGTAACGGGCATAGCGACCGCGTACATGGACAGTATACCGATGGTGTGCATCTGCTCCAACGTAAACAGCGAACTCATCGGCAGAGACGCTTTCCAGGAGATCTATATCACGGGTATCACTATCCCCATCACCAAGCAGACATATTATATCAATCATATTGAAGATCTGGAGCCGGCTTTGAGAGATGCTTTCAAGGTGGCCGCGAGCGGCAGGCGCGGACCTGTGCTCATCGATATAACCAAGGACGTATCAGTGGCTATGGCGGAATTCACCAATAAGCCTCCCCTTCCTTTGGATCCGATCCCCGAGATCCCGCAGGAGACATTGCAGGAAGCGGCGAAACTGGTTAACAACTCAAGGAAGCCCCTGCTCTACGTGGGCGGCGGCCTCATCGCCTCCTCCGCTTCTGCAGAACTCGAGGCTCTGATAGCTAAGGCTGACATACCGATGGTTCACACACTCATGGCTGCCGGAGCTGTCAGCTGCGACAACGAACTGAATCTGGGTCTCGTGGGCATGCACGGTACGGTCGCCTCAAACAGAGCGGTCGACCAGGCGGACCTCGTGATCTCGCTGGGAGCCAGATACAGTGACAGAGTAGCCCTCAACCCGGATAAGTGGGCTCGCAAAGCCACTATAATCCAGGTCGACATAGACAGAAGCGAGATGAACAAAAACGTCTACGTTGACGTTGAGGTCAAGGCGGACATCAAGGACTTCCTGACGCAGCTCCTGCCTCTCGTGGACGAGACGAAGCATGAAGAGTGGCATGAGCGTACTGTGAGCTGGACGGCAAAGGACAGAGTATCACAGGTAGTTCCCGGATACATGCATCCGAAGGAGATCCTTGAGGCTATATCCGACGCTGTCGGTGAAGATGCTATCTTCGCCACGGATGTCGGCCAGCATCAGATGTGGTCCGCTCAGTACCTTAAGCACCGCAAGCCGCATAAGTTCCTTACGAGCGGCGGCCTGGGCACCATGGGCTTCGGCTATGGAGCGGCCATAGGCGCCAAGATGGGATGCCCCGATAACAGAGTAGTCCACATCACGGGCGACGGTTCTTTCCATATGAACATGAACGAAGCATGCACCGCAGTATCATATAAACTGCCCATCATTACAGTGCTGATGGATAACCAGGTGCTTGGAATGGTTTATCAGTGGCAGACTGTTTTTTATGGAGGCAGATACTCCAACACCTGCCTCGAGAGAAAGACCGACTTTGTCAAGATAGCCGAAGGCTTCGGCTGCAAAGGATACAGAGCCGAGACTCTGGACGAATTGAAGGCAGCTCTGGCCGAGGCAGTCAGATCAGACGTGCCGGTCTGGATCCAGTGCGTCATCAGCCGCGAAGAAAGAGTCCTGCCGATGATCCCCGCAGGGAAGACAGTCGACGACATGATAGTTGAGTAAGGAGGACATTATGAAAAAGGAAGAATTAAAACGACATATCATAGTTATCCTCGCCCTCAACCAGGTCGGAGCGCTGGCAAGGATCATTTCAGTCTTCGGAAGACGAGGCTTTAATATAGAGACTATTACGGCATCGCCTTCCAATTACCCGGGACTTACGCGTATTACCATCATCATCACAGCTACTGATTCCGCGATGGATCAGGTGCTCGCTCAGGTCGAAAAGGTCGAGCTGGTCAAGAAGGTATTCACGCCCGGCGAGAACACTCTCTACCGCGAACTTCTGCTTCTCAAGATCAACGCCAAGGGCGAGGACCGTGAGAAGGCTATGTCCGTCATAAACGTCTACAGAGGCCGCGTTGTCGATCTTACTTCCGAAAGCATGGTCATCGAGGTGACCGGCTCGCCTCAGAAGATAGCGGGCTTCATAGACATCATGTCAGATTTCGACGTGGTCGAGGTCTGCAGGACCGGCGCGACGGGAATAGAAGTACCGGGAAGAACATTCGATATCATCTGATACTATTTGATCACCGATTTTTGTTTCGGACCGCTTGCGCTTTGTCCTCGCGCAGCGGTTCTAAGCTCTGGCTTCGCTTCCGCTTGCCAATCGCTAAGTACCGGCGCTGCGGAAGTCCGAAACAAAAATGTGATCAAATCCATGAGGTTTAACGTCTTCAAAAGTTGGTAGCTTCCAAGTGCGAAGCACTTGGAAGCTACACACATTAATTATATTATCATTTGCTACGTTAATAATTTAGGTGGCTTACTGTCTGGGCTTATTTGTGCTGAGTAAGCTTTGTGAGGAGCGATGATCAGACGGCGAAGTAAGCCGGTCGATTGGCTGCAGATCCCGTACGTTTTTAGGGATCTGCCCGAGAGAGCGGCTTGCGAGCCGCATCTGATCGAAGCGACAAACACCGGCTTACGAAGTATAAATAAGCATAGACAGTAAGTCATCAAAAGAATACATACTCAGGAGGAAACACAATGGTAAACAAGTATTACGACAAGGACTGTAACTTTGATATCTTGACAGGCAAGACTATCACAATCATAGGTTTCGGTTCACAGGGACACGCTCACGCTATGAATCTTAACGAGAGCGGCGCAAAGGTAGTAGTCGGACTTCGCCCCGGCTCATCCCACGAGGAAAAGGCAAAGAACGCAGGCCTCGAAGTCATGGACATCGCTGACGCTGCAAAGGCCGGCGACATCATCATGATGCTTGCACCGGATGAACTTCAGGCCAAGATCTACAAAGAGAGCATCGAGCCCAACCTGGAAGAAGGCAACGTTCTCATGTTCGCTCATGGATTCAACATCCACTTCCAGCAGATCCAGCCGCCCAAGAACATCGACGTCATCATGGTAGCTCCCAAGGGCCCCGGTCACATCGTAAGAGAGACCTACACAATGGGACAGGGCGTTCCTTCACTTATCGCTGTTTACCAGGATTACTCCGGCAAAGCTAAGGATTACGCTCTCGCATATGCCAGAGGGATCGGCGCAGGCAGAGCAGGCATCCTTGAGACTTCCTTCAAGGAAGAGACCGAGACAGACCTCTTCGGCGAGCAGGCAGTTCTTTGCGGAGGCGTCTGCGCGCTCATGCAGGCTGGCTTCGACACGCTTGTAAATGCAGGCTATGAACCCGAGATGGCATACTTTGAGTGCATCCACGAGATGAAGCTCATCGTTGACCTGATCAACGCCAAGGGCTTTGAGATGATGAGATACTCCATCAGTAACACCGCTGAATACGGCGACTACATCTCCGGACCGAAGATCGTTACCGACGAGACCAGAAAAGCCATGAAGGGCATCCTCGATGACATCCAGAGCGGCAAATTCGCTTCCGAATTCGTTCAGGAATTCTCATCCGGCGGTAAGGCTCACTTCCTCGCCATGAGAGCTCAGCAAGCTGCTCGTCTTGAGAACAAGGTCGGCAAAGAACTCCGCTCCATGATGAGCTGGTTACAGAAATAAAAGGTAGGCAAAATGAGAAGAAGTGATAATGTAACTAAAGGTGTAGAACGTGCACCAATGAGGAGTTTGTTCTACGCCATGGGATATACTGAAGAGGAGCTCTCGAGGCCTCTCATCGGAATCGTAAGCGCGCACTCTGAGATCGTTCCCGGCCACATGCATCTCGATAAGATCGTTGATGCCGTCAAGGCCGGCGTACGCATGGCAGGCGGCACACCTATCATGGTGCCCGCGATCGGTGTCTGCGACGGCATCGCTATGGGCCATGTGGGAATGAAGTACTCCCTGCCGAGCCGCGAACTCATCGCAGACAGCGTCGAGTCCATGGCTCTCGCTCACCAGTTCGACGGACTGGTTCTCGTGCCCAACTGCGACAAGATCGTACCCGGTATGGTAATGGGCGCCTGCAGGATCGACATCCCCACGGTTGTCTGCTCCGGCGGACCCATGATGAGCGGTATCGTAGGCGGTCAGGAAGTATCCCTGTCCAAGATCTTTGAAGCGGTCGGCGCGCGCAAGGCCAACATCATCGATGACGCAGGCCTTCTCGAATACGAACAGAACGTCTGCCCCGGCTGCGGTTCCTGCTCCGGCATGTACACGGCGAACAGCATGAATTGTCTTTGCGAGGCCATCGGCATCGCCCTCCCGGGTAACGGCACGATACCGGCTGTACACAGTGGACGCATTATGCTTGCTAAACACGCCGGCATGGCCATAATGGACATGGTCGATAAAGGCATCACCGCCCGTCAGATAATCAATTCAGTATCTGTGGTCAATGCCCTCGCCTGTGATATGGCGCTCGGCTGCTCGTCCAACACGGTTCTCCACCTTTTGGCTATCGCCAAGGAGGCCGGCGTACCTTTGAGCATGAACGTTTTCAGCGAGGTAAGCGAGCGCACACCGAACCTTTGTCACCTGGCTCCTGCCGGCGATACTCACATGCACGATCTTAACCGTGCAGGCGGCATTCAGGCGGTGCTCTCAGAACTTGCCAAGAAGGATCTGATCGACACATCAGCTCTCACCGTCACCGGCAAGACCGTCGGTGAGAACATCAAGGGCAAGTCTATTAAAGGTCCTGAGATCAGACCCATCGATGATCCTTTCTCAGAGACCGGCGGTATCGCAGTTCTTTGGGGAAATATCGCCCCCGAAGGCGCTGTAGTCAAGAGATCTGCTGTTGCTCCTGAGATGCTTAAGCACGAAGGCCGCGCCAGAGTCTTCGATTCTGAAGACGACGCGATCCAGGCCATCTACGACGGCAAGATCGTTGACGGCGACGTGGTCGTCATCCGCTATGAAGGCCCTAAGGGCGGTCCGGGCATGAGAGAGATGCTGAACCCGACTTCAGCCTTGGCGGGCATGAAGCTGGATAAGACCGTAGCTCTCATCACTGACGGACGTTTCTCCGGCGCTAGCCGCGGAGCATCCATTGGCCACGTAAGCCCTGAAGCTGCTTCAGACGGCCCTATCGGTCTTATCGAAGAAGGCGACACGATTGCGATCGATATCCCCGCAGGAAAACTTGACGTGCTGGTATCCGACGAAGAACTGGCGGCGCGCCGCGCAAACCTCGTCAAGCCTGAACCGAAGATCAAGACCGGCTGGCTGGCCAGATACGCGAAGATGGTCACCTCCGCCTCACAGGGCGCGGTCATGAAAGACTGAAAATAAGCAATAAAAAACCTCCTGGCTCTTACCCGGAGGTTTTTAGTTTCTTACATACCCGAAAATACGAAGTCCGCATCGTCAGCTACATGCTCCATATCGTCTTCCCAGATCAGGCCTTCGCCTGTGAGCCTGAGACGTCCGGTGCCGTTCTTATAAACTACGGACACTTCGCCTTCTTCTTCAACTTCATAGACTATATCTTTTTTGAGGCAGTCGCTATACTCAAGTACGCCGTCCGAATCGAAGTTCCCTGTGAAGGTCCACTCGTATGATTCATACGCGCTGTCGCTCCAGTTGACGACCACGCTGTATACGTCGGTGAATTTATTTACGATTATTATTCCCCTGCCGGCGACGATCTCGATATAAGTGCCGGTGTGCGGCTCAGTAGAGTTCTCCGCAGTTTCCTGAAGCGTGGCGAGATCTTCTTCTTTGTCCTCTCTGAACTCGATAACGGTCTCTTCAGGCTCTGTGACTTCTTCCTCTTCGCCTTCCTCTTCTTCAGTCTGCTCCACCGGATCGTTTGCAGGATCGTTTGGATCCAGATCCTCGCTGTCGTCGACTATCTCTTCATGGATCGTGTCTTCCTGTTCTTCCTGCTGCGGTTCGTCCTTGCTGCCGCACGAAGTGAAGGCAAAGACCAGCGCTACGCAAAGCAGCAGAACCAGTAATTTCTTCATATTATCTCTCATTTCTATCCCCTCCTTATTTGAAGCTTTGTTCCGACAAAGCAATAGTCGCTATGGCTTCGGCGAACATCTTGGCGGATAACATCATGTTTTCGAGGTCAATATATTCGTTTGGTGAATGTGTAGTATCCTCCTCTTCAGGGAAGATCGGTCCCCAGGCGACGATGTTCGGCATGGCCTTAGCGTACGACCCGCCGTAAGCCAAAGTAAACTCGTTGATGCGGTCTGTAACGTCCTCATAAGCGTCAGCGAACGCCTTAAGGAAAGGACTGTCCTTGGAGACGAAGACCGCAGGCTGAGCGTCCGTATACGCTGTCCTGCCGTTTCTCTGAGCTGCCCATTCATCGAATGTTTTGATGATCCGGTTAACGTCCTCTCCGTATGGGAAGCGTACGTTTACCGTGAGCTCAGCTTTGCCGTCCGCGGCCTTGAATACTGTCGGTGACTGCATGTTCCTGTGGACGAACTCGCCCTGATAATACTCTGTCTCGGAGCAAAGCCCCAGCTTGCTTCCTTTGCAGTCAGAGAAGTACTCGGTAACGTCATACAGCAGATCCAGAAGCTTATTGTGCGGAAGATCTCTCTCCTTAAGTATCCTCGCCAGCTCGAAGATGGCATTGTCGCCTTTCTCGGGCTCGCTGGAGTGGCAGGATCTGCCGCGCGCCGTTATCTGCTCGCCGTTCGACAGCGTGGCGACCGCCTTGTCAGGCACTACGTTGCTGGCTGCTCCGACATCCAGCGCGATAAGATATGCCTTGCCGTCATCATTACTACCCTCTTCATCCTTAACGTCGAACTCCATCACCTGATCCAGGTAACCTTTTTCGATATTGCAGATCGGATATACGTCGTCAGGTGTGAAACCATAGTCCGGTAAAGGATACTCCTTCACATATGCGTCCATGTCTACCCACTCGACTTCTTCCTGAGTTCCCAGGATCAGCTGGACTTTTTTGTGAAGAGGAAGGCCCAGTTCCTTGACGGCCCTCATCGCATATAGACAGGCTATTACCGGGCCCTTGTCATCGATCGTGCCGCGGCCGTACATCCTGCCCTCCACGTTGATAGCCCTGAATGGATCGAAGGTCCACTGCCCGAGATCCCCGGGCGGCACCACGTCCACGTGAGCCAAAAGACCAAGGGTCTCATCACCCTCGCCCATTTCGATTATACCGACCTGGTCGTTGAGCACGCTCCTGGCTTCGAAACCGTATTTGCGGGCCAGATCGAGCGTAGCTTCGAGCGCTTTCTTCACATTCTCTATATCGTCCGATACGCTGGGGATCGCAACCAATTCCTGGAGATCCTCATGCATCAGATGTTCATGTCTTTCCAAAAAATCTTCAAGCTGCCTATTCATGTACGCCTCCTAATGTTTTTGGATAAACCTCTGTATCATGCCCGAATATATCGGGCATGACTATTTACTGTTCAAGTCCTTCACAGAACTCCTTTATCGCCATTTCTTTTTTTGATGCCGGCTTGGTCTTCGGATCCACCAGTATGAGTTCTGCCTCCAGAGCATCCACTCCAAGCAGCTCCCTGAGCTTAGCCAGAGCCTTGTCCGCGCCGCCTCCGCTGAAAGATACTGCTGCCGCCAGACGTTTGTCCTTAAGCGCTTCTGAATTCTCTTTGATGAATGTCCCTATCGGAGGAGCAGGACAGCCTGCCCAGACCGGGAAGCCTAATATGACCCTGTCATACTTCTCTCCGTCAAACTCATACGGCTTGAGCTTGGGCGTTTCTCCTTTGATGGCGCTCTTGCCGCCGTGGATGAATTTCCTTAAACCTTTCGTCGGATAGGCTTTCTCAGGCTCGAGCCTGATCACGTCCGCATCCAGCATGGATGCTATGATCCCGGCAACGTACTCGCTGTTGCCGAACATTGAATAATATACTATCGCTGTTTTCATGGCTGTATCTCCTGTTTTTATCAAGTTGATTATACCATATCGTACCGCGCCATAGCAAGAAAGTCCTTAAAACAACAAAGCCTCGGTTCATCACGCCGAGGCTCAGTCAGTTTCTGTTTGAATTATTTATTCATTGTTAGAAAAGAAAGGAAAGGAGTTATTCGTTATTATTATTTTACTCTTGCTTAAGAAGGTTGTCTCGGGTCTTATCCCTTTGACAATTATATTAAACAATACTTGTTTGAAGATTGTATGAAGCAATTATGGTGTTTCGTGAAAAATAACTCCGTTTCAGCAATTTCCTGTGTATACGTATTTCAGACTCTCGCGGGCAGTTTCTGCCAGGCGATATACCAGTGCCACGTCGGTAGCCCTCCTGTCAGTCATGTTGAACGTCGGGAAAAACCTTGAAATATGAAGCGGTATATCCTCTCCGTCGGGCAGACCTGCTATCCATCCGTTCATCTCACGGATCTCTTCTTCGCTGTCGTTCTCGCCGGGCACGATCAAAGTCGTCAGCTCCACATGACAGGTCTCTGCCGCCTTGGCGATGAAATCCATGACCATCTGGCGATCGCCGCCGAGCACGTCCTCGTAGTAATGGTCGGTGAATCCTTTGAGATCGATATTCATGGCGTCTATATAAGGCAGCAGTTCGTCCAGGATGTCCGAAGATGCTGTGCCGTTAGTCACCATGACGCTCTTCATGCCTTTATCGTGGATAAGACGCGCAGCATCCCGCACATACTCATAACCTACCAGGGGCTCGTTGTATGTGAAGGCCACGCCGATGTTTCCGCGGCTCCGATAGGCTTCGGCTATAGCTACCAATTTCTCAGGTGCCACGTACTCGGCCTGATCGCCCAGC
>JAFYJM010000122.1 GCA_017538125.1 Bacillota bacterium
CGCAGAGAAAATAAACATCTCCCGCCAGGCCTACGCCAAGTGGGAAAGCGGAGCTACTATTCCCGACATAGAGAAATGCAGCCTGCTGGCTGAAGTATACGGCACCACCGTTGACAGTCTGATCAGAACAGAATCGACTGAAGGTCTGGACATGGTGCCCCCGGCCCCTGCAGGAAAAAACTTCTGGGGCTCTGTCACTCTGGGCGACCGCGGTCAGATAGTTATCCCTAAGCCCGCAAGAGACAAATTCAGGCTTAAAGGCGGAGACCGGCTGATCATTGCAAGTGACGAGAACGGCATCGCTCTGCTTCCTGCGGATGACTTTGAGGAGAAATTGAGAAAAGCCATGGAAATGATTTCGATCCGGAACGATTAAATTGGTCAAGTGAATTTAGACCCGGCCTTAAGTCAAGGCCGGGATTTTAATATATCGATGGTGTTTTCAAGAACTTCAAGGTGTGATATAATCAAAGCGATAAATTGGAAGCCGGCTTATATGCTGATGACTGCTTACCGAATCCAATTTTATAGATCAAAAAAACAAAGATGGTGCTTGCTGATCTTATCCGTGAAAAGGGGCGACTATACTATGAAGCTTTCAGATATTTTAAAAGAATATGATAAAGTACTGCTCGATAAAGATTTCACCTGTCGCCTGACGGAGGATGATGACGAGGATATCATTAAGGCACTTAAGTGCATTTATTCTCATTATGGCATGGGCTATTTACATCAGGATCTCTATGATATGGATTATTTCCACGAGGTGCTGAGAAGCGGCAGGTATGTAGCGGCAGTCGCGGAGAACAGGAGCGGGCAGGTCATGGGCTTTGGCGCCATAGACGCACATCCCTGGTTCCCCGGGCTCATGGAAATGGGCGGCCTTGTGGTCAATCCGATCGCGCGAGGTCTGGGACTCGGCGACATGCTGGACGACTGTCGTATAGAGGTTGGAAGACAGAGAGGCATAAGAGGCTTGTTTTCGACGCCAATAATGCCGAATCCTGCCTCGCAGAAACTACTGTCAAGGCACGGCTTCATACCGACGGGCATGTATTTCCACGCAGGCGGACCGGAATCCCTCGGCGGTTCAGGCGACGGTGTGCATTGCATGGACTGCGGTTTCAGCGTATATATCTATGATAAAGATGCACTGCATGCGCTTCATGCTCCGGATGAGTGCAAAGAATTCATAACCGACATATATAACTCTGTCGGCCTGAAATATAATTTTGAAAAGCCTACAGAAAAGCCTTTGACGGATACTGTCATGGACTTCAACCATGAGACTGAACAAAACCTTCTGGAGGTCAAGATCATAGACATAGGTCAGAACTTCAGAGAAAAAGTGGATGAACTGCCTTTGGATGACGAAGAAGTGGAAGCCATCATGCTGCTCATGGGAATGACAGATCCTTTGTGCCCTGAATGCTATGAGTATCTTCGCGGCCAAGGCTTTATTTTCACCGGATGCGTGCCCGGAGGGGAAGATGACCTGATAGTACTCGAGCACCTCAAAAAGCCCGTAGACAGGGGTTTTCTGGCCATAGAGCCGGATTATGAGAGAGTCCTTGACCTGTTGTATGAAATTAACGGCGTAATGTAAGGAACAAGCAGAAGGGGCACGATGATAACACTTACTGGAATAACTGAAGACAACTGGATGGAAGCAGCTGGCCTCTCTGTCAAAGAAGAGCAGAGAGGTTTTGTGGCGCCTGCGATCGGTATACTTGCCAGAGGCTACGTTTACCGCTACTGTAACGCCAGAGTGCATGCTTTTGTGAACGACGGCATCATAGTCGGTATTGCTCTTACCAGAGAGTTCACTGACGAGCCACTGGGTTATGATCTCCAGCAGTTCATGATAGATGAGAGATACCAGGGCAGGGGCTATGGCTCAGAAGCGCTTCAGCTTATAATTGATGAGCTCAGAAATGCGGGCCGCTTCGATCACGTGGAAGTCTGCGTCAAGAAAGACGACACAGCAGCCATAAGCCTTTATGAGAAACACGGTTTCAAGGACTCCGGCTATATAGACGAAGAGGCGCCGGATTCACTGAATATGATCTGTTATCTGAACAAATAAAACGGAGGAGACAGGCGAAGGCATCCTGAAGTGCAAAATGAAAGATAAGAGTGATACCAGAAGTACATACCTGCAATTCATCCTGTCCATGGTGATCATCGGGACGATCGGAGTATTCAGAAGATACATACCGGTCTCCTCGGCTATCCTGGCCTTCTCCAGAGGCATATTAGGCTCGCTTTCTCTCATAGCTTTCGTAAAACTCAGAGGCCGAAGGATCCGCCACGGTATCGAGGGCAGGAAACTGCTTCTTCTCATTTTAAACGGCGCGATAATCGGAGTGAACTGGATCTTTTTGTTCGAAGCCTACAGGTTCACTACGGTAGCGGTGGCCACACTTTGCTATTATCTGCAGCCGACGCTTCTGATACTGGCATCGCCTGTGTTCTTTAAAGAAAGGCTGACCTCGAGAAAGTTGTTCTTTGCGTTCACTGCTTTCGTCGGGATGGTGCTGGTCTCAGGCATACTTAAAGCAGGGGGCGCACAGACTGACAGCTTCAGGGGAGTCATTTTCGGGCTTGCTGCAGCAGTGCTTTATACGGCAGCAGTCATCGGAAATAAGAAGATCACCGGAGTCGATCCCTTCGAGAAGACGATCATCCAGCTCGCATCTGCCGCAATCGTGCTGATACCGTACATATTGCTGACAGAAGACTTGACAGATATAAAGCTTGAGCCCGGAACGATAGTGCTGATACTCATCGTAGGCGTGATACACACGGGCCTCGTGTATCTGCTGTACTTCGGAAGCATGGAGCACATGACCGCTCAGGCTGTGGCAGTGTTGAGCTATATAGATCCTGTGGTAGCTATATTGGCTTCATGCGTATTCCTCAGAGAAGGCATAAGCATTTTGGAAATGATCGGCGCGGTGCTCATCATCGGCTCAGCCATAATGAGCGAAAAGGAAGGAGGCCGTACGTAAAATGCTGGAAAAGATCTATGATACACCTTTGGGACAGATCCATTACTGGATAAACAAATCAGCAGACGTTTCAGGTCCGCAGCTTGTACTTTTGCCGGGGCTTACCGCAGACCACAGACTGTTTGAGAAGCAGGTGGAGTTCTTTGAAGGGAAGTGTCCTCTGTTCGTATGGGACGCGCCGGGACACAACTTATCGTGGCCGTTCGAACTTTCATTCACGCTTGCTGACAAAGCGCGCTGGCTAAAAGAGATCCTCGACAGTGAAGGCTTCAATGAGCCTGTCATAGCTGGTCAGTCGATGGGAGGTTACGTGGGTCAGATGTTCTGCGAACTTTTCCCTGAGACGATCAAGGGCTTTATCTCCATCGATTCCGCGCCACTCCAGAAGCAGTATATGACCGGAGCTGAGATCTGGCTTCTCAAGAGGATGGAGCCGGTTTACCGGCACTATCCATGGAAGACTCTTCTCAGGCAGGGATCGAATGGTGTAGCCACATCAGGATACGGCAGAGAATTGATGCGCGAGATAATGATGACCTACGACGGTGATCAGAACAGGTACTCGAGACTTGCGGGCCAGGGATACCGGATCCTGGCAGAAGCTGTTGAAGAGGATCTGCCCTATGAGATAAAGTGTCCGGCTCTTCTTATCTGCGGTACAGAGGACCACGCGGGTTCATGCATCAGATACAACAAGGCCTGGCACAGGAAGTCCGGCATACCGATCGAATGGATCCAGGGCGCCGGCCACAATTCGAACACGGACGAGCCGGACATCGTAAACCATCTTATAGATGATTTCATTATTGAGAAGCTGTGCTGAAGCTCTATAATGACAAACCGGCGGCAAAGCATGAAATGTAAACTGACATGTTACATTTTGAACATGATAACTTCTTGAGAAAATGTATTTTTGCGGGTAGAATAGGGCCAGAAAATACAGAAAGGAGCTCAAAGAAATGACAGAACTCGGTAACAAGATAG
>JAFYJM010000123.1 GCA_017538125.1 Bacillota bacterium
GGGGTCGATACCGGATCTCTTGATGAGATTCTGCATTACGGGAATTGAAAGGTCCAGAGATGTGATTGTTTTGAACTGTCCTCCGATGGTTCCTATCGGAGTTCTGCATGCTGCTACGATTACTACGTTTCTCATAATGATTTCCTTTTCTTGAAAAACCGAGGCCTGCTCTTAATGGAGCAGGCCTCTTTGTGAACTTTAAATTCTGTTGAGTGCTTTTTCAACACGTATAAGGCCTTCGATAAGGTTCTTCTGTGATTTTTCTATGTCCTCAGGGCTCCATTTCATGATGCCTTCTCCGGTCTTGAATCCAAGTTTGCCCTGCTCAAGGCACTCGGTGAGCAGCCTTGAAGGCTTGGTCGAATTCTCGATGTGAGGGAAAAGATATTCATGGATATTGTAGGTAAGGTCAATTCCGCCGGAATCTATGACCTCGATCGGAGCCATTACGCCCAGCCTCATGCCGAAGCCAAACTTGATGGCCTTGTCAACATCTTCAGGACTCGCAATATCATGCTCAACTATGGACAGCGCTTCTCTGAAGAGTGCGTGCTGCATGCGGTTTGCAAGGAACCCGGGCACATCCTTTTTGACGATGACCGGCATCTTGCCTGCATCTTCCAGGAGCTCGTAGGTCTGTCTGACCATGTCATCGCATACGTACTTGGTCCTTATGACTTCCACCAACGGCATCAGATATGCCGGTTTCCAAAAGTGCGTTCCGATGATCCTTTCCTTGTGGACGGATTTCTCGGCGATCTCCGTAACGCTGATGGCAGAAGTGTTTGTAGCAAGGATAGTCGAAGGTGCGCAGAGCTTGTCCAGCTTCGCGAAATAGTCCTGCTTGATCTCGAGTTTCTCAACGATGCACTCGAAGACGATGTCAGCGAATTCTGCGATCTCTTCAATGCTCTCGGTGAAGGACACTCTTCCGATGGTCTCGGGGATCTCGCTCTCGGCGATCAGTCCGTTATCGCAAAGCACCTTCAGGTTCTCCGTCATGCCTTCTACCTGTCCACCACGCTGCTTGTCGTCATATACGTAAAGCATCTTGACGTCGTAACCTTTGAGTGCAAAGGTAAGCGCGATGCCGGTGCCCATCACTCCGGCTCCCAGTATTGCAATGTTCTTCTTAGTTAACATGTGTCTTTATTTCTCCGTTTAATTCTTTTGCGGGGTCTTATTAATATACTCCGTAAGGATATACCTTGTCAGGTACGCTTCTGTCGATCTTGTCGGAAGGAACGAAGGCAACCGCACGAACGATGGTGCCGTCTCCCATGTACCATCTCAGAGGGAATGCGCAGAACAGGAATCTCTGATTCTTGACTTTGTCAAGATCTCCGCCGAGGTTCTCGATGCCCATTACGTTATGAGCGAGAAGGATGTCATGGCAAGGTTCCCACTCAGGGAAGTCTTCCTTAACTGAATGTCCAGCCATCTCTTCATATTCCTCTACGATTCTGGGAACGTAAGGACCAGGGCCGTGAGCTCCGCCATAGGTGTAAAGGAAGTGGTCGATAGCCTGCATGTCGAAGCCTACGCCTTTGACCTTGTGGTTAACGAACCACCAAGCTCCTTCGATGGAGAGTCCGGGTGAATATCCGAAGTAATCCTCGTTCTCGCCCCATCTTCTGTGTGTGCCTGTGTTAAGGAGTACCCAGTCGCCTTCTTTGATGCCGCCGGGAACCTTCTTGGCTGCTTCTTCGATCTCTTCTACTGAGATGAATTCCCACTTGCCCTTAGGAATATCAAGGCAAACGGCTTCGCCGAAGTAGTTCTCGATGGGAAGTTCGTGTGTGAACGGGCTCTCAGGAATTACGTGAGAAGGGGAATCTGCGTGTGTGGAGTTATGCATATGGAATGAGTTGAAGGTCTGCAGAAGTCTGTAGTGCATAGGCATATGCTGAACTCTGTCGATATGGAAGTCGCCGTTGGAAGGCCAGAGCGGGTTGCCTCTTCCGAAAGGATTGGAGAGGTCGAGAAGCTCGAAGGATCCGCCTGCGAAAATATCAAAGATGCTGGCGTCATAAGGCTTCTTCCAGTCGTAAGTATGCGCGTAGTTTTCTTCGCGAGTATGTCTCTCATAGATTTCTGACATGATTTTTCCTCCTTGAAAAATATCTTTATCAGTGAATTTTGCTTGTTTACGAATTTGTTATCTTCAGTTCATCATGGCGTCCGGTATGAACGTGGACAGACCAGGGAAGAAGATGTACAGTAAAGTGATTACTACCATGGCTGCCAGATATGGCATCGCTCCCTTGAATATACCCATTACATCGGTTCCTTCAGGTGCCAGAGCCTTTACAGAGTAAACGCAGAGGCCTACAGGAGGTGTAAGTCCGCCCATGTGGAGAGCGAGTATACATACAACGTCGAAGTGGATGGGGTCGATTCCCAGGGCTACCGCTGCGGGGTAGAACAGAGGGATCGTGAGTGAGATGCTGGAATAAGCGTCCATGAAGCATCCAAGGATAAGGAATACGACTACCGCGCCGAACATGAAGAGTATCGGGCTCAGGTTGGCTTGCGTAACCATGGATGTAAGCTTGGGTGCGAGACCTGATACTGTCATGAACTTAGCGAACATCGCCGAGCAGGCCAGGATCAGGAAAAGCATTGTGGCGTTCTCGATGGTCTCCATGATAGCGTGGATGATCTTCTTGATGGGAGTCCTCTTGATGACTGCCATTACGAGGAATACCAGCACGCCGATGGCACCGGCCTCAGATGATGAGAACATACCTGAGAAGATACCGCCGATGATTACTACCGCTACGATAGCGATAGGAATGAGTTCCTTAAGTGAGATCAGTTTCTCTTTCCATGAATAGTGAACGTCTACCTTAGGGAATTTCTTAGGTGCGACGAGCGCTATCGCGATGGTAAGAGCTGAGAAGCCGATCGTCAGAGCGAGTCCCGGGGAGATACAGGCCATCAGAAGTCTTCCAATGGAGTCTCCGGAGAGCGCTCCGTAAATAACTACCATGATGCTTGGCGGGATGAACTGTCCGATGTTACCGGAAGCAGCGATCATACCGTAAGTCAGGTTTTTGTCATATCCGTAACGGATCATTTCCGGTGCGGAGATCTTGGTGAATACGGAAGCTGTTACGAGTGCAGATCCGTTAAGTGTACCGAATCCTGCGCAGGCTACTGTAGTTGCTACACCGAGTCCGCCCGGTATCCTGCCCATCCACTTGGCAAGCGTATCGTAACTCTCAGTACTGATACCTATGGCCGTAGCCAGCATGCCCATCATGATGAACAGGGGGATAACTGAATAGTCGAATGTGGCGATGGCGTTATATGCGACTATACCGCACATTGACATTGCTTGGCTGAAGCCGATTACAGCTGTCAGACCGAAGAGTCCTACGACTCCAAGGGCTACGCCGATATGTACTCCCAAAAGAACGAGAACGATGAGTCCGACCATTCCTATGAGACCGATCATAATACCACTCATTTGTCGTCTCCTCCTTCCTCTGCTTCGGGAAGTCCTTCTGCCACTTCCTCTGCCATGGCAACTTCAGGGATCGCTTCACCTGAAGCAGCAGCCATAGCTTCTTCTGTAACGAATTCCTTGACGCTTTCTTCGTCAAGCAGCTCATGATAAGCATCCAAAGGTTCATACTTATCAGGGCTGACCACTGCGAGGACGCAGTAGATCGTCATGAGCAGTGCCTGAATACTTAAGAGCACCCAGCCTACGAAGGCTCCGCACTTGCCGATGAATACGTATACTGTAACTGACGCTACAGACTCTTCTTTGATCAGCCATGAAGACCAGAATACTTCAAAAGAAGCTTTCATCAGAATGATGAAAAGAACTGTCGCCAGCAGGTATACGAATAAGCTTAAAATGTTTTTTGCTCTTCCCTGCAGCTTTTCATAGATGGCCTCGAGCTGCATGTGCTTGCCGTTAAGGAGCGTATACGCCATTCCGGAATATGCTACCCAGGTCATCATCATAGCTACAATTTCAGGTGTACCCATTATAGGAGATGAGAAAACGTATCTCATCACTACGTTGGCTGTGAGCAGGACGAAGTTGAAACCAACCACGCCTGCACTCAGCCATGCAAAACAATGCATCAATTTATCGGTAACCTGATATAAGCGTTTCCCGCTTTTAGTCATTGTTTTTTCCTCTCGTAGCTTTAAATAGATTTGATCAAATTCTGTTTAAATTCAAGTTTTAGTTTCTAATCAGTTTTAACGTTTCAGCAGTTAGAGATTACATATACTTGGATGTGTCGAATACCCAGGTGTAACCCATTTCTTCGCCGTTCTTGAGGTAGTCAGCCATGATGGCAGCTCCGTCATAACCGGCTGCTGTAGCGTCGTCGATCCAGGACTGAAGAGTATCCTGATAAGCAAGAGCTGTCTCAGCCCATTTAGCCTTATCTTCTTCAGACATTTCCTTGAAGGTAACTCCGTTGTCCTTCATCTGCTGTTCCCAACCAGCCATCTGGTCAGCTTCCCAAACGTGGAACTCGTCCATAGCTTCGGTAGCGCACTCCTGAAGGAGAGCCTGAGTGTTCTCGTCAAGTGTATCCCACTTAGCTTTGTTGAATGCGATAACGTCGCAGTTTCTGGCTCCAAGGCCGATAGCGAGTACGTTAGCTTCTACTTCATAAAGCTTGAAGTCGCAGTAGATGGAGTCATATACGAAGGATCCGACTGCCAGGTTGTTCTTGATGGTCTGATACAGATCAGCAGCAGGAGCGGATACAGGGATAGCTCCGATGGATTCGAACCAAGGTACGTAGTAAACACCGCCCATGGTGATGTTCTTGCCGTTGATATCGTCAAGAGTCTCGAAACCGTCTTTAGAATAAAGCTTGTAAGGCTCGTTGCCCTTCCAAGCGAGGCAAACTGTGCCGTTCTTTTCATACTCTTCATAGAATTCAGGGTGCTGAGCAGAGATTCTGTCCATAAGTTCAGCTGCCTGAGCTACATCGGAAGGTGCGAAAGGTACGCAGTAGGTGATCTGTGAAAGCGGTAACTGGGTCGGTGTGTAAAGTGTGCAAACGGTACCAACGTCAGCGATTCCCTGGCCGATGGTGTCGAGGTTTGCTGTAGCAACACCGAGCTGTGCGCTCCAGTACTCGTTGAAAGTGATCTTGCCGCCGGACTTCTCGGTTACGAGGTCGATGAAGATCCTGAGGTCATGCGCTTTAGCTGTGTCTTCCTTGTCAAGACCTGCGCAGGTAAGAGTCATTTCAGGATACTCAACGTCTGTGGTCTCTGCGGGTTCAGTTGTCTCTTCGGGTTCATCAGCGGGAGCGTGCTCATCATTGGAACCACCACAAGCTGCAAATGTGAAGATCACTGCGATGCATAATAAGATTGCTAGTAACTTTTTCATTTCTTTCCTCCTTGAAATTCTACAGTTGCATATTTAACGTTTTGTACGAAAAATATCTTTTGGTTAAGTTGCCTAAATATAAAGCAATATGCGTGCCAAAACCGAAAACCCTTGATTTTCAAGGGTTTTCGCGTTTTAGGGATATTTTAAGGCATTGCACAGAGGCAACGCCGTTGCAGGTCTGCAACGCTTTTAGAGCAGTTTGGCCTGCCCTGCCGCCTTCGTTTGCAAAGGATCCGACATTTATAACTGTAAAAAACACTAAAATACGGTCGATATGTCTCACGTTATTTGTGATTTCATACATTTTCAGGCGTACACCTAACGTGCGTTGCAGTACTGCAACATTTTCTTTGTCTTTTCACCCCTATTGTGATATAATAGAGTCCCAGGCTAGAATTGTTTGCTTATATATAAAGGAAAGGATATATATGACTGTACCTAAAAAGCCACTGGATCCTGCGGACTTCAAGGAAATCATCGACAATCTCGATGAAAGTCTCCTGATAACCGACGCCGAAGGACGGGTCAGATACGTCAATCCAGCATATACCGCCAACACCGGCATCCCGGCGGATGCGGTCATGGGCAGGACCGTCCGTGAGATCCTGGACGATGGCCACATCTTCACCGGAGGCGCCGTCATGTCGGTCCTTGAGACCGGCAAGAAGGCCTACAGGCTCTCCGATGTTGTATATAACGGCCGACCTGAGAAGGGCTATGTTATCGGCGTTCCTGTTTACAGGGAAGACGGGAGCCTTAAAGGAGTCATAGCGCAGTCCAGGCCTATCAAGACCCTGAGGATGCTTCAGGACGACTACACACAGTTTCTCAGTGAAGCCAATAAACTGGAGAATCCGACCGTAGTACTCGACGATTTCAACCAGGATGCTTTGAGAGATTCACGTCTTATCGGCAAGTCCAAGGCTATACGCGAGATATGGACAACCATCACCAGGTTCGCTCCCACCACCGCCTCAGTGCTTATCACCGGCGAGTCCGGCTGCGGCAAGGAGATCGTAGCGGACGAGATCTACTTCATGAGCGAGAGGAAGAACAAGCCTTTCGTCAAAGTGAATTGCGCGTCCATTCCGGCCAACCTGCTGGAGTCGGAACTTTTCGGATACGAGAAAGGCGCTTTCACGGGCGCGTCCTCATCCGGCAAGAAAGGCCTCTTCGAGGTCGCCAACACCGGCACCCTCCTTCTGGACGAGATCGGCGACATGCCTCTGGACCTTCAGGTCAAACTGCTGCGCGCCATCCAGAGCAAGGAGATAACCAGAGTCGGCGGCACGAAGAAGATCTCCCTCGACATCAGGATCATAGCCTCCACCAACGTGGATCTCAGAGAAAAAATCAAAGAAGGCCTTTTCAGACAAGATCTCTACTACAGGCTTAACGTCGTGCCGATCCACATACCGCCTCTGAGGGAGAGGCCGGAGGACATACCTTTGCTCTGCGACCACTTCATCGTCATGTACAGGATAAGGCATGGCAATGAACTCATCCTGACAGACAAGCACTACGACATTCTTCAGTCATACTCATGGCCCGGAAACGTCAGGGAGCTTGAGAATGTCATCGAATACCTCACCATCTTCTCTAAGGGAACTTCCGGAGTGGAGACTTCCACCTTGAGAGGCATGCTGGACATTCAGGATGACGCTCCGGCCTTCCTGTCGCACGGAGGCACGCTGGACGAGCAGGTGGCAGCCTTTGAAAAGGCGCTGATAGAGGACGTCCTGAAGGATTCCAAGTCGCTCAGGGAAGCCGGCAATAAGCTCGGAGTCAACGCTTCCACAGTTTCAAGAAAGATCAAACTTTACAATATAGAATACTGATTTGGGCTTAAGCCCGGAGGAACACAAATGAAACTCGAACCCATCGTCAAGAGCCTTCTTGACACAGACCTTTACAAATTCAACATGAACCAGGTCATCTTCCATAAGCACACGAACCTGGTGGGAGAATATCTCTTCAAATGCAGGAACGAAGGCGTGAGATTCACCCAGGAGATGCTCGAGGAGATCAATGAGCAGATCGATCACCTCTGCTCGCTCACCTTCGAGGAGGAGGAGCTGGACTATCTCAGAAGCATCCGCTTCATAAAGGATGACTATGTGGAGTTCCTTCGCCTCTGGCATCCGATCAGACACTATGTGACAACTTCTTTGGATGAGGACGACGGCGAACTGCATATATCGGTGAAGGGACCTCTTTTCAGCGCTATGCAGTTCGAGATCTACCTTCTGGAGATCGTGAACGAGGTTTATTTCAGATTCCAGTACGATTATGAAGAGCTCCTCGCTTCGGCCAAGGAGAGGCTGGCAGCGAAGATAGAAGCCTTCAATAACGGCAAATACAACTTCAAGTTTGCCGAGTTCGGCTGCAGGCGCCGCCTGTCCGCCGAGTTCGAGGGCCTGGCCATCAAAGAATTCGCCGAAAAGACTCACAACATGGTCGGCACCTCCAACGTGTACTTCGCGAAGATGTACGACCTGACGCCGATCGGTACATACGCTCACGAGTTCGTCCAGATGTATCAGGGCATCCCTACGATCCCTCTGGCCTTCACGAACCACTTCGCGCTTGACGACTGGTACGAGGAGTATCAGGGCGATAACGGTACCTGCCTGT
The DNA here is from genome assembly GCA_017538125.1 of Bacillota bacterium. GTDB lineage: Bacteria > Bacillota > Clostridia > Peptostreptococcales > Anaerovoracaceae > RUG754. The sequence goes on from JAFYJM010000123.1 coordinate 8,015, forward strand.
CGGATACTCTTACGACGGATCTTTTCCTGAGAGATTTCAACAGGAGCATGGTGAACAACTACACAGGCGTACGCCACGATTCCGGCGATCCTTATGAGTGGGGCGAGAAGCTCATCGCCCACTTCGAGAAATACGGTGTGGATCCAATGTCAAAGACCCTGCTCTTCTCGGACGGCCTGACCTTCGACTATGCACAGGAGATCGCGGACCACTTCGCGGGCCGCATCAAGACCTCCTTCGGCATCGGCACCTTCGTCTCGAACGACACCTGTGTACCGGCTCTGAACATCGTCATCAAACTTCAGTACGTGAACGGTAACCCCGTTGCCAAGCTGTCAGACTCGCCAGGCAAAGCTATGTGCGATGATCCAGAGTACTTGGTATACCTGAAGAATGCTGTGAGCTTCAGACTTGAGAGGGAGAAATACTGATGAAAGTTTTTTGCGTCATAGACATGCAAAACGATTTTATCGACTGTGCCCTCGGAACGCCCGAGGCAGTCGGGATCGTGGATCCTGTGGCTGAGTTCATCGCAGGGCTCGACGACGACTGTGAGATCGTAGCCACCCGCGACACCCACTATAACGATTACCTCGAGACCAATGAAGGCCGCCACCTGCCCGTCGTGCACTGTCAGATCGACAGCCATGGCTGGGAGATAAATGAGCGCGTGGCTGAGGCGCTCAGATCGAAGGGCGCGCGCATCATCGACAAGCCCAACTTCGGCATCTCGCCGGAGCGCTGGGCCCAAAGTTTCGAAAACGTCGACGTGACCGAGATCGTTCTCTTCGGTCTCTGCACGGATATCTGCGTGATTTCGAACGCACTTGCCATGAAGACCGCCTATCCCGAGATCCCGGTCAAGGTCTACTCGGATCTCTGTGCGGGCGTGACCCCCGAGTCGCACGAGGCAGCGCTCCTCACGATGAAAATGTGCCAGGTCGACGTTATGAAGTCGTGGGAAGATAAATAAAAGCATTATAAAAGCCTGCATATATCAGTGGACGTCTTCCGCAGCGCCGGTTCTTAGCGACTGGCAAGCCTTTGGTGAAGACAGAGCTTAGAACCGCTGCGCGAGGACTGAGCGCAAGCGGTCGTACGCTGATATATGCAGGCTTTTTGTATTGTTTTTAAAGTATGTGCACTCCGTCGATCAGTTCCTTTTCGAACTCGACGCGGTGGTGCGGAGTATAAAGTCCCGGCATGCCGCCCGTGTGGATGAAGATCACGTCCTCACCCTGGCTTATCTTGCCCTCGAAGACCATGTCCATGATGGCTGCCATGGCTTTGCCGGTGTAGCACGGATCCAGGAGTATGCCCTCCTTGGACGCCATGAGCTTCACCGCATTCCTTACCTCAGCAGACTCGAGGTTGTAACCTCCCCTCACGTATCCGGTCTCGATATCGAACTCCCCGGGATCCACCTCGAACTCCATGCCGAACGCATACTTTACTTCATTTATATACTTCTCCAGACGGGCGAAGCTCTTCTCACCGAAGGGCATGATCGCGATGCCGGTCAGGCGCAGGTCAGACTTGATGTCTTTCAAGCCGCAGTAAAGTCCGGCATAAGTACCGCATGAGCCAACAGTATCGATTACCCTCGCTGAACCGATGCCCAGCTCCTTAGCCTGACGGTCAAGCTCGACAGCGCAGTCATAGTAGCCAAGCGCGCCGAGTACGTTCGAACCTCCCATGGGGATGAAGTAGACTTTTTCGCCCTTTTTCTCGTAGACCTGGATCACGCTTTCCACGAGTTCGTCCAGCTGGACCGACTCAGGGCGTCCGTCAGACTTTTTGAGTATAAGCTCGCAGCCGAAAAGCCTGTCCAGAAGCATGTTCGCGCTGAGCTCTCCCGGATAATCGTCGATCGCGATGATCGCGCACTTCAGCCCGTACTTAGCCGCCATGGCAGCGGTCTGTCTGCCGTGGTTCGTCTGGCCGCCTCCGACCGTGATCAGCATCGTGGAACCTTTGTCCAGCGCGTCCTGCACGAGATACTCCAGCTTCCTCAGCTTGTTGCCGCCTGCGCCGATCGGCGTCAGGTCATCGCGCTTCAGGTAGAGCTGGATGCCGAGCGCCCTGCTCATGCTAGGCATGTATTCGATGGGCGTTTCATACAAAATGTGCAATTTATTGATATTAAAGCTCATGATGGCCTCCTTTTCTCTTTAAAAGAATTATAACCCAGGCCTGCAAAAAATAAAAGCCCCGCGCGGATATTTTGCGCGGGGAAACGTGCGTCTGAGTTTGGCACCCCAGTCCTACGCGAGGAAGCCGTTGATGATCTGCTCCTCGGCCTCTTCAGGCGTGAGCCCGAGAGTCATGAGCTTGATCAGCTGGTCGCCGGCGATCTTGCCGATCGCCGCCTCGTGAACGAGCTGCGCGTCGAGGCAGACCGCGTCGAGTTCGGGTACAGCGAGCACCCTGGCGTTATCCATCAGGATCGCGTCGCACTCGGTGTGACCTGAACATTCGGCTTTGCCGACGATCCTGGAAGTGTACTTCTGGAATGAATCGTCCCTTGCTACCGACCTGGATACTACGTCCGCTGATGAACCGTCGCCTTCGAGCTCCGTCAGATAGACGGACTCGGCGTGCTGCTTGCCGTGGGTCATCAGGCGCTCCCTAACCACGAGTTTAGCGCCCTTCGCGAGCTTGGAAGTGGTCGTCCTTATGGTCGAATCGACGCCCTTGATCTGGACCATCTCCATCTCAACGGAGGAGTCTTCGTCCTGATATACCTCTGTCACCGGGTTCAGGATGCGCTTACCGTTACCGTCGCCGGAACCGTAGTGGTTCTCGACGTACTTGACGTGAGCGCCCTTCCCTACGAAAAACCTGTGTATGCCGTCGTGCTGTGAATCCTCGCCGCCGCAGTTGTGGATGCCGCAGCCCGCCACGATCGTGACGTCTGCGCCGTCCCCTACGAAAAAGTCGTTATACACGACGTCCGTCATACCGGATTCATCCATGACTACCGGGATGTACACGGTCTCGTCCTTGGTCTCAGGCGAGATGTGGATGTCGATACCGGGCTTGTCTTCTTTGGAAGTGATGTTGATGTGTTCAGTAACCTGCCTCTCGGCCAGGCCGCCGTTCGCGCGGATGTTGAATGCTCCGCCGGGCATGCAGGTGAGCCCTGCGATGGTCTCCAGAAGGTCTTTCTGAGCCTGTGTGAGTTCTGCCATCAGATGCCACCTCCTTCCATGCCGATCCTGCCGCAGATGCCGCCCTCGAGCGTCGCGCCGAGGATGTCGATCAGCATGTCCTCTTTGCGGCCTATCTTCGTGATCTTGCCGTCCGCGATCATTATGATCTCATCGGCGATGTTCAGGATCCTTTCCTGATGTGAGATGATCATGATGGTGCCTTTGATCTGCTCGCGCATCGTCTCAAAGATGTGGATCAGATTCTGGAAGCTCCAAAGATCTATGCCAGCCTCCGGCTCGTCGAAAACGCTGAGCTTCGTGCCTCTGGCGAGGACGGTCGCGATCTCGATCCTTTTGAGCTCGCCGCCCGAAAGAGAAGCGTTGACCTCCCTCTCTATGTAGTCTCTGGCGCAAAGCCCCACCGCGCTGAGATATTCGCAGGCCTCGATCGTGCCGAGCGGCTTGCCGGACGCGATGTTGATCAGGTCGTGGACCTTGATTCCTTTGAACCTGACAGGCTGCTGAAGCGCAAAGCTGATACCGAGCTTGGCGCGCTCGGTTATCGACTTCTCAGTTATATCCTCTCCGTCCAGAAAGATTCGGCCGGAAGTCGGTTTCTCGATTCCCATGATGATCCTGGCCAGGGTGGATTTGCCTCCGCCGTTAGGGCCAGTCACCACATAGAATTTGTTTTCATCAAGTTTCAGGCTGACGTCGTCGAGGATCCTCTTCACTGATCCGTCGTCCTCCGTTACCTCGAAAACGATGTTCTTAAGTTCAAGCATATTATCTCCTTTGAGGTCCGGCTCAAAATTGAGTTCCACTGAGCCCTTCCTCTTATTTGAGGCGGGCTCAGATCAGTCTCCGCTATGCCATTCCTCTTATTTGAGGCGGGCTCGGATCAGTCTCCGCTAAGCCCCTCCTCTTATTAACGGTATACCACGAAAGGCGGTCTTTAAACACTAAATCGCCTATCCGCAAGGATTATTGTATACTGTATCTTTAATGTTTTCAAGAATGATTTAAAGCAAATGTCTTTTGACCAATTCGTCTATGCTTCTCGGATCTAAAGGAAGCAGCCTTGTCTCCATGGTGATCAGGAAATCATCTCCTAAGATAAGACCGTTATTTTCATAATCATGGATCTTTCTGACGGCTTCTTCCGCGTACGAAGGATCGTCCATCATGCCCAGATGTTCCACAAATACAGTTTTGCGTTTCCTGACATTCAGGCAGCCGAAATCCGGTCTGGCCCAGCCATGACCCTCCAGAAGGATCATAGGTTCATAGACATATGGCACATCAAGCCTCTTTAAGGAATCCGCCCAAAGCTGTTCTGACTTCGATCTCACTCTTATGCCATCCATTGAATATATAAGTGGATCGCCCTCTTTGAATCCCATTGGCTCACATTCCATGCTCCTAAACCATTTTCTGATAAACTGTTCGTCAGTTAATGCGATCGGACTTATCAGTGGCTGACGCTTAGGCGAAATTTTGTCATATAACGTTTCAACTGACCGCGACTGGAGATCGATCAACTTCTCCAACATCGCCAGCTCATTTTTTGCAGAAGCGAGGATCCTTCTGTCATAATCCTTCTGGGCTAAAGCTTCCGCCGTCCCGACATCTTTCTTGTTCAGATATTTGCCTGTCGTGTCCCGGTTTTTCAAGACTTGGTAATAATGCGTGCTGCTCTTATGCGAGCTGACTCTCAAAAAACCTTCCGGCGCAACTATCAAAGCTTCTTCCTTTTCCGAGACAATATCGGACAGATATTCTTTGCGTTTATTTAAATAATGCAAAAAAATCTCACTCAAATCTCCGTACCCTCCTTTTGATAGACTAAATAAACGATTTTTGTGCTATTAGTTGATTTTACCCATTAAGGGTCCCCATTATTAGATAATCACGTCAACTAAAAATACGAATTACATAATATTTAGTTGATAATTCAGTCCTATTACGAAGTCCCCTACTCTTCTAAAAGGCGAATTATCAACTAAATCTGTCATCTCTCTATGTTTTAGTTGAATATGCGGCTCCTTATCATGTCAAAATGCATTAAAGTTCAACTAAATGCATAGTATTTTTATTATCTAGTTGACTAAGCCATAAAGCAGATCACAACTCAACTAAATCCAGCAAAAAATCATCATTTAGTTGACGCATATACGCTGGGTCTCAAACCCCGGCGCTTATTTCACGCAGATGGTCTCGATCTCGACAAGACCGCCCTTCGGAAGCGCTGCCACGCCCACTGCGGATCTCGCAGGGAAGCTGCCTTCGTTGAAGAACTCAGCGTAGATGGCATTGACTTTGGCGAAGTCGTTGATGTCGGCAAGGAAAACGGTGGTCTTAGCCACGTTGTCCATGGTAAGGCCGGCTGCCTCGACGACAGCCTTGACGTTCATCAGGGACTGGCGGGCCTGGGCCTCCACGCCCTCAGCGAGCACGCCGGTCTCGGGCACCAGGCCCAGCTGACCGGATGTGAAAACGAGGCCGCCGGCCTCGATAGCCTGTGAATAAGGACCCACTGCCGCGGGTGCGTTAGTTGTTGCGATGATCTTGTTCATGATTATCCTCCTTAATCGGTTTGTCGGCCGGGATCCAGTGCGGACTACCCGGCTGACTGCTCGGCCCGGCCACCGCAACATCTGCTCAGCAGCCCAGCCTTGATAAAAAGGGCCCGCGCCGGCGCGGGCCCTTTTTATCAAGGCTGGGCTGCTGAGCAGATGTTGCGGTGGCCGGGCCGAGCAGTCAGCCGGGTAGTCCGCACTGGATCCCGGCCGACAAACCGATTAAGGAGGATAATCATGAACAAGATCATCGCAACAACTAACGCACCCGCGGCAGTGGGTCCTTATTCACAGGCTATCGAGGCCGGCGGCCTCGTTTTCACATCCGGTCAGCTGGGCCTGGTGCCCGAGACCGGCGTGCTCGCTGAGGGCGTGGAGGCCCAGGCCCGCCAGTCCCTGATGAACGTCAAGGCTGTCGTCGAGGCAGCCGGCCTTACCATGGACAACGTGGCTAAGACCACCGTTTTCCTTGCCGACATCAACGACTTCGCCAAAGTCAATGCCATCTACGCTGAGTTCTTCAACGAAGGCAGCTTCCCTGCGAGATCCGCAGTGGGCGTGGCAGCGCTTCCGAAGGGCGGTCTTGTCGAGATCGAGACCATCTGCGTGAAATAAGCGCCGGGGTTTGAGACCCAGCGTATATGCGTCAACTAAATGATGATTTTTTGCTGGATTTAGTTGAGTTGTGATCTGCTTTATGGCTTAGTCAACTAGATAATAAAAATACTATGCATTTAGTTGAACTTTAATGCATTTTGACATGATAAGGAGCCGCATATTCAACTAAAACATAGAGAGATGACAGATTTAGTTGATAATTCGCCTTTTAGAAGAGTAGGGGACTTCGTAATAGGACTGAATTATCAACTAAATATTATGTAATTCGTATTTTTAGTTGACGTGATTATCTAATAATGGGGACCCTTAATGGGTAAAATCAACTAATAGCACAAAAATCGTTTATTTAGTCTATCAAAAGGAGGGTACGGAGATTTGAGTGAGATTTTTTTGCATTATTTAAATAAACGCAAAGAATATCTGTCCGATATTGTCTCGGAAAAGGAAGAAGCTTTGATAGTTGCGCCGGAAGGTTTTTTGAGAGTCAGCTCGCATAAGAGCAGCACGCATTATTACCAAGTCTTGAAAAACCGGGACACGACAGGCAAATATCTGAACAAGAAAGATGTCGGGACGGCGGAAGCTTTAGCCCAGAAGGATTATGACAGAAGGATCCTCGCTTCTGCAAAAAATGAGCTGGCGATGTTGGAGAAGTTGATCGATCTCCAGTCGCGGTCAGTTGAAACGTTATATGACAAAATTTCGCCTAAGCGTCAGCCACTGATAAGTCCGATCGCATTAACTGACGAACAGTTTATCAGAAAATGGTTTAGGAGCATGGAATGTGAGCCAATGGGATTCAAAGAGGGCGATCCACTTATATATTCAATGGATGGCATAAGAGTGAGATCGAAGTCAGAACAGCTTTGGGCGGATTCCTTAAAGAGGCTTGATGTGCCATATGTCTATGAACCTATGATCCTTCTGGAGGGTCATGGCTGGGCCAGACCGGATTTCGGCTGCCTGAATGTCAGGAAACGCAAAACTGTATTTGTGGAACATCTGGGCATGATGGACGATCCTTCGTACGCGGAAGAAGCCGTCAGAAAGATCCATGATTATGAAAATAACGGTCTTATCTTAGGAGATGATTTCCTGATCACCATGGAGACAAGGCTGCTTCCTTTAGATCCGAGAAGCATAGACGAATTGGTCAAAAGACATTTGCTTTAAATCATTCTTGAAAACATTAAAGATACAGTATACAATAATCCTTGCGGATAGGCGATTTAGTGTTTAAAGACCGCCTTTCGTGGTATACCGTTAATAAGAGGAGGGGCTTAGCGGAGACTGATCCGAGCCCGCCTCAAATAAGAGGAATGGCATAGCGGAGACTGATCTGAGCCCGCCTCAAATAAGAGGAAGGGCTCAGTGGAACTCAATTTTGAGCCGGACCTCAAAGGAGATAATATGCTTGAACTTAAGAACATCGTTTTCGAGGTAACGGAGGACGACGGATCAGTGAAGAGGATCCTCGACGACGTCAGCCTGAAACTTGATGAAAACAAATTCTATGTGGTGACTGGCCCTAACGGCGGAGGCAAATCCACCCTGGCCAGGATCATCATGGGAATCGAGAAACCGACTTCCGGCCGAATCTTTCTGGACGGAGAGGATATAACTGAGAAGTCGATAACCGAGCGCGCCAAGCTCGGTATCAGCTTTGCGCTTCAGCAGCCTGTCAGGTTCAAAGGAATCAAGGTCCACGACCTGATCAACATCGCGTCCGGCAAGCCGCTCGGCACGATCGAGGCCTGCGAATATCTCAGCGCGGTGGGGCTTTGCGCCAGAGACTACATAGAGAGGGAGGTCAACGCTTCTCTTTCGGGCGGCGAGCTCAAAAGGATCGAGATCGCGACCGTCCTCGCCAGAGGCACGAAGCTCAGCGTTTTCGACGAGCCGGAGGCTGGCATAGATCTTTGGAGCTTCCAGAATCTGATCCACATCTTTGAGACGATGCGCGAGCAGATCAAAGGCACCATCATGATCATCTCACATCAGGAAAGGATCCTGAACATCGCCGATGAGATCATAATGATCGCGGACGGCAAGATCACGAAGATAGGCCGCAAAGAGGACATGCTGATCGACATCCTCGGCGCGACGCTCGAGGGCGGCATCTGCGGCAGGATCGGCATGGAAGGAGGTGGCATCTGATGGCAGAACTCACACAGGCTCAGAAAGACCTTCTGGAGACCATCGCAGGGCTCACCTGCATGCCCGGCGGAGCATTCAACATCCGCGCGAACGGCGGCCTGGCCGAGAGGCAGGTTACTGAACACATCAACATCACTTCCAAAGAAGACAAGCCCGGTATCGACATCCACATCTCGCCTGAGACCAAGGACGAGACCGTGTACATCCCGGTAGTCATGGATGAATCCGGTATGACGGACGTCGTGTATAACGACTTTTTCGTAGGGGACGGCGCAGACGTCACGATCGTGGCGGGCTGCGGCATCCACAACTGCGGCGGCGAGGATTCACAGCACGACGGCATACACAGGTTTTTCGTAGGGAAGGGCGCTCACGTCAAGTACGTCGAGAACCACTACGGTTCCGGCGACGGTAACGGTAAGCGCATCCTGAACCCGGTGACAGAGGTATATCAGGACGAAGACTCCTCCGTTGAGATGGAGATGGTCCAGATCAAGGGCGTCGATTCGACCATAAGGACGACCACTTCCAAGCTCGCGAAGGGCGCTAAACTCGTGGTTAGGGAGCGCCTGATGACCCACGGCAAGCAGCACGCCGAGTCCGTCTATCTGACGGAGCTCGAAGGCGACGGTTCATCAGCGGACGTAGTATCCAGGTCGGTAGCAAGGGACGATTCATTCCAGAAGTACACTTCCAGGATCGTCGGCAAAGCCGAATGTTCAGGTCACACCGAGTGCGACGCGATCCTGATGGATAACGCCAGGGTGCTCGCTGTACCCGAACTCGACGCGGTCTGCCTCGACGCGCAGCTCGTTCACGAGGCGGCGATCGGCAAGATCGCCGGCGACCAGCTGATCAAGCTCATGACTCTCGGGCTCACGCCTGAAGAGGCCGAGGAGCAGATCATCAACGGCTTCCTCGCGTAGGACTGGGGTGCCAAACTCAGACGCACGTTTCCCCGCGCAAAATATCCGCGCGGGGCTTTTATTTTTTGCAGGCCTGGGTTATAATTCTTTTAAAGAGAAAAGGAGGCCATCATGAGCTTTAATATCAATAAATTGCACATTTTGTATGAAACGCCCATCGAATACATGCCTAGCATGAGCAGGGCGCTCGGCATCCAGCTCTACCTGAAGCGCGATGACCTGACGCCGATCGGCGCAGGCGGCAACAAGCTGAGGAAGCTGGAGTATCTCGTGCAGGACGCGCTGGACAAAGGTTCCACGATGCTGATCACGGTCGGAGGCGGCCAGACGAACCACGGCAGACAGACCGCTGCCATGGCGGCTAAGTACGGGCTGAAGTGCGCGATCATCGCGATCGACGATTATCCGGGAGAGCTCAGCGCGAACATGCTTCTGGACAGGCTTTTCGGCTGCGAGCTTATACTCAAAAAGTCTGACGGACGCCCTGAGTCGGTCCAGCTGGACGAACTCGTGGAAAGCGTGATCCAGGTCTACGAGAAAAAGGGCGAAAAAGTCTACTTCATCCCCATGGGAGGTTCGAACGTACTCGGCGCGCTTGGCTACTATGACTGCGCTGTCGAGCTTGACCGTCAGGCTAAGGAGCTGGGCATCGGTTCAGCGAGGGTAATCGATACTGTTGGCTCATGCGGTACTTATGCCGGACTTTACTGCGGCTTGAAAGACATCAAGTCTGACCTGCGCCTGACCGGCATCGCGATCATGCCCTTCGGTGAGAAGAGCTTCGCCCGTCTGGAGAAGTATATAAATGAAGTAAAGTATGCGTTCGGCATGGAGTTCGAGGTGGATCCCGGGGAGTTCGATATCGAGACCGGATACGTGAGGGGAGGTTACAACCTCGAGTCTGCTGAGGTAAGGAATGCGGTGAAGCTCATGGCGTCCAAGGAGGGCATACTCCTGGATCCGTGCTACACCGGCAAAGCCATGGCAGCCATCATGGACATGGTCTTCGAGGGCAAGATAAGCCAGGGTGAGGACGTGATCTTCATCCACACGGGCGGCATGCCGGGACTTTATACTCCGCACCACCGCGTCGAGTTCGAAAAGGAACTGATCGACGGAGTGCACATACTTTAAAAACAATACAAAAAGCCTGCATATATCAGCGTACGACCGCTTGCGCTCAGTCCTCGCGCAGCGGTTCTAAGCTCTGTCTTCACCAAAGGCTTGCCAGTCGCTAAGAACCGGCGCTGCGGAAGACGTCCACTGATATATGCAGGCTTTTATAATGCTTTTATTTATCTTCCCACGACTTCATAACGTCGACCTGGCACATTTTCATCGTGAGGAGCGCTGCCTCGTGCGACTCGGGGGTCACGCCCGCACAGAGATCCGAGTAGACCTTGACCGGGATCTCGGGATAGGCGGTCTTCATGGCAAGTGCGTTCGAAATCACGCAGATATCCGTGCAGAGACCGAAGAGAACGATCTCGGTCACGTCGACGTTTTCGAAACTTTGGGCCCAGCGCTCCGGCGAGATGCCGAAGTTGGGCTTGTCGATGATGCGCGCGCCCTTCGATCTGAGCGCCTCAGCCACGCGCTCATTTATCTCCCAGCCATGGCTGTCGATCTGACAGTGCACGACGGGCAGGTGGCGGCCTTCATTGGTCTCGAGGTAATCGTTATAGTGGGTGTCGCGGGTGGCTACGATCTCACAGTCGTCGTCGAGCCCTGCGATGAACTCAGCCACAGGATCCACGATCCCGACTGCCTCGGGCGTTCCGAGGGCACAGTCGATAAAATCGTTTTGCATGTCTATGACGCAAAAAACTTTCATCAGTATTTCTCCCTCTCAAGTCTGAAGCTCACAGCATTCTTCAGGTATACCAAGTACTCTGGATCATCGCACATAGCTTTGCCTGGCGAGTCTGACAGCTTGGCAACGGGGTTACCGTTCACGTACTGAAGTTTGATGACGATGTTCAGAGCCGGTACACAGGTGTCGTTCGAGACGAAGGTGCCGATGCCGAAGGAGGTCTTGATGCGGCCCGCGAAGTGGTCCGCGATCTCCTGTGCATAGTCGAAGGTCAGGCCGTCCGAGAAGAGCAGGGTCTTTGACATTGGATCCACACCGTATTTCTCGAAGTGGGCGATGAGCTTCTCGCCCCACTCATAAGGATCGCCGGAATCGTGGCGTACGCCTGTGTAGTTGTTCACCATGCTCCTGTTGAAATCTCTCAGGAAAAGATCCGTCGTAAGAGTATCCGACAGGCAGGTACCGTTATCGCCCTGATACTCCTCGTACCAGTCGTCAAGCGCGAAGTGGTTCGTGAAGGCCAGAGGGATCGTAGGGATGCCCTGATACATCTGGACGAACTCGTGAGCGTATGTACCGATCGGCGTCAGGTCGTACATCTTCGCGAAGTACACGTTGGAGGTGCCGACCATGTTGTGAGTCTTTTCGGCGAATTCTTTGATGGCCAGGCCCTCGAACTCGGCGGACAGGCGGCGCCTGCAGCCGAACTCGGCAAACTTGAAGTTGTATTTGCCGTTATTGAAGGCTTCTATCTTCGCTGCCAGCCTCTCCTTGGCCGAAGCGAGGAGCTCTTCATAATCGTACTGGAATCTGAAATAAACCTCGTTCACGATCTCCAGAAGGTAGATCTCGAACTGCATAGCGCTGAAAAGAGGTCCCTTCACCGATATATGCAGTTCGCCGTCGTCCTCATCCAAAGAAGTTGTCACATAGTGTCTGATCGGATGCCAGAGGCGAAGGAACTCCACATAGTCATCCTTTATGAAGCGGATGCTTCTGAGATAGTCCAGCTCCTCCTCCTCGAAGGTGAGCGAGCAGAGGTGATCGATCTGCTCATTGATCTCCTCGAGCATCTCCTGGGTGAATCTCACGCCTTCGTTCCTGCATTTGAAGAGATATTCTCCCACCAGGTTCGTGTGCTTATGGAAGATGACCTGGTTCATGTTGAATTTGTAAAGGTCTGTGTCAAGAAGGCTCTTGACGATGGGTTCGAGTTTCATTTGTGTTCCTCCGGGCTTAAGCCCAAATCAGTATTCTATATTGTAAAGTTTGATCTTTCTTGAAACTGTGGAAGCGTTGACTCCGAGCTTATTGCCGGCTTCCCTGAGCGACTTGGAATCCTTCAGGACGTCCTCTATCAGCGCCTTTTCAAAGGCTGCCACCTGCTCGTCCAGCGTGCCTCCGTGCGACAGGAAGGCCGGAGCGTCATCCTGAATGTCCAGCATGCCTCTCAAGGTGGAAGTCTCCACTCCGGAAGTTCCCTTAGAGAAGATGGTGAGGTATTCGATGACATTCTCAAGCTCCCTGACGTTTCCGGGCCATGAGTATGACTGAAGAATGTCGTAGTGCTTGTCTGTCAGGATGAGTTCATTGCCATGCCTTATCCTGTACATGACGATGAAGTGGTCGCAGAGCAAAGGTATGTCCTCCGGCCTCTCCCTCAGAGGCGGTATGTGGATCGGCACGACGTTAAGCCTGTAGTAGAGATCTTGTCTGAAAAGGCCTTCTTTGATTTTTTCTCTGAGATCCACGTTGGTGGAGGCTATGATCCTGATGTCGAGGGAGATCTTCTTCGTGCCGCCGACTCTGGTTATCTCCTTGCTCTGGATGGCGCGCAGCAGTTTGACCTGAAGGTCCAGAGGCATGTCGCCGATCTCGTCCAGAAGGAGGGTGCCGGTGTTGGCGACCTCGAAGAGGCCTTTCTTGCCGGATGAGGACGCGCCCGTGAAAGCGCCTTTCTCGTATCCGAAAAGTTCCGACTCCAGCAGGTTGGCCGGAATGGACGCGCAATTCACTTTGACGAAAGGCTTGTTCTTCCTCTCGCTCATGAAGTAGATCTCGTCCGCTACGATCTCCTTGCCGCAGCCGGACTCGCCGGTGATAAGCACTGAGGCGGTGGTGGGAGCGAACCTGGTGATGGTTGTCCATATCTCGCGTATAGCCTTGGACTTGCCGATAAGACGTGAATCTCTCAAAGCATCCTGGTTGAAATCGTCGAGTACTACGGTCGGATTCTCCAGTTTATTGGCTTCACTGAGAAACTGTGTGTAGTCGTCCTGAAGCATCCTCAGGGTCTTGATAGGCCTGGACTGCGCTATGACTCCTTTAAGGCTCCCGTCTTCCCTGTAAACAGGAACGCCGATAACATAGCCCTTCTCAGGTCGGCCGTTATATACAACATCGGAGAGCCTGTAGGCCTTCTTGCCGGTCTCAAGGACCGACATGACGGCGCCTCCGGTGAAGATGTGGCCATCGTCCAGGATCTCACGGACGGTCCTGCCCATGACCGCATCCGCCGGGATGCCGGTGTTGGCGGTATATGCTGGATTGACGTATCTGACCCGTCCTTCGGCGTCGGTTATCAGGAGACTTTCATCGAGATTGTCGATGATTTCCTTGAAGTCCGCAGGATCCAGTGGCTTTTTAGGTACAGTCATATATATCCTTTCCTTTATATATAAGCAAACAATTCTAGCCTGGGACTCTATTATATCACAATAGGGGTGAAAAGACAAAGAAAATGTTGCAGTACTGCAACGCACGTTAGGTGTACGCCTGAAAATGTATGAAATCACAAATAACGTGAGACATATCGACCGTATTTTAGTGTTTTTTACAGTTATAAATGTCGGATCCTTTGCAAACGAAGGCGGCAGGGCAGGCCAAACTGCTCTAAAAGCGTTGCAGACCTGCAACGGCGTTGCCTCTGTGCAATGCCTTAAAATATCCCTAAAACGCGAAAACCCTTGAAAATCAAGGGTTTTCGGTTTTGGCACGCATATTGCTTTATATTTAGGCAACTTAACCAAAAGATATTTTTCGTACAAAACGTTAAATATGCAACTGTAGAATTTCAAGGAGGAAAGAAATGAAAAAGTTACTAGCAATCTTATTATGCATCGCAGTGATCTTCACATTTGCAGCTTGTGGTGGTTCCAATGATGAGCACGCTCCCGCTGATGAACCCGAAGAGACAACTGAACCCGCAGAGACCACAGACGTTGAGTATCCTGAAATGACTCTTACCTGCGCAGGTCTTGACAAGGAAGACACAGCTAAAGCGCATGACCTCAGGATCTTCATCGACCTCGTAACCGAGAAGTCCGGCGGCAAGATCACTTTCAACGAGTACTGGAGCGCACAGCTCGGTGTTGCTACAGCAAACCTCGACACCATCGGCCAGGGAATCGCTGACGTTGGTACCGTTTGCACACTTTACACACCGACCCAGTTACCGCTTTCACAGATCACCTACTGCGTACCTTTCGCACCTTCCGATGTAGCTCAGGCAGCTGAACTTATGGACAGAATCTCTGCTCAGCACCCTGAATTCTATGAAGAGTATGAAAAGAACGGCACAGTTTGCCTCGCTTGGAAGGGCAACGAGCCTTACAAGCTTTATTCTAAAGACGGTTTCGAGACTCTTGACGATATCAACGGCAAGAACATCACCATGGGCGGTGTTTACTACGTACCTTGGTTCGAATCCATCGGAGCTATCCCTGTATCCGCTCCTGCTGCTGATCTGTATCAGACCATCAAGAACAACCTGGCAGTCGGATCCTTCGTATATGACTCCATCTACTGCGACTTCAAGCTTTATGAAGTAGAAGCTAACGTACTCGCTATCGGCCTTGGAGCCAGAAACTGCGACGTTATCGCATTCAACAAAGCTAAGTGGGATACACTTGACGAGAACACTCAGGCTCTCCTTCAGGAGTGCGCTACCGAAGCTATGGACGAGTTCCACGTTTGGGAAGCTGACCAGATGGCTGGTTGGGAACAGCAGATGAAGGACAACGGAGTTACCTTCAAGGAAATGTCTGAAGAAGATAAGGCTAAATGGGCTGAGACAGCTCTTGCTTATCAGGATACTCTTCAGTCCTGGATCGACGACGCTACAGCAGCCGGTTATGACGGAGCTGCCATCATGGCTGACTACCTCAAGAACGGCGAAGAAATGGGTTACACCTGGGTATTCGACACATCCAAGTATATGTAATCTCTAACTGCTGAAACGTTAAAACTGATTAGAAACTAAAACTTGAATTTAAACAGAATTTGATCAAATCTATTTAAAGCTACGAGAGGAAAAAACAATGACTAAAAGCGGGAAACGCTTATATCAGGTTACCGATAAATTGATGCATTGTTTTGCATGGCTGAGTGCAGGCGTGGTTGGTTTCAACTTCGTCCTGCTCACAGCCAACGTAGTGATGAGATACGTTTTCTCATCTCCTATAATGGGTACACCTGAAATTGTAGCTATGATGATGACCTGGGTAGCATATTCCGGAATGGCGTATACGCTCCTTAACGGCAAGCACATGCAGCTCGAGGCCATCTATGAAAAGCTGCAGGGAAGAGCAAAAAACATTTTAAGCTTATTCGTATACCTGCTGGCGACAGTTCTTTTCATCATTCTGATGAAAGCTTCTTTTGAAGTATTCTGGTCTTCATGGCTGATCAAAGAAGAGTCTGTAGCGTCAGTTACAGTATACGTATTCATCGGCAAGTGCGGAGCCTTCGTAGGCTGGGTGCTCTTAAGTATTCAGGCACTGCTCATGACGATCTACTGCGTCCTCGCAGTGGTCAGCCCTGATAAGTATGAACCTTTGGATGCTTATCATGAGCTGCTTGACGAAGAAAGCGTCAAGGAATTCGTTACAGAAGAAGCTATGGCTGCTGCTTCAGGTGAAGCGATCCCTGAAGTTGCCATGGCAGAGGAAGTGGCAGAAGGACTTCCCGAAGCAGAGGAAGGAGGAGACGACAAATGAGTGGTATTATGATCGGTCTCATAGGAATGGTCGGACTCATCGTTCTCGTTCTTTTGGGAGTACATATCGGCGTAGCCCTTGGAGTCGTAGGACTCTTCGGTCTGACAGCTGTAATCGGCTTCAGCCAAGCAATGTCAATGTGCGGTATAGTCGCATATAACGCCATCGCCACATTCGACTATTCAGTTATCCCCCTGTTCATCATGATGGGCATGCTGGCTACGGCCATAGGTATCAGTACTGAGAGTTACGATACGCTTGCCAAGTGGATGGGCAGGATACCGGGCGGACTCGGTGTAGCAACTACAGTAGCCTGCGCAGGATTCGGTACACTTAACGGATCTGCACTCGTAACAGCTTCCGTATTCACCAAGATCTCCGCACCGGAAATGATCCGTTACGGATATGACAAAAACCTGACTTACGGTATGATCGCTGCTTCCGGTAACATCGGACAGTTCATCCCGCCAAGCATCATGGTAGTTATTTACGGAGCGCTCTCCGGAGACTCCATTGGAAGACTTCTGATGGCCTGTATCTCCCCGGGACTCG
The DNA here is from genome assembly GCA_017538125.1 of Bacillota bacterium. GTDB lineage: Bacteria > Bacillota > Clostridia > Peptostreptococcales > Anaerovoracaceae > RUG754. The sequence continues at coordinate 24,809 of JAFYJM010000123.1, forward strand.
CTCTGACGATCGGCTTCTCAGCTCTTACCATCGCGATAGCGCTCGTCGCACCTAAGAAATTCCCTAAGGTAGACGTTCACTATTCATGGAAAGAGAAACTGATCTCACTTAAGGAACTCATTCCTATCGCTATCGTAGCGGTAGTAATCATCGGCGGTATCTTCTCAGGTATGTTCTCATCATCTGAGGCCGGTGCCATCGGCGTGCTGGTATTCCTCGTAATGGCAGTCATCAAGAGGACTCCCATCAAGAAGATCATCCACGCTATCATGGAGACCATCGAGAACGCCACAATGCTTTTCCTGATCCTGGCCTGCTCGGCGATGTTCGCTAAGTTCATGACAGTATCAGGTCTCGCACCCAAGCTTACATCCATGGTTACGCAAGCCAACCTGAGCCCGATACTCTTCATGTTCGGCGCGGTAGTCGTATTCCTTATCCTTGGATGCTTCATGGACGCTTATTCCAGCATCTCACTCACGATCCCTCTGTTCTACCCCGCAGCGGTAGCCCTGGGAATCGACCCCATCCACTTCGACGTTGTATGTATACTCGCTCTCCACATGGGCGGACTTACACCTCCTGTAGGCCTCTGCGTTTACTCTGTAAAGGCTCTGGCACCTGAAGGAACCGATGTAATGGGTATATTCAAGGGAGCGATGCCATATCTGGCAGCCATGGTAGTAATCACTTTACTGTACATCTTCTTCCCTGGTCTGTCCACGTTCATACCGGACGCCATGATGAACTGAAGATAACAAATTCGTAAACAAGCAAAATTCACTGATAAAGATATTTTTCAAGGAGGAAAAATCATGTCAGAAATCTATGAGAGACATACTCGCGAAGAAAACTACGCGCATACTTACGACTGGAAGAAGCCTTATGACGCCAGCATCTTTGATATTTTCGCAGGCGGATCCTTCGAGCTTCTCGACCTCTCCAATCCTTTCGGAAGAGGCAACCCGCTCTGGCCTTCCAACGGCGACTTCCATATCGACAGAGTTCAGCATATGCCTATGCACTACAGACTTCTGCAGACCTTCAACTCATTCCATATGCATAACTCCACACACGCAGATTCCCCTTCTCACGTAATTCCTGAGAGCCCGTTCACACACGAACTTCCCATCGAGAACTACTTCGGCGAAGCCGTTTGCCTTGATATTCCTAAGGGCAAGTGGGAATTCATCTCAGTAGAAGAGATCGAAGAAGCAGCCAAGAAGGTTCCCGGCGGCATCAAAGAAGGCGACTGGGTACTCCTTAACACAGGCACACACAGAAGATGGGGCGAGAACGAGGATTACTTCGGATATTCACCCGGACTCTCCATCGAAGGAGCTTGGTGGTTCGTTAACCACAAGGTCAAAGGCGTAGGCTTCGACATGCAGGCTATCGACCACTTCCTTTACACCTATGGCGGAGCTCACGGCCCTGGTCCTTACGTTCCCAGAATCGTAGAGGAATATGAAGAGATGGCTGGACATTCAGTTAAGGAAGACTTCCCTGAGTGGGAACCTTGCCATGACATCCTTCTCGCTCATAACGTAATGGGCATCGAGAACCTCGGCGGAGATCTTGACAAAGTCAAGAATCAGAGATTCCTGTTCTGCGCATTCCCTCTGAGATGGTACATGGGAGACGGCACCATCGTTCGTGCGGTTGCCTTCGTTCCTTCCGACAAGATCGACAGAAGCGTACCTGACAAGGTATATCCTTACGGAGTATATTAATAAGACCCCGCAAAAGAATTAAACGGAGAAATAAAGACACATGTTAACTAAGAAGAACATTGCAATACTGGGAGCCGGAGTGATGGGCACCGGCATCGCGCTTACCTTTGCACTCAAAGGTTACGACGTCAAGATGCTTTACGTATATGACGACAAGCAGCGTGGTGGACAGGTAGAAGGCATGACGGAGAACCTGAAGGTGCTTTGCGATAACGGACTGATCGCCGAGAGCGAGATCCCCGAGACCATCGGAAGAGTGTCCTTCACCGAGAGCATTGAAGAGATCGCAGAATTCGCTGACATCGTCTTCGAGTGCATCGTTGAGAAACTCGAGATCAAGCAGGACTATTTCGCGAAGCTGGACAAGCTCTGCGCACCTTCGACTATCCTTGCTACAAACACTTCTGCCATCAGCGTTACGGAGATCGCCGAGAAATCCGTCCACAAGGAAAGGATCATCGGAACGCACTTTTGGAAACCGGCATATCTGATGCCGTTGGTGGAAGTCATAAGGACCAAGTACGTATGCGATGACATGGTCAGACAGACCTACGAGCTCCTGGAAGATGCAGGCAAGATGCCGGTCATCGTCAAAAAGGATGTGCCCGGGTTCCTTGCAAACCGCATGCAGCACGCACTCTTCAGAGAAGCGCTGTCCATAGTTGAGCATGATATTGCGAGTCCTGAAGATGTTGACAAGGCCATCAAGTTTGGCTTCGGCATGAGGCTGGGCGTAATGGCTCCGATCGAGGTCATAGATTCCGGCGGAATTGACCTTACCTACAATATCCATGAATATCTTTTCCCTCACATCGAGAATTCGACCAAGCCTTCAAGGCTGCTCACCGAGTGCCTTGAGCAGGGCAAACTTGGATTCAAGACCGGAGAAGGCATCATGAAATGGAGCCCTGAGGACATAGAAAAATCACAGAAGAACCTTATCGAAGGCCTTATACGTGTTGAAAAAGCACTCAACAGAATTTAAAGTTCACAAAGAGGCCTGCTCCATTAAGAGCAGGCCTCGGTTTTTCAAGAAAAGGAAATCATTATGAGAAACGTAGTAATCGTAGCAGCATGCAGAACTCCGATAGGAACCATCGGAGGACAGTTCAAAACAATCACATCTCTGGACCTTTCAATTCCCGTAATGCAGAATCTCATCAAGAGATCCGGTATCGACCCC
>JAFYJM010000124.1 GCA_017538125.1 Bacillota bacterium
TCTATGGTCGTATAGTAGACTCCGGTGCGGTACTGTATGCCCTCATCACCGCCCTGCTTGTTTATGGCGAAGGGATCTATTACCCGGAACATGAACTCCACCAGTTCACGGGCTGAGATCTTTTCCTCATCGTATACCACTTTGACCGTCTCTGCGTGACCGCTGTCATGGCAGACTTCTTCATATGACGGAGCCTTGTCCGGACCGTTGGCATAGCCCACCTCAGTCTCGATTACTCCCTCGAACTGATCGATGAATTTCTGCATTCCCCAGAAGCAGCCACCTGCAAGATATATAGTCTTCATATCATTCCCTCACTTCTATTTCGGTCACTATGAGCCGGTCCTCATTAACTTTGAATCTCACAACGTATTCGCCGTAGTCAAAAGCATATATCCTCTCCGGGTCGTCCTGATAGCCCGGTCTGGGGTCGAGCTCCAGTATCTCCTGGAGCGCAAAAAACCTGTCCCCCCAGAGTTCCTCAGGCACGGCGCAGCTAAACAGAACGAAAAGTTTCTCATCCTTATGTTCATATGTGAAACCTTCCGAAGCCTCAGGTACGCAGTCCGCAAAAGGAACATAAGGCTTGATATCATAAATTGCAGTACCGTTTCTGATATCAGCCCCGGAAACCTTGAGCACAGGACCGCGGTCAGCTGTCTCTTCATAGGACACCAGCTTGACCACCGTCATTCCAAGACGGTTAGGCCTGTTAGGCGACCGGGTGGCAAAGACTCCTACCCTCTCGTTTCCGCCGAGCTTAGGCGGACGGACGGTGGCGGACCAACGGTCATCGTCCTCATCTTTTGCGGCTCCCATGGCATCGAACTCCCAGATAAGCCAGAGATGGCTGAAGTTTTCGATTCCTCTGAAAGCATCCGGCATGCGGTAGCCCTCATCCATGATGATCTCGGACATAAGATGCTCCGCCATGCCGCTCTGACGCGGCAGGCCGAACTTCTCATTAAAGTCGTTATAAATGTGTGCGATAGGCTTGATCTCCATCTATTTGTCCTTTTTCATGGTGAGATACCAGTCGTACTTCACCAGATCCTCGTCATCGGACGCCATGCGAGCCTCAGCCTCTTCAAGGGTAAGCGGCGCGCCGATTATCACGTTGTCGCCGGGCTGCCAGTTAGCGGGAGTGCTCACGTTATCCTCGTCGTGTTTCTGAAGAGCCACCACTATCCTCTTGATCTCAGGCAGATTGCGTCCCGTGCTCATGGGATAATAAAGAATCGTCCTTATGATGCCCTCCGGGTCGATGATGAACACCGCTCTGATGGTCTGGGTCTTGGCGACGGTCTGGAGCATGCCATATTTCCTGGCAACTTCCATGCTGATGTCCGCAATTATCGGGAACTTCACCTTCACAGGGCCGTTTCCGTCCAGATCAATCGTTTCGATGCTCCTGGCCCAGGCCAGATGCGAGTGAAGCGAATCGATGGAAAGGCCGATCAGCTTGGTGTTAAGGGTGGCGAACTCCTCCGCCATCTTGGAGAAACCGATGAACTCAGTGGTGCACACCGGCGTGAAATCAGCAGGATGCGAGAAAAGGATCACCCAGCTTCCCTTGTAATCCTCCGGGAAATCCACCTTGCCCATGGTGGTCATGGCCCTGAACTTCGGCGCAGGATCGCCGATCATCGGCATGCGTTCGATATTTTCAACAATTTTGATTTCTTCCATTTTGATACCTCGTGTTTCCGGTTAAAAAAGTGACCGCTCATTTGGGTTAATTGTAACATATATATTATGCTGTAACAACCGAAAAAGAATAATAAAAGGCCCATAAAGGCTGCTGTAGCCTATGCGATTTCCACTATCATAGGCTACAAAGGTCATAAATGGTAATTGAAGCTTATGTGAATTATTTGTCATAAGACACAACTGGCCAAAATGACATTTGTAGCTTATAGTATTTTTTTTGCGGTAGGACACAACTGGCGATAATTGATTTTGTGTCCTACGTTTTTTTGGCTAACTCTCCGCAAAAAACTAAAAATCCCGCAGTATTATATTTTTTGCGGGATCATTGCGGTTTTCATCCGAAAAGCCATAGGACACAATGCCTAAAAAAACAATTGTAGCCTATACAGTTTCTTCGGCCGTAGGACACAACTTCCGGAAAAAGCAAATGCAGCCTATAACATCTCCTTACTGCTGTGCATTTATTACATCTAGATAATAATTTGAATTGATATATAATGCCATTCTATACCTGTTCTCATGATAGTCTGATCCGATATAGAAATTCTCCAGATCTTCCACCGTCCATGAAAACAGTGAGCGGTCCGAATAGTAATGATACTCTGTCTCCAGGCTCTCTTCCATTTCATTACGCATATCGCTTATCTGCTGGCTGATCAATTCGGTATTCACTTCCTGACCTGAGAATTTTTTGAGAAGGCCCTTAACCTCTTCAAGATCTTCAAAGAGTTTCTCCAGGCATTCATCAGTGCTGTCTCCTTCAACCGTTATTTCGGCTTCCAAAGTGGAATCCTTAGTTAAAAAAGATATCTGATATCTAGCCTGATTGTCCATCATCTTTTCACCTTCGCTATAAATTCTCCAGGTCGAAGAGCTGTAATATGTACCGCCGTTCACCTCATAGTCCCTATCTTCGGCCCATTTTTTCAGGATGTCAGGTGCAGCCTTTATGGATTCACGAAAGTTGACCACCTCATTCTCAGTTGCAACAGAAGGTGAATGATTGATGTTCGTCACAGTTACTGACACGAAAATCACAGCAACTACAAGAAAAAATGCAGCAAACGCAATTATCTTCTGTTTCTTAGTAAGCTCCATATTCCCGAAGCTCAGTTTCTGACCTGCACGGTAGAAACCCGATTCAGCTTCGTCATGCAGCAGTTCGTCAATTGATATTTCATACTTCTCGGATATCATCCTGAGAGTGTCGATGTTCGGGAGGCTCTTACCGGTTTCCCACTTCGTGACGGTGGTCCTGGACACGAAGAGTTCCCTTGCGAACTCCTCCTGGGTCATGCCTTCTTTTTCTCTTATCGTTTTAATCTTTTCACTTAACATTGTATTATGAACCCCTTTCTGATTAGGAGGAGCTTTGTGCTCCCTGTGATTTCACGTTAGCACATAGATCCCGCTAAATCAAGGGTTTGGCTGGGTGAAAGATATTCACATCAAGAGAAGCCCTCATTAAAGGGCTTCTTTGATCATTTTTCATTTTGGCATCTTGCGCTTTCCGGTCATCTCTTCGACTTCCAGCGAGTACACCAAAGTCCTCGGCATAGCCGCGGGATTGAAATACGCATTCTGTCCCGGGTGGTAGTGGTCCATGAGAAGTTCCAGAGCATGCATCTTCTCGTCATCTCCCAGGATACGTATCGTACCCCGGCCCATGACACTTTCGAAGTAGTAGGTGCAGTGACCTTTGGCTTCATCGTACTCCAGTTCGTGACGGCTGTCCATCTCAAAGGATGCCTTGCAGCCCTCGCATAACAGCTCCGTCTTATGCCCTTCCAAAGCGCTGTGGAAGTAAAGCGTAAGTCCACCCTCTTCATCCACATCCATTCCGAAGTTCAGAGGCAAAACATACGCGTACTCACCGTCCACCAGGCCCAGCCTGCACACGTCGCAGGCTCTGATTGCTTCCAGGATCTCAGCGCGATCCGTGATCTCACGGTCTTTTCTTCTCATATTGCTGCACTCCGTCCTTTACAGGCAGCTCATAAAGAACTCCACGATACCGTCTTCCACGTCCCACTTGAGGTCATCGTAATTGTGGATCTCGTGGCGATAGCCGGAATAGAGCATGGTCTTAACATTGTGTCCGGTCTCTGCCAGCCAGTTGGAAGTCTGGTACACGCCCTCGCCCCAGGAACCCACAGGATCCTGATCTCCGCCGATGTTGTAGATCGGAAGATCTTTTGGCACCTTGGCCGCCCACTCGGTTCCTGTGATGAAGTCCATCATTTTGCAGAAGTCCAGCATGGTGCGGTTGGTGACCGGCTTGGTGAACGCGTCGAAGGGATCGGCTGCGTGGTCGTCCTGGACCCACTTTGAATGGCAGATCCACTCGTTTCCGAGAACCACCGGCTCATCGATCCTGGAGAACATGAAGCCGAAGAGCATGTTGGTGAACTCAGCATCCGAATCCATGCCTCTTCCGGCATCTACTGCAGCCTGAAGGGCTGCCATCGTGTCCGGAAGCGACGCAAAAGCACCGCAGGTACCGCAGAGCGTCACTCCGTCGAGCTCGTCGCCGTATTTTGCAATATAGTCCCTTGCGATGAAGGAGCCCATGCTGTGTCCGAACATGAAGTAAGGAAGCCCGGGGTACATCTCTTTGACGATGCCTGTAAGGGTATGCTCGTCCTCCATCATGGTGTGAGGGCCCTTGTCGCCCCAGTCGCCCCAGCAGTCGTTCTCCACTGCGGTCTTTCCGTGGCCCACGTGGTCATCAGCTGCTACGATGAAGCCAGCGTCCATGAACGCCACGATCATATGGAAATATCTTCTTGAATGCTCGCCGAAGCCGTGGATCAGCTGGACGATGCCCTTGGGTTCAGCGGCGGGTACGTAAACCCAGCCCTGGACCATGTCTCTCTCGTTGAATGACTTAAAACTTACTTCATGCAGCATGGTGCTCCTCCTGTAAAAAACTTATTTTACTTTAACTGATTTGCGCGCGCTTAAAACGCCCTTATAGGTCTTGCCTTTATATTTTCTCATGGCTCTGATCTTCACGTAGACCCTCTTGCCTTTCTTCAGGTTCTTGATGGTGTATGAAGTCTTGCCTCTTGCGACTTTGATGGTCTTGGCCTTTGTCATCTTGGAATTATATGACCATGTGATCTCGTAATATGCAGCCTTGGAATTCTTCTTCCAGCTTACCTTGACGCTCTTCTTGCCGGACTTGAGCTTCATGGTCATCTTTTTCATGTAAATACGCTGAACGGAAGTCCATTTGCTCTTGGTGTTCTTTCCGATGGTGCGCATCTTGAACTGATAGATGCCACCCTTCTTCAGGTTCTTGATGGTAAGTGAAGTCTTGGTCGTGGGCCTGTAATTCCACTTGCTTGAGCCTGCCTTGCGGTAAGCCACCTGATACTTGGTAGCTTTCTTCACGGCCTTCCAGCTTGCCTTGACCTGTTTTTTGCTGACGTTGGCGGTAAGGCTAAGCTTCGGTGACTTAAGGGCTTTGACTGTCACCTTAACAGTCTGATACATGCCCATTTCAGGACTTATCGCTATCAGTGTGGTGGTTCCAGGGCTGTAAGCGGTCACTACTCCGTTGTTGTCAACTCCGGCTACATCATAATCCGTGCTGATCCATGTGATCTCGGTACCCCAGCCCCAGCAAGGCTGAGGACCCACTGTGGCAACTATCTGATCATAGTCACCTACGATCATGTTAAGCTCGTTTTTATTGACCTCTAACAGCCAGGGATCATTGATCTCCTCATCTTCCGCTTTGACCACGTGAATGGTGTACGAATTCTTTACATTTCCGACCTTACCGGTGATCTTTGCTGTTCCGGCTTTGTGGCAGATCACATTTCCGTATTCGTCGACCTCCGCAACAGAGGGATCTGATGAGGACCATTCAATTGTCCTGATGTCAGCATATTCAGGCACGATCGTATATGAAGGATAATATTCTTCTTCATAATCACCCCAGAGAACGACGTAAGGATCATAATTGCCGAAATAGAGTTTCTCCGGCTTGACCATTTCGCTTTCTTTGATGTAGTACGGAGTAAGCTCCATATCCTCGTAAGCACAGTCTCCAGGCACGAAGATGCCGTAGTCCTCTGAATACCAGCCGATGAATACATAGCCCTTCTTCGCAGCAGGTGCCTCAGGGAAGCTCTCGATGGGATAGCCCTCCATTACTTCCTGGGTACCTACTACTTCTCCGTTTACCTTGAAGGTCACGGTAAGAAGTCTCGGAGTCAGCTGATCCAGGTTCTCGCTTACCCAGGTGTGTCTCTTTTCGATCCAGTCTCTCAGCTGATCTACTTCTTCCTCATATGTCCTTACGGTCTGGCTTTCTTCTTCATCCCAACCGCCGTAAGCTCCCCACTTTTCGAAGTCATACTTGCGTGAGATCTTTGTCTGCTCATAATACTGATCCAAAAGACCGCCTTCTTTGGTAATATCCGTAAGAAGGTCATCCAGCTTATCCCACTCTTCTTTCAGCTTCTCTGTGAATTCATGGTCGGTCCTCATTTTGGCGAACCATTCCATGTTTGTGTAATCAAAGGTCTCCTGAGGGTCGACATTGTAGTCCAGGTCTCCCCATGCCACGAAGTCAAAATCCCAAAGAGGGCCCCAGAAGAGCTTGCCTTTAGTGCCGTCCTTGGCGTTTTCCTTCTTGTAAAGATAGGTGCTTCCTGAACCGTAGGCATCTCCATTTTCAGAGAATTCCTGGATCCACCAGTATTTGGCGGCTGCGTCGATGTCCAGATACTCTGTATATTTATTGCCCTCGGTATCTTTGAAGTCCTTGCCGAAGATCGCATCTTCGACCTTCTGGATATATCCCGTGATATAGTTCATCTGGGTCTCGTTTCTCGGATAGTCTTCGAAGGAAGGGCTTTCAAGGAAGAAAGACATGCCTCTTGAAGTCTGGAACATATTGTCAGGATCCTCATCTCCGTAAGGAGACATAGAAATGAGATAGCCGCCGCTGATCTTTTCGGGATCGGTTTCCTGCTGATATTTCTTCTTTTCAAGGTCATTTATATTGACCCTGCTCTTTGCGATCCTTATCTGCTCGCAAAGCAGATAGCTTCCGTAGTACTCACCGTTCATGACCACTTCAACGGGTACGCACTGAGGCGTGAATTCCAGTCCGAATTCAGCGCCCAGCCAGTAGGTCATGCGGTTTCTGATAAGGCTGTTATCAAATCTGTTAGCCAAAAGGATCCAGTGCTTGTTCTCTCCCATTCCAAAGAGATCCACTGATTCTTCGAACTTCACCTTGTAAGGTTTTTTGTCTGAGCCCCAGGTGGAGTTACCTCTTCCACGTATGTATTCGAGCACGAGTCCCTTCTTATCGCCCATTGACTCATTTTCATACTCACTTACAAAGCCATTGGGTACCTGAATATCCACAGTTCCGTAGCACTCAGCGCTGTGGTCTTCGCTGCTGTTCATGGCCAGAATGGAACCCTGGTTCTCGTCGATGTTGAAGTATATTACCGGAATGGAGCTCTCACAGAATTCAATGGATCTGATGAGAACGCTGACCTCGTCGTCATCGGCAAGAGCTTCCCCGGTGGACTTCTTAACAAAATCGAAGCTCAGCGATACTTTGTGCTTGCCTGTGATGTGAGAATCGTAAACGTCAAAGGTCTTATCTCCCTTGTTTGCCCATTCTTTTTTGCCCATCTGGCTTCCTAGGCTGAAAGTCGCTCTGGGGTTCTCTTCATCGTCAAGGTATACGCTCACGTTTGCAGTGATACCCTTGTCAGAGAGACCGTCGAAGGTGATCCTTCCCACGTCATTTCCGTTGAAATCAAATTCACCTACGATCTCGGTCTTTTCTCTTAAAACTGCAGTAGTTCCATTGAGAAGCAGACCATTGCCGTACTTAGGCTGAGTAATGTCATCTTCTTTCAAGCCCTCAGGCAGTTTAAGAAGTCCGTTCTCATAAGCTTCTATGAAGCCAACCTGAGCATAGGGATCTTCGATCTCACCTGCAGGTTGAGTGCCAGAGTGATCTGCAGCCAGATTGGCCTTTAAAGCCTCGATCTCTTCGTCTGTAAGTCCGATCTGCTTGAGATACTCGGTAGCTTCGGTCTGAAGGTCGCATTCCGAAAGCACCTCAACGTCGAAGGCTTTCTCCAGGGACTTCACAATATTTCCGTTGCATATAGCGCTGTAGCGATCTTCATCGCTCTTAACGCCGTAGTAATTATAGAAAGTGGTCATGTAATCCGCGCACACTTCTTCATAGGTCGCTCCCATGAAGCACTCGGTGACAGCAGATACGAAACCTGCCCTGTCTTTTCCTTCTGTGCAGTGGATCGCATAAGTTCCGGGATTCTCAGCAAAGAACTTAAATCCGTTTGCCAGTTTCGTCTGGAACTCCTCAGCCGCGAAATCCACGCCCATATTTAGGCAGATATAATCAGTAGTCGAATAATAGCTCTCCGTGAAACCTTCATAGCTCGCTATCTCTTCCTGACTGTCTGCCAGATTCATCACAACTGTAACTCCTGCATCCTTTAAGCAGTTGTCAGCTATGGTATTTCTCTTATGTATCGGATTGACGGGAGATGACGTCCTGTAAAGGGTACCCTGACCCATTCCGGTAGTAGTGACTTCCCTGAAGTTAGCGAATTCAGCGTCTGATAGATCCGGGTAATCGCTTCTTTCATCGGTATAATTGAGCTTCCTAATAATATACTCTTCGAGATAACCGCCTTTTTCCTTCATAGAGATCTCAATGCTGATCGGATCCGTTACACCCTCATAAGGCTGCCAGTATATGGTGCCGTCATCGTTTGTAATCTTTTCTGCGATGCCAAAAGTCGTTGCAAAATTACCCATATTGATGGCAAGCCATGCTTTTTCATCAACAGCTTTAAGCAGTTTTTCACCCTCATCCACATCAGAAAAATCGCTTACAAGCGGCATATCAACTTCCTTATCCAGGAATTTAACGGTGACTACGTCTCCGTATTCAAATCCTGCTTCGGTCAGTGCGGCGAGATCGGTGTCCAGTACCAAATTGCCGTATTTCTCAATGTGGCCCAGCTGAGCTGTTGTGGTGAATACTCCCTCCTGGTCCTCAGCAGCCTGAACTTCCGGGGCCTGTACTTCATCCGCATATACCGACATAGGCATCATGGTGAAGCATAGTGCCAATGCGAGCAATAACGCCCCTACTCTTCTGATAACTGTTTCTTTCATTCTTTTTCTTTCCCTCCTGAAAAACTAATAATTCAATTCATTTTTCATCTCAAAGCCTGCGGCAAATATATGCCAATGAATTGCATGACCATTATATCATATTATTTATGTATAAACCACCCCGCTGTTAACACATGAATACCTAAATTATCGTGAATAAGCTTCTGATTTGCTTTACAATCACCCTGCTGCAATCTATAATCAAAAATATAAATGATAAGAGAGGTTTGAACATGACCGGCGACAACATCCTGGCCGCTCTGGCTAAAGATAACAACCACATAGATGCCGCTGAACGTATGAAGCATGTGCTCGTGCTGGACAGGACAGATTCAACCAACAGAGTTCTCAAAGATATGGCGCGTGACGGTGCATCCACGGGTCAGGTCGTCATAGCCAACGAACAGGATGCCGGCAGAGGCAGACTGGGCAGAAGTTTCTTCTCACCTAAGGATAAAGGCATATACTTCTCATATCTTTTAAGGCCGGAAGCTGCTCCCAAAGATGCGGTAAGTCTGACCGCCTGGACGGCTGTAGCCACAGTCCGAGCCATTGAGCGAGTATCAGGCTTCACTCTCGGCATCAAGTGGGTGAACGATCTCGTCTCCGGAGATAGGAAACTCTGCGGCATACTTACAGAAATGTTGATAGATAACAGCACAGGCAGTATAGACAGCATCATAGCCGGTATCGGCATCAACGTGAACAACTCGCCTGAAGACTTCCCGGAGGACATATCCGATATCGCCACATCTCTTGCCATAGAGGCCGGCCATGAGATCTCGAGGGCTGAGCTCGCTGCAGCTATGATCAAAGAGATGGATAAACTCAGCGCGAACTGGCCTTATGCCTATGAAGAATATCTTGAAGCTTACAGAACTTACGATATAACTAGCGGCAGAGATATACGCATCATCTCCGGCGCCTCCATCCGCCCAGCGACTGCCATCAGAATAAACGACGATTTTTCTCTCAAAGTAAAATTCTCCGACGGATCGGTCGAAGACCTTTCCAGCGGAGAAGTTTCACTTAAACTTATCTGATTTTTTATTTTTCTACAACAATCCGCCTATCAGGTACACAGCCAGTCCGGCGACCCATGCGATCGCGCATTGCCAGATGACTACTCCGACGGCCCATTTGCTGCCCATCTCTCTCCTGATGGAGGCTATCGCCGCCACGCATGGTGCGTATAGCAGTGAGAAGACCAGCAAAGCTCCTGCGGACAGCGGACTTATGGCTCCGGCCACTCCATTCTCAAAGAGCACGAGAAGCGAGGCTACCACGCTCTCCTTGGCCATGAAGCCGGAGATCAGCGCTGTGCATATCCTCCAGTCACCAAGTCCCAGAGGCGCCATCAGAGGCGCGAACCAGCCTGCGATTATAGCAAGTATGCTGTCCTTGGCATCCGTGACCATCTGGAAGCTGGGATCGAAACTCTTAAGAAGCCAGATGATGACAGTGGCTACGAGGATCACTGAGAAGGCCCTCTCAAGGAAGTCTTTTGCTTTCTCCCACAACAGCTGGAACACGTTTCTCGAACTCGGCATCCTGTAATTCGGTAATTCCATAACAAATGGTACTGCCTCGCCCTTGAACAGAGTGTTTCTGTACAGGAGCGCGATCAGTATGCCTATGATTATCCCCAGAAGATACAGGCCGATCATTATGAAGCCGCCCTGCTTAGGGAAGAAAGCGTTCACGAAGTATCCATAGATCGGCAGTTTGGCCGAACAGCTCATGAAAGGCGTAAGCAGGATCGTCATACGACGGTCTCTCTCACTCGGAAGCGTCCTTGTGGCCATCACTGCAGGTACCGTACATCCGAAACCTATCAGCATCGGCACGATGCTTCTGCCCGACAATCCTATCTTACGAAGGAGTCTGTCCATCACGAAGGCAATTCTAGCCGTATAGCCCGAATCCTCAAGTATCGATAAGAAAAAGAACAGCGTCACGATTATCGGCAGGAAGCTGAGCACACTTCCAACGCCGGTGAAAATGCCGTCTATTATTATGCCGTGAATGAACGGATTGACGTTCGCGGATACCATTATGCTGTCCACTGTTTCCGTCGCCCATTCCACTCCTGCCTCCAGGAGATTCTGCAGGAAGAGACCGATCACATTGAAAGTCAGATAGAAGATCAGGCCCATGATCACGATGAAGGTCGGGATGGCGGTATATTTGCCGGTCAGCAGACGGTCTATGCGCTCGCTTTTGACTCTCTCCTTGCTCTCGGAAGGTTTCTTGACGGTCATGTCACAGACTTTCTGAATAAAGGCAAACCTCATCTCCGCCATGGCGGCATTCCTGTCAAGGCCTCTCTCAGTCTCCATCTGCTGGACTATGTGCTCTATGGTCTCTCTCTCGTTCTGATCGAGTTTGAGAGGCTCCATTACCAGTTCATCGCCCTCAATGACCTTGCCTGCTGCGAAAAGTTCCGGATAACCGCATCTCTTGGCATGATCACCTATCAGATAAGTGACCGCATGTATGCCTCTGTGCACAGCTCCGCCATTATCGTTCTCATCGCAGAAATCCTGTCTGCCGGGTCTCTCCTGGTATTTGGCGATATGGATGGCATGGTCGATCAGCTCCTCTATACCCTGATTCTTCGCTGCGGAGATCGGAATGACAGGAACTCCCAGCATGGATTCCATCATGTTGACGTCGACCATACCGCCGTTGGAGATGAGCTCATCCATCATGTTAAGAGCCACGACCATCGGTATTTCCATCTCCAGGAGCTGAAGAGTCAGATACATATTTCTCTCTATGTTGGTGGCGTCAACTATGTTGATTATAGCCTTCGGCTTCTCCTGGAGCACGAAATTTCTGGATACGATCTCCTCGCTGCTGTAAGGCGACATCGAGTAGATGCCGGGCAGATCAGTTACCAGCGTGTTCGGATGGCCCTTGATGACGCCATCCTTGCGGTCTACAGTGACCCCGGGGAAATTACCGACCCTCTGGTTTGAACCGGTGAGCTGGTTGAACAGCGTCGTCTTACCGCAGTTTTGATTGCCCACGAGAGCGAAGGTCAGCAAAGTATCCTCCGGCAGTGCTTCACCGCTTCCCTTAGGGTGGTACTTGCCGCCCTCTCCGAGTCCGGGGTGCTCCACCTTACCCATTGAAGCGCCTGCGCCGGGTTTCTGAGGTTCTATGTCGGCTTCACCTGATGGCACTACTTTGATATGCTCGGCTTCCGCCAGCCTGAGCGTAAGCGAATAGCCGTGTATCCTGACCTCCACAGGATCTCCCATCGGAGCAAATTTGACTATGCTCACCTCAGCCTGAGGGATCACGCCCATGTCAAGGAGATGCTGCCTCAGAGCGCCTTGCCCTTCGACGTCCGTTATTATTGCTTTTTGTCCAATGCTGAGGTCTCTCAGCGTCATGGCTTTCATTTAGAAATATGGTCCTTTCGAAATATAGACCGATCATGATCATGATCGGTCAGATAAGCGCAGCTTCCAGAAGAGTCTTGGTGTACTCATGCTGAGGGTCATTATATACCCTTTCCACCGGTCCCTCTTCAACTATTTGGCCATTATACATTACTGCTACCCTATCGCAGATGGAATAGCAAACGTTCAGATCGTGTGTGATGAAAAGATAAGACAGATCCAGATCGTCTCTCAGTTCCAAAAGCAGTCTCAATATCTGGCCCTGGATCGAAACGTCGAGCGCAGATACCGGTTCGTCAGCTACGATTAGTCTGGGCCTCCTGATCAAAGCGACTCCAATGGAGACTCTCTGCTTCTGCCCTCCTGATAGTTCATAAGGCTTTCTGTCTATCAGTTCTCTCTCCAAGCCAACTCTGTCCATCATGTCCAGAACCCTGGCTTTTCTCTCTTTTTCGTCGTATTTACCGAAGATCCTCAAGGGCTCTTCGAGTATCCAGCCGATGGTCTTGGCTGGATTAAGGCTGGAGAAAGGATCTTGGAAGACCATCTGAGGGCGTCTGGTATAGTGGATTATCTCTCCGGTTATCTCCGCGTCGTCAAGCATGCCGAGTATCGCTCTGGACATGGTCGACTTGCCACAGCCGGATTCTCCCACGAGTCCCAGGATCTCGCCCTGACGTATGCTCAGGTTCACATGGTTCACCGCGGTATAGGACGACTTGGATCCAAAGACCGATGAAGTCTTGTATGTGACTGTCAGGTCTCTGACGTCCAGCACCAGATCGCTCTCTTCTGTGCTTTTGTCTATTATTCTGGTATCATGCTTCATCGCGGTCCTCGTTTTCTTCTGCGGAACGTACTTTCTCTCTCGAAGGGATAGCTGATATCAGCTGCTTCGTGTACTCGTGCTGAGGATCATTAAAGACCTTCTCTGTAAGACCGGCTTCAACGATCTCGCCCTTGTACATAACGTCGACCCTGTCGCAGAGCTGTCTGATTACTCTTAGATCATGGCTGATCAGGAGTATTCCTACGCCATACTCCTCACTTAGACTTCTCAGCAGTTTAAGGATCTGGGCCTGGACTCTAACATCCAGTGCAGTTGTAGGCTCATCGCATATCAGAAGCTGCGGCACCACCACGAAGGCAGATGCGATCATGGCACGCTGACGCTGACCTCCTGACAGCTGATGAGGATATTTATCGTAAGTTATCTCCGGCTCAGGGAGACCTACTTTTTCCATTGCTTCCAGTACGAGCGCTCTTCTCTCTTCCTTGTTTTTCTTGGTGTGGAGTATGAGCGTCTCCTCGATCTGAGGTCCGATCTTCATCAGAGGATTGAGGCTTGTCATAGGCTCCTGGAATACCACTCCGATGCCCCTTCCCTGAATGCGTCTCATCTCTTCTCTGGAGCAGCTTCTAAGGTTCTTTCCGTTAAAGAGGATCTCTCCTTCTATATCGACGTTGTATCTTTCGATAAGGCCTGAAATAGCCATAGCGGTAACGGTCTTGCCTGAACCTGATTCTCCAACCAGGCCTACACGCTGACCGTTCTTCATGAAGAAATCAATGCCTCTCACTGCTTCTTTACCGGTGGATTTGAAAGTCACCCTGAGGCCGTGGACCTCCAGCATAACCTCTCTCGGATCGTATTTTTTCTTAACGTCAACCACGTCTCTCACCTCCCAGTCCTTCGCCTAAGAGTCCGAAGCCGAGCACCAGAAGTATGATAGCGAAGCCGGCTGACATGGCATACCAGGGAGCGCTCATGAGATATGTCTGAGCTTCGTTCAGCATCCTGCCGAGGCTGGGATCAGGCGGCTGCACGCCTACACCGAGGAAGCTCATGGAAGCCTCCGCGAGCACAGCGTTATTAAAGCCGATCGCGATGGCTGACAGAAGCACGGGCACTATGTTCGGAAGTATATGCACGAAAAGCAGTCTCATGGTACCTACGCCCATGAGTTTGGCGTTTCTCACGTAATCCATGTTTTTCTGGCGGGCGACTTCTGTTCGGACGAGCCTGGCGAAACTTGGTATGAAAAGTATGCCCAGTGCCAGGATAATGTTGTACTTGCCTCCACCGAAGATGGCTATAAGTACGAGCGCGAGGAGGATGCTCGGGAAGGCCAGGATGCTGTCGTTGATCCTCATGAGCACTTCATCAAGCCAGCCTCCGAAGTAGCCGGTGAAAAGCCCCACGATGATGCCCACGAACAGACCGATGGCGACTGTCGCAAAGGCGATCATGAAGGTCGCGCCTGCTCCCTGTACCACTCTCGAAAAGATATCCCTGCCGAAATTGTCCGTTCCGAAAAGATGTGCCAGGCTTGGTGCTGCCATCTTCTCTGCGCCGTTCATCTGGTTGGGATCGTATGGCGTCCAGAAAATGCCTATTATTATCACCAGAAGCATGAAGCCGGTGATGATCGCGCCGATCTTGAAATGTGAATTCAAACCTTTGATCATATTCTCACCCCAATCTCACACGCGGATCTACATACTGAGTCACGATGTCCGCCAAATAATTCATAAATACAACCACAAAGGCGATGATCACCACGATACATTCTGCCACCGGATAATCGCGGTTTCCTATGCTCGTGATGAGAAGCCTGCCAAGGCCCGGGAGTGCGAATACCTGCTCCACTACGATGGAACCTGCAACTATATCAGCCAGGGTCATGGCAATATATGTAATTGTAGGAAGAAGCGCATTCCTGAGTACGTGGACTCTAATTACCGCCCACCTGGAGTTTCCACGGCTGTAGGCTGTCCTCACATAGTCCTTGGTCATCTCTTCCTGGATGGATGCATGCAGCAGTTTTGCCACCTTAGCAGCCTTCGGAAGCGATATTGCCAGAGCCGGGAACAGAAGATATACCAATCCTTTACCGAAGTTCTCACTCAAAGGAATATATACTCCCGGAGTGAAGACCTTGAGTATCAGTCCGAACAGATATGCCAGGATCATGCCCAGGAAAAATGGCGGGATCGCCATGAAGATCTGGTTCAGAGCCACGCTTATCCTTCTGAAGAACTCATTCTGGTATCTGACCATAATGATACCCAAAGGAATGCTGATGACAGTTACAATTATCCATGACAAAAGAGAAAGGGTCGCCGTAAGGCTGACCTTTCCCTTTAATACTTCCTTTACAGGCAAAAAATAACTGTAGCTTATCCCCGGATCGCCCATAACGAGGCCTTTTAGCCATCGGAAATATCTCACGAAGATATTTCCGTTCAAGCCAAGCTGCTCTCTGAGAGCGGCCGCCCTTTCAGGCGTGTAGTCCGTTCCCAGGAGCTTGGTCACAGGATCTCCCGGAATTATCTGAAATGCCAGAAATGCAAGCAAAGAGATCAAAATCAGAGTTATGATCAGGATGCCCGTCTTTTTTAGTACATACTTCATTTATTAAGTGTTATGCGGTCTTGAATATTTTAGCAAAATCTATTACGTAAAGAGGATAGAACTCATAGCCATAGAAACTGCTTCCCATGGCAACGAAGGATGCAACGTCCTGGATATACACGTTGGCAGCTTCCTCAGTAAGGATCTTCTCGCATTCTTTGAATAACATAGTCTGAGCGGCATCATCAGTAGTTGAAATGGCGTTCTTATATACTCTGTCATATTCTCCGCTGGAGAAATTGATCATGTTCTTGCCATTGTCAGCCTGGAACCTGGCCAGCATATCAGATGCTGCAACTCCGTGTGCATCAAAGCTCACGATGGTAGATTCGAAATTCCTTCCCTTATAGGTCTCCTCAAGCCATGTGGCCCATTCCACCTGATTGATCTTTGCGTTAATGCCGACGCCCTGAAGTTGCTCTACGATTACCTGAGCGGTATCCACGTGCTGCTGCATGTTGGAAGGAACTGTGATGGTAAGATCGAAGCCGTTCTCATATCCGGCCTCTTTAAGGAGTTCCTTTGCCTTAGCAGGATCGTAAGTATAGTAGTTGGTGAGCTCATCATCGAAATACTTCTTGAATGCAGGGAACATGCTTGATCCTACCAGGGCGCCATGACCGTCAAAAGCCAGATCCAGGATCGCCTGCTTGTCGATCGCATAGCAAAGCGCCTTTCTTACCCTCTCATCGGTGAGAGGCTCCACAGCATTATTGAGGTACAGAGCCTGCACAGCGTTGCTGGCACCTTCGAAGATGTTCATATCGCTGAGTTCCTTCACCTGGCTGAATACTAGGTGAGCAGCCATGTCGATAGCTCCGGACTTAAGGCTCATTACCAGAGTCTCCGCGTTGTCGATGACTTTGATGGTGATCTTATCCAGATAAGCAGGTTCTCCCCAGTATTCATCAAACTTTTCAAAAGTGATGCTCTCCTGGACCTTTCTTCCTGCATACTTGTATGGGCCTGTGCCGATCACGTCCTTTGAAGGATCTATATTCCTAGGAATGATGGCAGTGGTGATATGAGCCAGGAACTCCGAGTCAGGCGCGCTGAGTTTGACTACTACAGTATCATCTCCCTTAGCCTTCACGGATTTGATGCCTGCCACGTCGCTTACCAGAGGCTCACCTGTCTCAAGGCCTGCCGCTCTGGAGAGTGAGTATACCACGTCGTCAATGGTAACATCTTTACCGTTGTGGAACTTGACGCCCTTGCGGAGTACGAAGGTGTACTTGTCAGCAGCATCGTTTACAGAATAGCTCTCTGCTAACGCAGGCTGCATGTTTCCATCCTCATCAGGTTTCATTAGACCCTCGAAGACATTAAAAAGCACTTCTCTGGTAGCCGCAGATGATGAGGAAACGTGAGGGTCAAGGCTGGAATCCAGATCCGCCGTGACTCCTACGGTCATCTCTCCGCCGTAAACAGGTTCACCGTCGTAAACAGGATTGGTGGTAATGTCAGTCCCACCGTTGTTTCCGCCGCCCCCGCAGGCTGCTAAGGTAAATACCATGAGAAGTGATAATACTAAAACTGCTATTTTCTTTTTCATTGTCTTATGCTCCTTCTGATAATACGAAAAAACGAATGACCCGGCCGTCCGGATGCGTGTATTGGTTGAGATTCTGTCCACGGTTTTCCGGCCGTCCGGAAGAGCATAAAAACTTTTCTATCCATTAAGCATAGCTTTGCTTATTATGTATAGTATCATTAAGTAAAAAAAGTGTCAAGTTAATGCGGTGCCGCCCTTTTAAAAAATCTGCAAAAAATCCGTAATTGGGCTGAAAGGAAAAAACGCATGTGTTATTATGTATTCAGCGGATCAGGCGAAAGATCCGTTTTTTTAATATGCTGGACACGGCCCTGGTTTGATCACCGGGGTCTGTTATTAAAACGAGAGGAGAAAAACATGAAAACTATCGAAGAATTCAACGATTACTTAGCACTGAAGATCCCTGAGATCCTTCCGGACAAACTGAATGAAGGTCTGAAGATGAAAACGGTCACGGTCACCAAGATAAACGACCGCGAACTGCACGGCATCTCATTTGAAACCGACGAAGCAGAGGCTGCGCCGGTTTTTTATATGGAAGATCTCTATGAAGAATACCTAAAAGGCGCTGGCATAGATTGTCTTGCCGCTGAAGCCGCCCACATGTATCTGTGTTCTTTGCTGGACAGCCATAATGTCAAACCTAAGGAGCTGGATTTCAGCAAGGCGAAGGATCACCTTGCTCTCAGGCTGTTAGACATGAGAAAGAACGTCAAATATCTGAGAAGCCTGCCTTACATAAACCTTGGCTATGACCTGGCACTTATCTGCGATATCCAGATGGATGACGGCAACGGCGGTTGCTGGAGAACGAATGTCCAGCGAGGCATGTTTGAGGACGTAATGGACGAAAAAGAACTTTTCGAGTACGCCTTCAGCAACGTTCGTACGATCGATCCTCCCGTGCTCACTTCCGTATCGCGAAACCTTAACGATCTCAGTCCGGTCGACAACCTGCTAAGCACAGGGACAAGGATCAAAGCCAGAGAAAAAGAAGCATTCTACATACTGACCAATAAATATGATCTCTTAGGCGCATCGGTGCTCTTCTATCCCGGCATTCAGGAGGAGATCGCAGATAAACTCGGTGAGAGTTACTACGCGATTCCGAGCTCCATCCACGAATTCCTCATAGTACCGGAGTCCGCGGGTCTTGAGTGGCATTACCTGCGCGATCTGGTACTGGAATCAAACCGTGAAGTCGTCGGTTCCAAAGAAGCCCTGACCGACAAGGTCTTCTACTATGATTATGATCTCGGTTGTTTCAGTGAGGCATGCGACTCTACCGTAAACACTTCTGTGAACTCATGATAAAACTCCGCGCAAAACGCGGAGTCCGTGCATATCAAAAGAGACCGGTCTCAGCCGGTCCCTTGATCATTTAGTCCATAGTCGATATTACAGGGCTTCCTTTGGATACGTTCTCATATATCCATTTAGCATGGCTTAGCGAAGTACGTACACATCCATGGGAAGCATTGATTCCCAGTCTGCCATCCTGGACCACGGTCTGGCTGCCGTGTTCGTAGAGGATGGAATGGATGAAATACGGACCTGCGAAGTTAGTGCAGTACCATACGCTGTATGTATCTCCGAACGTATAAGTCTTGTACCTTACATGGAAGTTTCCTCTCGGAGTGTACTGCTTAGCCTCAGTGACCTTGTCATTAAGTCCTGTGGTGCAGGACCACTGATAGATCATTACCCAATCGCCGTCCATGTTCTCGAATACGTTGATCCTGTGTCTTGAAACGCAAATGGTGACGAGATACTTAGACTCAACAGGTGTAGCCTGAACTTTCTCCCAGACAACGCTGGTAGCTCCGTGGCACTCGCCTGTAGAGCTGTCAAAGTAGTAGTGCTCTCCGTTTATGATCTGTGACCCCTTGACAGGTGCGCCATATCTGTAGTAGTACTTTCTCCCGTCTATAGTGCACCAGCCCGAAACGTCAGCGACTTCGCTGTCCTTATCGCTCCACTTGCCATAAGCGGTGTATCCGCCATATGTGTTGATTGCTCTGACCTTGACATAGTATCTTGTATTGTTCGTAAGTCCGGAAAGGAGATATGAATTCACCTCGCCATCGTTCTTAACGGTAACGGTCTGCGCGTTTTCAAAAGTGCTGCTTGTGGAATACTTGATCTCAAAAGAAGTTGCGTTCTTCTTGGAGCGCTTCGACCACTTGACCTTGATGAAAGGCTTTTTAACGGTCAGCTTGAGGGTCTCCTTGGACGGAGTGGAAGGAAGCGTCTTCAGGCTGCTGTAGTCACTCTTCTTGCCGGTGACAGTCTTGCCTGTGACCTTGTCCTCTGCATATGCAGCTACTTTAAACTTATATATTGATTTAGATGAAAGACCTTTAACTGTGTAAGTCGTGTTCTTGACGCCTTCCACATTAGCGATCTGCACATATTTACCGGAATCGTTCTTTTTATATACGTAATAGCCTGCTACCTTAGTACCGGGATGCTTTTTCCAGCTAAGAGTTATGGCATTCTTGGTTCTCTTCTTAGCCTTGGGTGCATCCATCTTAGCTATGATGTAGAACGATGCGCTCTTTGAATCCGTATAGCCTGAATCCTTAGTCGGAGTTACAGTGACCTTAGCCCAGCCGGACTGGATATTATTAGTGTAACTTACCGTGTATGCAGAAGACGGAAGAGTCGATCCATTCTTCAGTATGACTGATTTGACCTTGGGTCTTCTCTCTTTGCCGTTATACGCCGCTACGGAATATGACAGGGTGATCTTTGCGCTCTTGATAGACTCCTTATTTGTCTTGACGTACAGATATGAGCTCAAAGGGCCGGCAACCTTCTCACCGGTCACGGTATCCTTTTTATAGGCGGCAACTTTGTATCTGTATTCCTTACCGGGAAGGAGATTTTTGATCGTAAGAGAAGTATTCGAACTTCCCTTCAATGTCTTGATCAGAGTGCTAGTACCGGCGGTTTTGTCATACTTATATACCATGTAGCCGTCTATCTTGGACTTGGTATATTCCGCCCAATTAAGCGTGACCTTTCTCGATGTCTTAGAGCTGAGCTCCGGTGTGGTCATTTTGCCTATTATGGTAAATGTAGCCGTAGCTGCTCCGGTGTAACCCGTGCCCTCTTTGGCAGTCACTGTTACAGTAGCTGTGCCAGAGGCCTTGTTGTCGGCATAAGTCACTTTGTAGTTTGAAGCCTCTACCACAGTACCGTCTTCAAGTGTTACTGAAGTTACAGTTGGCTTGTTCTTGTTGCCGGTATACTTATATACTGTGTTGCTCAGTGCGACTGTCGCGCCATCGATACTGACGTCCTCAGGAGGTTCCGGATCATCAGGAGGATCACTGGGAGGATCATCCGCATTGATCTGTGCTTCCATTGAACTCTCAGCAGCATCCGCACTGATCTGTGCTTCCATTGAACTCTCAGCAGCATCCGCATTGATCTGTGCTTCTGCCGAACCTTCTGCATAGACCATCCCTGCAGTACTCAGCGTCAGGGAGAACATCAGCATCAGAGATATTAATATGACAAGTATTCTTTTCATTTCTATATAACTCCTAAAAATAATCACAGATATTATACACGCATAACATCTATAAAGCAAGTAAAATTGTCAGTATTTTTCCACTATTATTTAACATTGAAACATTTCAAATAATTATAATTGTAATTGTAATTGCTACCAATTAGCCTCTATGCTATAATCTAATGGTGTAAAAGGAGATTGAAATGTTCAAAGCAGATTTCGATAAAACGTCAACAGGAGCTGTATCTAAATCCTCCATGCTTGCGAAGGATCCGCTGGGATACTTCGTGCTCTCAATGCTTGCTGGAGCGTATATAGGCATAGGCGTTCTCCTGGCGTTCACCATAGGCGGTCAGCTGCAGGGAGCGCCCTGCACCAAGGTCGTGATGGGTCTTTCGTTCGGCGTAGCGCTGAGTCTCGTAGTCATGGCAGGAGCCGAGCTCTTCACGGGGAACAACATGGTCATGGCCATGGGTATCCTTGGCAAAAAAATCAAGATCGGTGATGCTGTCAAACTCTGGTGCGTTTGCTGGCTTGGAAATTTAGCCGGAGCTGTCATTCTGGCTGTTATCTATCATCTGACCGGTCTCGGTACTGGCGATGTGGCGACCTTCATGGCCGCAGGCGCATCCGCCAAGATGTCCGCAGGAATCGTGCCTCTTATCATGCGAGGGATACTCTGTAACTTCCTCGTGTGCCTCGCCGTATGGAGCGCAGGCAGAGCCACTTCAGACTTCGGCAAACTGATGATGATATTCTGGTGCCTCTTCGTTTTCATAACGACGGGCTTCGAGCACAGCATCGCTAATATGACCTTGATGACGGTAGCTCTTCTGAATCCGGCAGAACAGGCCGTGTCAGCAGGCGGTTACTTCTACAATCTCCTCTTTGTCACTTTGGGTAATATGATAGGAGGAATCGTATTCGTCGCACTTCCCTACTATATCGCTCAAAGAAAAGACGACTGAACCAAGATATAACGAAACTGCCTGCGTGATAAACGGCGCAGGCAGTTTTTTGTGAAAACAAAGAAAAAAAGATTGAAATCTATAAAAAGTGTGTTATAATATAATTCGCGTCGGGGTGTAGCTCAGCTTGGTAGAGCACTTCGTTAGGGACGAAGTGGCCACAGGTTCAAATCCTGCCACTCCGACCATTTTTATTTTTTGTAATATGTTGTGGGGCGTTAGCTCAGCTGGGAGAGCGCAAGGTTCGCACTCATGAGGCCAGGGGTTCGATCCCCCTACGCTCCACCATGAAATAAAAAGACGGTCAATTGACCGTCTTTTTATTTCATGGTGGAGCGTAGGGGGATCGAACCCCTGGCCTCATGAGTGCGAACCTTGCGCTCTCCCAGCTGAGCTAACGCCCCACAACATATTACAAAAAATAAAAATGGTCGGAGTGGCAGGATTTGAACCTGTGGCCACTTCGTCCCTAACGAAGTGCTCTACCAAGCTGAGCTACACCCCGACGCGAATTATATTATAACACACTTTTTATAGATTTCAATCTTTTTTTCTTTGTTTTCACAAAAAACTGCCTGCGCCGTTTATCACGCAGGCAGTTTCGTTATATCTTGGTTCAGTCGTCTTTTCTTTGAGCGATATAGTAGGGAAGTGCGACGAATACGATTCCTCCTATCATATTACCCAAAGTGACAAAGAGGAGATTGTAGAAGTAACCGCCTGCTGACACGGCCTGTTCTGCCGGATTCAGAAGAGCTACCGTCATCAAGGTCATATTAGCGATGCTGTGCTCGAAGCCCGTCGTTATGAAAACGAAGAGGCACCAGAATATCATCATCAGTTTGCCGAAGTCTGAAGTGGCTCTGCCTGCGCTCCATACGGCGAGGCACACGAGGAAGTTACAGAGTATCCCTCGCATGATAAGAGGCACGATTCCTGCGGACATCTTGGCGGATGCGCCTGCGGCCATGAAGGTCGCCACATCGCCAGTACCGAGACCGGTCAGATGATAGATAACAGCCAGAATGACAGCTCCGGCTAAATTTCCAAGCCAGCAAACGCACCAGAGTTTGACAGCATCACCGATCTTGATTTTTTTGCCAAGGATACCCATGGCCATGACCATGTTGTTCCCCGTGAAGAGCTCGGCTCCTGCCATGACTACGAGACTCAGCGCTACGCCGAACGAAAGACCCATCACGACCTTGGTGCAGGGCGCTCCCTGCAGCTGACCGCCTATGGTGAACGCCAGGAGAACGCCTATGCCTATATACGCTCCAGCAAGCATTGAGAGCACGAAGTATCCCAGCGGATCCTTCGCAAGCATGGAGGATTTAGATACAGCTCCTGTTGACGTTTTATCGAAATCTGCTTTGAACATTTCAATCTCCTTTTACACCATTAGATTATAGCATAGAGGCTAATTGGTAGCAATTACAATTACAATTATAATTATTTGAAATGTTTCAATGTTAAATAATAGTGGAAAAATACTGACAATTTTACTTGCTTTATAGATGTTATGCGTGTATAATATCTGTGATTATTTTTAGGAGTTATATAGAAATGAAAAGAATACTTGTCATATTAATATCTCTGATGCTGATGTTCTCCCTGACGCTGAGTACTGCAGGGATGGTCTATGCAGAAGGTTCGGCAGAAGCACAGATCAATGCGGATGCTGCTGAGAGTTCAATGGAAGCACAGATCAGTGCGGATGCTGCTGAGAGTTCAATGGAAGCACAGATCAATGCGGATGATCCTCCCAGTGATCCTCCTGATGATCCGGAACCTCCTGAGGACGTCAGTATCGATGGCGCGACAGTCGCACTGAGCAACACAGTATATAAGTATACCGGCAACAAGAACAAGCCAACTGTAACTTCAGTAACACTTGAAGACGGTACTGTGGTAGAGGCTTCAAACTACAAAGTGACTTATGCCGACAACAAGGCCTCTGGCACAGCTACTGTAACAGTGACTGCCAAAGAGGGCACGGGTTACACCGGAGCAGCTACGGCTACATTTACCATAATAGGCAAAATGACCACACCGGAGCTCAGCTCTAAGACATCGAGAAAGGTCACGCTTAATTGGGCGGAATATACCAAGTCCAAGATAGACGGCTACATGGTATATAAGTATGACAAAACCGCCGGTACTAGCACTCTGATCAAGACATTGAAGGGAAGTTCGAATACTTCTCTTACGATCAAAAATCTCCTTCCCGGTAAGGAATACAGATACAAAGTTGCCGCCTATAAAAAGGATACCGTGACCGGTGAGAAGGTTGCCGGCCCTTTGAGCTCATATCTGTACGTCAAGACAAATAAGGAGTCTATCAAGAGCGCAAAGATCACCCTGTCATATTCCGTAGCGGCGTATAACGGCAAAGAGAGAAGACCCAAGGTCAAATCAGTCATACTGAAGAATGGATCGACTCTTCCGTCTTCTGCATACACGGTAAGTTACACTAATAATATCCAGTCCGGCTGGGCTAAGGTCACTGTAACTCCGACTAAGGATTCAGGCTATACGGATTCAAAGAGCGCATCGTTCTACATCATAGCTAAGATGGATGCACCCAAGGCTAAGAAGAGAACCAAGAATGCCATAACTCTTAGCTGGAAAAAGCATCCCGGTACTAAGGTAGCAGGCTATTACGTATATAAAAAGAACGATTCCGGTAAATATGTGCAGATCGCTAATGTGGAAGGCGTCAAGAACACGACTTACACAGTTAAAGGTCTTTCATCTAAATCAATATATAAGTTTAAAGTAGCTGCATATGCAGAGGACAAGGTCACAGGCAAGACTGTCACCGGCAAGAAGAGTGACTACAGCAGCCTGAAGACGCTTCCTTCCACTCCGTCCAAGGAGACCCTCAAGCTGACCGTTAAAAAGCCTTTCATCAAGGTCAAGTGGTCGAAGCGCTCCAAGAAGAACGCAACTTCTTTTGAGATCAAGTATTCCACAAGCAGCACTTTTGAAAACGCGCAGACCGTTACCGTTAAGAACGATGGCGAGGTGAATTCATATCTCCTTTCCGGACTTACGAACAATACAAGATACTATGTCAAGGTCAGAGCAATCAACACATATGGCGGATACACCGCTTATGGCAAGTGGAGCGATAAGGACAGCGAAGTCGCTGACGTTTCGGGCTGGTGCACTATAGACGGGAGAAAGTACTACTACAGATATGGCGCACCTGTCAAGGGGTCACAGATCATAAACGGAGAGCACTACTACTTTGACAGCTCTACAGGCGAGTGCCACGGAGCTACCAGCGTTGTCTGGGAGAAAGTTCAGGCTACACCTGTTGAGTCTAAGTATCTCGTCACCATTTGCGTTTCAAGACACAGGATCAACGTATTCGAGAACATGGACGGCGATTGGGTAATGATCTATCAGTGGTCCTGCACCACAGGACTTAATGACAAGGTCACTGAGGCTAAGCAGTACACTCCGAGAGGAAACTTCCATGTAAGGTACAAGACTTATACGTTCGGAGATACATACAGCGTATGGTACTGCACTAACTTCGCAGGTCCGTATTTCATCCATTCCATCCTCTACGAACACGGCAGCCAGACCGTGGTCCAGGATGGCAGACTGGGAATCAATGCTTCCCATGGATGTGTACGTACTTCGCTAAGCCATGCTAAATGGATATATGAGAACGTATCCAAAGGAAGCCCTGTAATATCGACTATGGACTAAATGATCAAGGGACCGGCTGAGACCGGTCTCTTTTGATATGCACGGACTCCGCGTTTTGCGCGGAGTTTTATCATGAGTTCACAGAAGTGTTTACGGTAGAGTCGCATGCCTCACTGAAACAACCGAGATCATAATCATAGTAGAAGACCTTGTCGGTCAGGGCTTCTTTGGAACCGACGACTTCACGGTTTGATTCCAGTACCAGATCGCGCAGGTAATGCCACTCAAGACCCGCGGACTCCGGTACTATGAGGAATTCGTGGATGGAGCTCGGAATCGCGTAGTAACTCTCACCGAGTTTATCTGCGATCTCCTCCTGAATGCCGGGATAGAAGAGCACCGATGCGCCTAAGAGATCATATTTATTGGTCAGTATGTAGAATGCTTCTTTTTCTCTGGCTTTGATCCTTGTCCCTGTGCTTAGCAGGTTGTCGACCGGACTGAGATCGTTAAGGTTTCGCGATACGGAAGTGAGCACGGGAGGATCGATCGTACGAACGTTGCTGAAGGCGTACTCGAAAAGTTCTTTTTCGTCCATTACGTCCTCAAACATGCCTCGCTGGACATTCGTTCTCCAGCAACCGCCGTTGCCGTCATCCATCTGGATATCGCAGATAAGTGCCAGGTCATAGCCAAGGTTTATGTAAGGCAGGCTTCTCAGATATTTGACGTTCTTTCTCATGTCTAACAGCCTGAGAGCAAGGTGATCCTTCGCCTTGCTGAAATCCAGCTCCTTAGGTTTGACATTATGGCTGTCCAGCAAAGAACACAGATACATGTGGGCGGCTTCAGCGGCAAGACAATCTATGCCAGCGCCTTTTAGGTATTCTTCATAGAGATCTTCCATATAAAAAACCGGCGCAGCCTCTGCTTCGTCGGTTTCAAATGAGATGCCGTGCAGTTCGCGGTCGTTTATCTTGGTGACCGTGACCGTTTTCATCTTCAGACCTTCATTCAGTTTGTCCGGAAGGATCTCAGGGATCTTCAGTGCTAAGTAATCGTTGAATTCTTCGATAGTTTTCATGTTTTTCTCCTCTCGTTTTAATAACAGACCCCGGTGATCAAACCAGGGCCGTGTCCAGCATATTAAAAAAACGGATCTTTCGCCTGATCCGCTGAATACATAATAACACATGCGTTTTTTCCTTTCAGCCCAATTACGGATTTTTTGCAGATTTTTTAAAAGGGCGGCACCGCATTAACTTGACACTTTTTTTACTTAATGATACTATACATAATAAGCAAAGCTATGCTTAATGGATAGAAAAGTTTTTATGCTCTTCCGGACGGCCGGAAAACCGTGGACAGAATCTCAACCAATACACGCATCCGGACGGCCGGGTCATTCGTTTTTTCGTATTATCAGAAGGAGCATAAGACAATGAAAAAGAAAATAGCAGTTTTAGTATTATCACTTCTCATGGTATTTACCTTAGCAGCCTGCGGGGGCGGCGGAAACAACGGTGGGACTGACATTACCACCAATCCTGTTTACGACGGTGAACCTGTTTACGGCGGAGAGATGACCGTAGGAGTCACGGCGGATCTGGATTCCAGCCTTGACCCTCACGTTTCCTCATCATCTGCGGCTACCAGAGAAGTGCTTTTTAATGTCTTCGAGGGTCTAATGAAACCTGATGAGGATGGAAACATGCAGCCTGCGTTAGCAGAGAGCTATTCTGTAAACGATGCTGCTGACAAGTACACCTTCGTACTCCGCAAGGGCGTCAAGTTCCACAACGGTAAAGATGTTACCATTGACGACGTGGTATACTCACTCTCCAGAGCGGCAGGCCTTGAGACAGGTGAGCCTCTGGTAAGCGACGTGGCAGGCATCAAATCCGTGAAGGCTAAGGGAGATGATACTGTAGTAGTCAAACTCAGCGCGCCTGACTCGGAGTTCCTGGCTCATATCACCACTGCCATCATTCCTAGGAATATAGATCCTTCAAAGGACGTGATCGGCACAGGCCCATACAAGTATGCAGGAAGAAAGGTCCAGGAGAGCATCACTTTTGAAAAGTTTGATGAATACTGGGGAGAACCTGCTTATCTGGATAAGATCACCATCAAAGTCATCGACAACGCGGAGACTCTGGTAATGAGCCTTAAGTCCGGAGCTATCGACATGGCTGCTCACCTAGTATTCAGCCAGGTGAAGGAACTCAGCGATATGAACATCTTCGAAGGTGCCAGCAACGCTGTGCAGGCTCTGTACCTCAATAATGCTGTGGAGCCTCTCACCGATGAGAGGGTAAGAAAGGCGCTTTGCTATGCGATCGACAAGCAGGCGATCCTGGATCTGGCTTTTGACGGTCATGGCGCCCTGGTAGGATCAAGCATGTTCCCTGCATTCAAGAAGTATTTCGATGATGAGCTCACCAACTACTATACTTACGATCCTGCTAAGGCAAAGGAACTCCTTAAAGAGGCCGGATATGAGAACGGCTTCGATCTTACCATCACAGTTCCTTCCAACATGCAGCAGCACGTGGATACCGCTCAGGTAATCGTAGAGCAACTTCAGGGCGTCGGCATTAACGCAAAGATCAATCAGGTGGAATGGGCCACATGGCTTGAGGAGACCTATAAGGGAAGGAATTTCGAATCTACCATCGTGAGCTTTGATGCACACGGAGTTGCAGCATCTGATATGCTGGCCAGGTTCCAGGCTGACAATGGCAAGAACATGATCAATTTCTCCAGCGGAGAATATGACAGAGTATATAAGAACGCCATTTCAACTACTGATGATGCCGCTCAGACTATGTTATTCAAAGAATGCGAGAAGATCCTTACTGAGGAAGCTGCCAACGTGTATATCCAGGACGTTGCATCCTTCGTTGCCATGGGAAGCAGTTTCTATGGCTATGAGTTCTATCCTCTTTACGTAATAGATTTTGCTAAAATATTCAAGACCGCATAACACTTAATAAATGAAGTATGTACTAAAAAAGACGGGCATCCTGATCATAACTCTGATTTTGATCTCTTTGCTTGCATTTCTGGCATTTCAGATAATTCCGGGAGATCCTGTGACCAAGCTCCTGGGAACGGACTACACGCCTGAAAGGGCGGCCGCTCTCAGAGAGCAGCTTGGCTTGAACGGAAATATCTTCGTGAGATATTTCCGATGGCTAAAAGGCCTCGTTATGGGCGATCCGGGGATAAGCTACAGTTATTTTTTGCCTGTAAAGGAAGTATTAAAGGGAAAGGTCAGCCTTACGGCGACCCTTTCTCTTTTGTCATGGATAATTGTAACTGTCATCAGCATTCCTTTGGGTATCATTATGGTCAGATACCAGAATGAGTTCTTCAGAAGGATAAGCGTGGCTCTGAACCAGATCTTCATGGCGATCCCGCCATTTTTCCTGGGCATGATCCTGGCATATCTGTTCGGACTGATACTCAAGGTCTTCACTCCGGGAGTATATATTCCTTTGAGTGAGAACTTCGGTAAAGGATTGGTATATCTTCTGTTCCCGGCTCTGGCAATATCGCTTCCGAAGGCTGCTAAGGTGGCAAAACTGCTGCATGCATCCATCCAGGAAGAGATGACCAAGGACTATGTGAGGACAGCCTACAGCCGTGGAAACTCCAGGTGGGCGGTAATTAGAGTCCACGTACTCAGGAATGCGCTTCTTCCTACAATTACATATATTGCCATGACCCTGGCTGATATAGTTGCAGGTTCCATCGTAGTGGAGCAGGTATTCGCACTCCCGGGCCTTGGCAGGCTTCTCATCACGAGCATAGGAAACCGCGATTATCCGGTGGCAGAATGTATCGTGGTGATCATCGCCTTTGTGGTTGTATTTATGAATTATTTGGCGGACATCGTGACTCAGTATGTAGATCCGCGTGTGAGATTGGGGTGAGAATATGATCAAAGGTTTGAATTCACATTTCAAGATCGGCGCGATCATCACCGGCTTCATGCTTCTGGTGATAATAATAGGCATTTTCTGGACGCCATACGATCCCAACCAGATGAACGGCGCAGAGAAGATGGCAGCACCAAGCCTGGCACATCTTTTCGGAACGGACAATTTCGGCAGGGATATCTTTTCGAGAGTGGTACAGGGAGCAGGCGCGACCTTCATGATCGCCTTTGCGACAGTCGCCATCGGTCTGTTCGTGGGCATCATCGTGGGGCTTTTCACCGGCTACTTCGGAGGCTGGCTTGATGAAGTGCTCATGAGGATCAACGACAGCATCCTGGCCTTCCCGAGCATCCTCCTCGCGCTCGTACTTATAGCCA
Organism: Bacillota bacterium; assembly: GCA_017538125.1. Classification (GTDB taxonomy): domain Bacteria; phylum Bacillota; class Clostridia; order Peptostreptococcales; family Anaerovoracaceae; genus RUG754. The sequence continues at coordinate 29,754 of JAFYJM010000124.1, forward strand.
TCTTCGGTGGAGGCAAGTACAACATTATCCTGGCACTGGGCATACTTTTCATACCAAGTTTCGCCAGGCTCGTCCGAACAGAAGTCGCCCGCCAGAAAAACATGGATTACGTGAGAAACGCCAAACTCATGGGCGTAGGTACCATGAGACTGCTTTTCGTGCATATACTTCCGAACATAGTGCCCGTGCTTCTGTCAGCCATCGCGATCGGCTTTAATAACGCTGTGCTCGCGGAGGCTTCCATGAGCTTCCTCGGTGTAGGCGTGCAGCCGCCTGATCCCAGCCTCGGCAGGATGCTGAACGAAGCTCAGACATATCTCATGAGCGCTCCCTGGTATGCCATGTCAGCCGGCTTCGCTATCATACTTCTGGTGCTCGGCTTCGGACTCTTAGGCGAAGGACTGGGAGGTGAGAGACGTGGTTGACGTTAAGAAAAAATACGATCCGAGAGAGGTTATGCTGGAGGTCCACGGCCTCAGGGTGACTTTCAAATCCACCGGTAAAGAAGCAGTGAGAGGCATTGATTTCTTCATGAAGAACGGTCAGCGTGTAGGCCTGGTTGGAGAATCAGGTTCAGGCAAGACCGTTACCGCTATGGCTATTTCAGGCCTTATCGAAAGATACAACGTCGATATAGAAGGAGAGATCCTCTTTAACGGAAAGAACCTTAGAAGCTGCTCCAGAGAAGAGATGAGACGCATTCAGGGAAGGGGCATCGGAGTGGTATTCCAGGAGCCTATGACAAGCCTCAATCCTCTGATGAAGATCGGACCTCAGATCGAGGAGACGCTCATACTCCACACCAAGAAAAACAAGGAAGAGAGAAGAGCGCTCGTACTGGAAGCAATGGAAAAAGTAGGTCTCCCTGAGCCGGAGATAACTTACGATAAATATCCTCATCAGCTGTCAGGAGGTCAGCGTCAGCGTGCCATGATCGCATCTGCCTTCGTGGTGGTGCCGCAGCTTCTGATATGCGATGAGCCTACAACTGCACTGGATGTTAGAGTCCAGGCCCAGATCCTTAAACTGCTGAGAAGTCTAAGTGAGGAGTATGGCGTAGGAATACTCCTGATCAGCCATGATCTAAGAGTAATCAGACAGCTCTGCGACAGGGTCGACGTTATGTACAAGGGCGAGATCGTTGAAGCCGGTCTTACAGAGAAGGTCTTTAATGATCCTCAGCACGAGTACACGAAGCAGCTGATATCAGCTATCCCTTCGAGAGAGAAAGTACGTTCCGCAGAAGAAAACGAGGACCGCGATGAAGCATGATACCAGAATAATAGACAAAAGCACAGAAGAGAGCGATCTGGTGCTGGACGTCAGAGACCTGACAGTCACATACAAGACTTCATCGGTCTTTGGATCCAAGTCGTCCTATACCGCGGTGAACCATGTGAACCTGAGCATACGTCAGGGCGAGATCCTGGGACTCGTGGGAGAATCCGGCTGTGGCAAGTCGACCATGTCCAGAGCGATACTCGGCATGCTTGACGACGCGGAGATAACCGGAGAGATAATCCACTATACCAGACGCCCTCAGATGGTCTTCCAAGATCCTTTCTCCAGCCTTAATCCAGCCAAGACCATCGGCTGGATACTCGAAGAGCCCTTGAGGATCTTCGGTAAATACGACGAAAAAGAGAGAAAAGCCAGGGTTCTGGACATGATGGACAGAGTTGGCTTGGAGAGAGAACTGATAGACAGAAAGCCTTATGAACTATCAGGAGGGCAGAAGCAGAGAGTCTCCATTGGAGTCGCTTTGATCAGGAGGCCCAGACTAATCGTAGCTGACGAACCGGTATCTGCGCTCGACGTTTCGATCCAGGGCCAGATATTGAGACTGCTTTTGGAACTGAGAGACGATCTGGATCTGTCTTATCTTTTCATCACACACGATCTGAACGTTTGCTATTCCATCTGCGATAGGGTAGCAGTAATGTATAATGGCCAAATAGTTGAAGAGGGACCGGTGGAAAGGGTATATAATGACCCTCAGCATGAGTACACCAAGACTCTTCTGGAAGCTGCGCTTATCTGACCGATCATGATCATGATCGGTCTATATTTCGAAAGGACCATATTTCTAAATGAAAGCCATGACGCTGAGAGACCTCAGCATTGGACAAAAAGCAATAATAACGGACGTCGAAGGGCAAGGCGCTCTGAGGCAGCATCTCCTTGACATGGGCGTGATCCCTCAGGCTGAGGTGAGCATAGTCAAATTTGCTCCGATGGGAGATCCTGTGGAGGTCAGGATACACGGCTATTCGCTTACGCTCAGGCTGGCGGAAGCCGAGCATATCAAAGTAGTGCCATCAGGTGAAGCCGACATAGAACCTCAGAAACCCGGCGCAGGCGCTTCAATGGGTAAGGTGGAGCACCCCGGACTCGGAGAGGGCGGCAAGTACCACCCTAAGGGAAGCGGTGAAGCACTGCCGGAGGATACTTTGCTGACCTTCGCTCTCGTGGGCAATCAAAACTGCGGTAAGACGACGCTGTTCAACCAGCTCACCGGTTCAAACCAGAGGGTCGGTAATTTCCCCGGGGTCACTGTAGACCGCAAGGATGGCGTCATCAAGGGCCATCCGAACACGCTGGTAACTGATCTGCCCGGCATCTACTCGATGTCGCCTTACAGCAGCGAGGAGATCGTATCCAGAAATTTCGTGCTCCAGGAGAAGCCGAAGGCTATAATCAACATAGTTGACGCCACCAACATAGAGAGAAATATGTATCTGACTCTTCAGCTCCTGGAGATGGAAATACCGATGGTCGTGGCTCTTAACATGATGGATGAGCTCATCTCCAACGGCGGTATGGTCGACGTCAACATGATGGAATCCATGCTGGGAGTTCCTGTCATTCCGATCTCCGCAGCGAAGAATCAGGGTATAGAGGAGCTGATCGACCATGCCATCCATATCGCCAAATACCAGGAGAGACCCGGCAGACAGGATTTCTGCGATGAGAACGATAATGGCGGAGCTGTGCACAGAGGCATACATGCGGTCACTTATCTGATAGGTGATCATGCCAAGAGATGCGGTTATCCGGAACTTTTCGCAGCAGGCAAGGTCATTGAGGGCGATGAACTGGTAATGGAGCCTCTCAAACTCGATCAGAACGAGAGAGAGACCATAGAGCACATAGTCCAGCAGATGGAGACTGAGAGAGGCCTTGACAGGAATGCCGCCATGGCGGAGATGAGGTTTGCCTTTATTCAGAAAGTCTGTGACATGACCGTCAAGAAACCTTCCGAGAGCAAGGAGAGAGTCAAAAGCGAGCGCATAGACCGTCTGCTGACCGGCAAATATACCGCCATCCCGACCTTCATCGTGATCATGGGCCTGATCTTCTATCTGACTTTCAATGTGATCGGTCTCTTCCTGCAGAATCTCCTGGAGGCAGGAGTGGAATGGGCGACGGAAACAGTGGACAGCATAATGGTATCCGCGAACGTCAATCCGTTCATTCACGGCATAATAATAGACGGCATTTTCACCGGCGTTGGAAGTGTGCTCAGCTTCCTGCCGATAATCGTGACGCTGTTCTTTTTCTTATCGATACTTGAGGATTCGGGCTATACGGCTAGAATTGCCTTCGTGATGGACAGACTCCTTCGTAAGATAGGATTGTCGGGCAGAAGCATCGTGCCGATGCTGATAGGTTTCGGATGTACGGTACCTGCAGTGATGGCCACAAGGACGCTTCCGAGTGAGAGAGACCGTCGTATGACGATCCTGCTTACGCCTTTCATGAGCTGTTCGGCCAAACTGCCGATCTATGGATACTTCGTGAACGCTTTCTTCCCTAAGCAGGGCGGCTTCATAATGATCGGCCTGTATCTTCTGGGGATAATCATAGGCATACTGATCGCGCTCCTGTACAGAAACACTCTGTTCAAGGGCGAGGCAGTACCATTTGTTATGGAATTACCGAATTACAGGATGCCGAGTTCGAGAAACGTGTTCCAGCTGTTGTGGGAGAAAGCAAAAGACTTCCTTGAGAGGGCCTTCTCAGTGATCCTCGTAGCCACTGTCATCATCTGGCTTCTTAAGAGTTTCGATCCCAGCTTCCAGATGGTCACGGATGCCAAGGACAGCATACTTGCTATAATCGCAGGCTGGTTCGCGCCTCTGATGGCGCCTCTGGGACTTGGTGACTGGAGGATATGCACAGCGCTGATCTCCGGCTTCATGGCCAAGGAGAGCGTGGTAGCCTCGCTTCTCGTGCTCTTTGAGAATGGAGTGGCCGGAGCCATAAGTCCGCTGTCCGCAGGAGCTTTGCTGGTCTTCTCACTGCTATACGCACCATGCGTGGCGGCGATAGCCTCCATCAGGAGAGAGATGGGCAGCAAATGGGCCGTCGGAGTAGTCATCTGGCAATGCGCGATCGCATGGGTCGCCGGACTGGCTGTGTACCTGATAGGCGGATTGTTGTAGAAAAATAAAAAATCAGATAAGTTTAAGTGAAACTTCTCCGCTGGAAAGGTCTTCGACCGATCCGTCGGAGAATTTTACTTTGAGAGAAAAATCGTCGTTTATTCTGATGGCAGTCGCTGGGCGGATGGAGGCGCCGGAGATGATGCGTATATCTCTGCCGCTAGTTATATCGTAAGTTCTGTAAGCTTCAAGATATTCTTCATAGGCATAAGGCCAGTTCGCGCTGAGTTTATCCATCTCTTTGATCATAGCTGCAGCGAGCTCAGCCCTCGAGATCTCATGGCCGGCCTCTATGGCAAGAGATGTGGCGATATCGGATATGTCCTCCGGGAAGTCTTCAGGCGAGTTGTTCACGTTGATGCCGATACCGGCTATGATGCTGTCTATACTGCCTGTGCTGTTATCTATCAACATTTCTGTAAGTATGCCGCAGAGTTTCCTATCTCCGGAGACGAGATCGTTCACCCACTTGATGCCGAGAGTGAAGCCTGATACTCGCTCAATGGCTCGGACTGTGGCTACAGCCGTCCAGGCGGTCAGACTTACCGCATCTTTGGGAGCAGCTTCCGGCCTTAAAAGATATGAGAAGTATATGCCTTTATCCTTAGGTGAGAAGAAACTTCTGCCCAGTCTGCCTCTGCCGGCATCCTGTTCGTTGGCTATGACGACCTGACCCGTGGATGCACCGTCACGCGCCATATCTTTGAGAACTCTGTTGGTTGAATCTGTCCTGTCCAGCACGAGCACATGCTTCATACGTTCAGCGGCATCTATGTGGTTGTTATCTTTAGCCAGAGCGGCCAGGATGTTGTCGCCGGTCATGTTCAAACCTCTCTTATCATTTATATTTTTGATTATAGATTGCAGCAGGGTGATTGTAAAGCAAATCAGAAGCTTATTCACGATAATTTAGGTATTCATGTGTTAACAGCGGGGTGGTTTATACATAAATAATATGATATAATGGTCATGCAATTCATTGGCATATATTTGCCGCAGGCTTTGAGATGAAAAATGAATTGAATTATTAGTTTTTCAGGAGGGAAAGAAAAAGAATGAAAGAAACAGTTATCAGAAGAGTAGGGGCGTTATTGCTCGCATTGGCACTATGCTTCACCATGATGCCTATGTCGGTATATGCGGATGAAGTACAGGCCCCGGAAGTTCAGGCTGCTGAGGACCAGGAGGGAGTATTCACCACAACAGCTCAGCTGGGCCACATTGAGAAATACGGCAATTTGGTACTGGACACCGATCTCGCCGCACTGACCGAAGCAGGATTTGAATACGGAGACGTAGTCACCGTTAAATTCCTGGATAAGGAAGTTGATATGCCGCTTGTAAGCGATTTTTCTGATGTGGATGAGGGTGAAAAACTGCTTAAAGCTGTTGATGAAAAAGCATGGCTTGCCATCAATATGGGTAATTTTGCAACGACTTTTGGCATCGCAGAAAAGATTACAAACGATGACGGCACCATATACTGGCAGCCTTATGAGGGTGTAACGGATCCGATCAGCATTGAGATCTCTATGAAGGAAAAAGGCGGTTATCTCGAAGAGTATATTATTAGGAAGCTCAATTATACCGATGAAAGAAGCGATTACCCGGATCTATCAGACGCTGAATTCGCTAACTTCAGGGAAGTCACTACTACCGGAATGGGTCAGGGTACCCTTTACAGGACGTCATCTCCCGTCAATCCGATACATAAGAGAAATACCATAGCTGACAACTGCTTAAAGGATGCAGGAGTTACAGTTGTGATGAATCTGGCAGACAGTCAGGAAGAGATAGCGAGCTATGAAGGTTTCACGGAGAGCTATTATTCGACTACTGATTATATCTGCCTAAATATGGGCGTGGATTTCGCGGCTGAGGAGTTCCAGACGAAACTGGCAAACGGATTTAAGTTCTTTGCTGAGAATCCCGGAACTTATGCGATCCACTGCACAGAAGGAAAAGACAGGGCAGGTTTCGTATCTGCTGTCACCGAGTGCTTCATGGGAGCGACCTATGAAGAAGTGTGCGCGGATTACATGACCACTTTCTATAATTACTACGGCGTTAAGAGCGATGAAGATCGCTACAGCGCTATATGCAACGGAAATATTGTGAAGTCCCTGGAGAAAGCCTTCGACGTTGAGGTGCTTTCGGAATGCGACCTTCAGACCGAAGCTACCGAGTATCTCAAGCAGATCGGACTTACAGACGAAGAGATCGAGGCTTTAAAGGCCAATCTGGCTGCAGATCACTCTGGCACTCAACCTGCAGGTGAGATCGAAGATCCCTATGCTCAGGTTGGCTTCATAGAAGCTTATGAGAACGGACTTCTTAAACTGCCTGAGGGCTTGAAAGAAGATGACATTACTCAGCCTAAGTACGGCAATGGTCTGCTTCTCAATGGAACTACTGCAGTTTTAAGAGAAAAGACCGAGATCGTAGGTGAATTTGATTTCAACGGAAATGACGTGGGAAGGATCACCTTCGACGGTCTCTCTGACAAGGGTATCACTGCAAACGTGAGCGTATACCTTGACGATGAAGAGAACCCCAGAGCGACTTTCAGCCTAGGAAGCCAGATGGGCAAAAAAGAATGGGCAAACAAGGGAGATAAGACCTTTGACGTTTACGATTCTCACATCACAGGCAAGCACAAAGTATCGCTGAGCTTCGATTTTGTTAAGAAGTCCACCGGGGAAGCTCTTGCCGATGACGACGAGGTCAGCGTTCTCATCAGATCCATTGAATTCTGTGAGAGCTCCATTCCGGTAATATACTTCAACATCGACGAGAACCAGGGTTCCATTCTGGCCATGAACAGCAGCGAAGACCACAGCGCTGAGTGCTACGGAACTGTGGATATTCAGGTACCCAATGGCTTTGTAAGTGAGTATGAAAATGAGTCAATGGGCGATAAGAAGGGACTCGTGCTCGAATACATACGTGGAAGAGGTAACTCCACCTGGGGCTCAGACAAAAAACCTTACAAGGTGAAGTTCGAAGAATCAGTGGATCTCTTTGGAATGGGAGAGAACAAGCACTGGATCCTTTTGGCTAACAGATTTGATAACAGCCTTATCAGAAACCGCATGACCTACTGGCTGGGCGCTGAATTCGGACTGGAATTCACGCCTCAGTGCGTACCCGTTGAAGTGGTCATGAACGGTGAGTACTACGGAAGCTATCTGCTTTGCGAGCAGATAAGGATCGCAAAGAGCAGGGTCAATATAAATGACCTTGAAAAGAAGAAATATCAGCAGGAAACCGATCCCGAAAAGATCAGCGGCGGCTATCTCATTTCTATGTCTCCTTACGGAGATGAGGATCCTGACAATATGTTCCAGACTTCAAGAGGCATGTCTTTCTTCCTTGAAAGCCCTTCCTTCGAAGACTATCCGAGAAACGAGACCCAGATGAACTATATCACGGGATATATCCAGAAGGTCGAAGATGCGATCTTCGGCAAGGACTTCAAAGATACCGAGGGCAATAAATATACAGAGTATCTGGACATCGACGCAGCCGCCAAATACTGGTGGATCCAGGAATTCTCTGAAAATGGAGATGCCTACGGTTCAGGAAGCACCTATCTTTACAAGAAGGAAAACGCCAAGGACGGCACTAAAGGCAAGCTCTTCTGGGGCCCTCTTTGGGATTTTGACTTCGTGGCATGGGGAGACCTGGACTACAATGTCGACCCTCAGGAGACCTTTGATTACACAAACATGGAATGGTTCGCCAAAATGAGGACCGACCATGAATTCACAGAGAAGCTGAAAGAAGAGTGGGATAAGCTGGATGACCTTCTTACGGATATTACCAAAGAAGGCGGTCTTTTGGATCAGTATTATGAGCAGACAAAGATCTCACGCAAGTATGACTTCGAAAAGTGGGGAGCTTACGGCGGTTGGGATGAAGAAGAAAGCCAGACCGTAAGGACATATGAGGAAGAAGTAGATCAGCTGAGAGACTGGATCGAAAAGAGACACACCTGGGTAAGCGAGAACCTGGATCAGCTGACTCCGAGACTTCTTACCGTGACCTTCAAGGTAAACGGAGAAGTAGTAGGTACCCAGGAAGTAATGGAGGGCTATCCCATCGAGAGCTTCCCTGAGGCACCTGCTGCGAAGAAGGGCTATGTATTCATCGGCTGGTATTCAGAGGACTACGGCATCTTCGTGCCTGGAGACTGTGCTTACGAGGATATGGAGCTTACTCCGTACTACATCAAAGAAAGCGAAATGGTCAAGCCGGAGAAACTCTATTTCGGCAATTATGATCCTTACGTCGTTCTCTGGGGTGATTATGAAGAAGAATATTATCCTTCATATACGATCGTGCCTGAATATGCTGACATCAGGACAATTGAATGGTCCTCATCAGATCCCTCTGTTGCGGAGGTCGACGAATACGGAAATGTGATCTGCCACAAAGCCGGAACAGCAAAGATCACCGGTAAGGTCGGAAATGTAAAGAATTCGTACACCATTCACGTGGTCAAAGCGGAAGATGAGGAGATCAATGATCCCTGGCTGTTAGAGGTCAATAAAAACGAGCTTAACATGATCGTAGGTGACTATGATCAGATAGTTGCCACAGTGGGTCCTCAGCCTTGCTGGGGCTGGGGTACCGAGATCACATGGATCAGCACGGATTATGATGTAGCCGGAGTTGACAACAACGGAGTAGTGACCGCTTACAGCCCTGGAACCACCACACTGATAGCGATAAGTCCTGAAATGGGCATGTATCAGACTGTTAAGGTGACAGTCAAAGCCCTTAAGTCACCGAAGCTTAGCCTTACCGCCAACGTCAGCAAAAAACAGGTCAAGGCAAGCTGGAAGGCCGTGAAGAAAGCTACCAAGTATCAGGTGGCTTACCGCAAGGCAGGCTCAAGCAAGTGGAATTACAGGCCCACGACCAAGACTTCACTTACCATCAAGAACCTGAAGAAGGGTGGCATCTATCAGTTCAAGATGCGCACCATCGGAAAGAACACCAAGAGCAAATGGACTTCCGTTCAGCGTATTTACATGAAAAAGATGACCATGAAGCTCAAGTCCGGCAAGAAGAGCGTCAAGGTAAGCTGGAAGAAGAATTCCAAGGCTGCATATTACGAGATCACATGGTCATATAATTCCAAGATGACAAAGGCCAAGACCATCAAAGTCGCAAGAGGCAAGACTTCATACACCATCAAGAACCTGAAGAAAGGCAAGAGGGTCTACGTGAAGATCAGAGCCATGAGAAAATATAAAGGCAAGACCTATAAGGGCGTTTTAAGCGCGCGCAAATCAGTTAAAGTAAAATAAGTTTTTTACAGGAGGAGCACCATGCTGCATGAAGTAAGTTTTAAGTCATTCAACGAGAGAGACATGGTCCAGGGCTGGGTTTACGTACCCGCCGCTGAACCCAAGGGCATCGTCCAGCTGATCCACGGCTTCGGCGAGCATTCAAGAAGATATTTCCATATGATCGTGGCGTTCATGGACGCTGGCTTCATCGTAGCAGCTGATGACCACGTGGGCCACGGAAAGACCGCAGTGGAGAACGACTGCTGGGGCGACTGGGGCGACAAGGGCCCTCACACCATGATGGAGGACGAGCATACCCTTACAGGCATCGTCAAAGAGATGTACCCCGGGCTTCCTTACTTCATGTTCGGACACAGCATGGGCTCCTTCATCGCAAGGGACTATATTGCAAAATACGGCGACGAGCTCGACGGAGTGACGCTCTGCGGTACCTGCGGTGCTTTTGCGTCGCTTCCGGACACGATGGCAGCCCTTCAGGCTGCAGTAGATGCCGGAAGAGGCATGGATTCGGATGCTGAGTTCACCAACATGCTCTTCGGCTTCATGTTCTCCAGGATCGATGAGCCGGTGGTTCTCGGAAACGAGTGGATCTGCCATTCAAAGTGGGTCCAGGACGACCACGCAGCCGATCCCTTCGACGCGTTCACCAAGCCGGTCACCAACCGCACCATGCTGGACTTCTGCAAAATGATGGACTTCATCACAGGAACCGAGTGGGCGGCCAAGGTGCCAAAAGATCTTCCGATCTACAACATCGGCGGAGATCAGGATCCTGTGGGTTCCTGGGGCGAGGGCGTGTACCAGACTTCCAACTGGCTGGCAGAGACCGGACACAATGTTAAGACCATGCTCTATTCCGGCTATCGCCACGAGATCCACAATTACGATGACCTCAAGTGGGACGTGGAAGACGGTATCGTGGAGTTCTTTATGAGCTGCCTGTAAAGGACGGAGTGCAGCAATATGAGAAGAAAAGACCGTGAGATCACGGATCGCGCTGAGATCCTGGAAGCAATCAGAGCCTGCGACGTGTGCAGGCTGGGCCTGGTGGACGGTGAGTACGCGTATGTTTTGCCTCTGAACTTCGGAATGGATGTGGATGAAGAGGGTGGACTTACGCTTTACTTCCACAGCGCTTTGGAAGGGCATAAGACGGAGCTGTTATGCGAGGGCTGCAAGGCATCCTTTGAGATGGACAGCCGTCACGAACTGGAGTACGATGAAGCCAAAGGTCACTGCACCTACTACTTCGAAAGTGTCATGGGCCGGGGTACGATACGTATCCTGGGAGATGACGAGAAGATGCATGCTCTGGAACTTCTCATGGACCACTACCACCCGGGACAGAATGCGTATTTCAATCCCGCGGCTATGCCGAGGACTTTGGTGTACTCGCTGGAAGTCGAAGAGATGACCGGAAAGCGCAAGATGCCAAAATGAAAAATGATCAAAGAAGCCCTTTAATGAGGGCTTCTCTTGATGTGAATATCTTTCACCCAGCCAAACCCTTGATTTAGCGGGATCTATGTGCTAACGTGAAATCACAGGGAGCACAAAGCTCCTCCTAATCAGAAAGGGGTTCATAATACAATGTTAAGTGAAAAGATTAAAACGATAAGAGAAAAAGAAGGCATGACCCAGGAGGAGTTCGCAAGGGAACTCTTCGTGTCCAGGACCACCGTCACGAAGTGGGAAACCGGTAAGAGCCTCCCGAACATCGACACTCTCAGGATGATATCCGAGAAGTATGAAATATCAATTGACGAACTGCTGCATGACGAAGCTGAATCGGGTTTCTACCGTGCAGGTCAGAAACTGAGCTTCGGGAATATGGAGCTTACTAAGAAACAGAAGATAATTGCGTTTGCTGCATTTTTTCTTGTAGTTGCTGTGATTTTCGTGTCAGTAACTGTGACGAACATCAATCATTCACCTTCTGTTGCAACTGAGAATGAGGTGGTCAACTTTCGTGAATCCATAAAGGCTGCACCTGACATCCTGAAAAAATGGGCCGAAGATAGGGACTATGAGGTGAACGGCGGTACATATTACAGCTCTTCGACCTGGAGAATTTATAGCGAAGGTGAAAAGATGATGGACAATCAGGCTAGATATCAGATATCTTTTTTAACTAAGGATTCCACTTTGGAAGCCGAAATAACGGTTGAAGGAGACAGCACTGATGAATGCCTGGAGAAACTCTTTGAAGATCTTGAAGAGGTTAAGGGCCTTCTCAAAAAATTCTCAGGTCAGGAAGTGAATACCGAATTGATCAGCCAGCAGATAAGCGATATGCGTAATGAAATGGAAGAGAGCCTGGAGACAGAGTATCATTACTATTCGGACCGCTCACTGTTTTCATGGACGGTGGAAGATCTGGAGAATTTCTATATCGGATCAGACTATCATGAGAACAGGTATAGAATGGCATTATATATCAATTCAAATTATTATCTAGATGTAATAAATGCACAGCAGTAAGGAGATGTTATAGGCTGCATTTGCTTTTTCCGGAAGTTGTGTCCTACGGCCGAAGAAACTGTATAGGCTACAATTGTTTTTTTAGGCATTGTGTCCTATGGCTTTTCGGATGAAAACCGCAATGATCCCGCAAAAAATATAATACTGCGGGATTTTTAGTTTTTTGCGGAGAGTTAGCCAAAAAAACGTAGGACACAAAATCAATTATCGCCAGTTGTGTCCTACCGCAAAAAAAATACTATAAGCTACAAATGTCATTTTGGCCAGTTGTGTCTTATGACAAATAATTCACATAAGCTTCAATTACCATTTATGACCTTTGTAGCCTATGATAGTGGAAATCGCATAGGCTACAGCAGCCTTTATGGGCCTTTTATTATTCTTTTTCGGTTGTTACAGCATAATATATATGTTACAATTAACCCAAATGAGCGGTCACTTTTTTAACCGGAAACACGAGGTATCAAAATGGAAGAAATCAAAATTGTTGAAAATATCGAACGCATGCCGATGATCGGCGATCCTGCGCCGAAGTTCAGGGCCATGACCACCATGGGCAAGGTGGATTTCCCGGAGGATTACAAGGGAAGCTGGGTGATCCTTTTCTCGCATCCTGCTGATTTCACGCCGGTGTGCACCACTGAGTTCATCGGTTTCTCCAAGATGGCGGAGGAGTTCGCCACCCTTAACACCAAGCTGATCGGCCTTTCCATCGATTCGCTTCACTCGCATCTGGCCTGGGCCAGGAGCATCGAAACGATTGATCTGGACGGAAACGGCCCTGTGAAGGTGAAGTTCCCGATAATTGCGGACATCAGCATGGAAGTTGCCAGGAAATATGGCATGCTCCAGACCGTCGCCAAGACCCAGACCATCAGAGCGGTGTTCATCATCGACCCGGAGGGCATCATAAGGACGATTCTTTATTATCCCATGAGCACGGGACGCAATCTGCCTGAGATCAAGAGGATAGTGGTGGCTCTTCAGAAACACGACGAGGATAACGTGAGCACTCCCGCTAACTGGCAGCCCGGCGACAACGTGATAATCGGCGCGCCGCTTACCCTTGAAGAGGCTGAGGCTCGCATGGCGTCCGATGACGAGGATCTGGTGAAGTACGACTGGTATCTCACCATGAAAAAGGACAAATAGATGGAGATCAAGCCTATCGCACACATTTATAACGACTTTAATGAGAAGTTCGGCCTGCCGCGTCAGAGCGGCATGGCGGAGCATCTTATGTCCGAGATCATCATGGATGAGGGCTACCGCATGCCGGATGCTTTCAGAGGAATCGAAAACTTCAGCCATCTCTGGCTTATCTGGGAGTTCGATGCCATGGGAGCCGCAAAAGATGAGGACGATGACCGTTGGTCCGCCACCGTCCGTCCGCCTAAGCTCGGCGGAAACGAGAGGGTAGGAGTCTTTGCCACCCGGTCGCCTAACAGGCCTAACCGTCTTGGAATGACGGTGGTCAAGCTGGTGTCCTATGAAGAGACAGCTGACCGCGGTCCTGTGCTCAAGGTTTCCGGGGCTGATATCAGAAACGGTACTGCAATTTATGATATCAAGCCTTATGTTCCTTTTGCGGACTGCGTACCTGAGGCTTCGGAAGGTTTCACATATGAACATAAGGATGAGAAACTTTTCGTTCTGTTTAGCTGCGCCGTGCCTGAGGAACTCTGGGGGGACAGGTTTTTTGCGCTCCAGGAGATACTGGAGCTCGACCCCAGACCGGGCTATCAGGACGACCCGGAGAGGATATATGCTTTTGACTACGGCGAATACGTTGTGAGATTCAAAGTTAATGAGGACCGGCTCATAGTGACCGAAATAGAAGTGAGGGAATGATATGAAGACTATATATCTTGCAGGTGGCTGCTTCTGGGGAATGCAGAAATTCATCGATCAGTTCGAGGGAGTAATCGAGACTGAGGTGGGCTATGCCAACGGTCCGGACAAGGCTCCGTCATATGAAGAAGTCTGCCATGACAGCGGTCACGCAGAGACGGTCAAAGTGGTATACGATGAGGAAAAGATCTCAGCCCGTGAACTGGTGGAGTTCATGTTCCGGGTAATAGATCCCTTCGCCATAAACAAGCAGGGCGGTGATGAGGGCATACAGTACCGCACCGGAGTCTACTATACGACCATAGA
>JAFYJM010000125.1 GCA_017538125.1 Bacillota bacterium
ATACCCTCAGGCCAGAGGCATGAGCTCTGCAGAGCTCTCCACGCAGAACAGAATGCCATCATCCAGGCAGCGGCTATGGGACATGCGGTGGAGGGCGGTACGATCTACGTTACGCACCAGCCATGCGTCATTTGCGCTAAGATGATAATCAACGCGGGCATCAAAAGGATAGTGGTCAAGGAAGGATATCCCGACGAAATGGCTGTCGGCATCCTTGAAGAGGCAGGACTTAAGGCCGTAATGCTAGGGGATAAATAAAAAGGGCAGCATCATGAGTGAAATCTATAGGACACTGACTTTATCATTTACAATAGCATTTGTCATCTCAGTGATCTGCACACCTCTGGCGATAAAGATAGCGCCTCTTATAGGCGCCATGGACATACCGAAGGACGAGCGCAGGATGCATCATTCTGCCATGCCCAGATTCGGCGGTATGGCTATCTTCCTCGGTGTGCTGATAAGCATGCTTCTTATGCTCAATATGAGCCATAAGATCATGGTGATCCTGGCCGGAGGAACGGCGATGTACATCCTGGGAGTGGTGGACGATATCAAAACGCTCAAGGCCGGGACGAAGTTCTTTTTCCAGATAGTGATAGCTGTGGCCATGTACATGAACGATATCAGGGTAAGCTTCCTGAGCAACTTCTTCGGCTACGGCAAAGCAGATCTGAACGCAGTCTTCTGTCTGGTCGTCACGGTGATCTGGATCGTAGGTATCACTAACACAGTCAATCTGGTGGACGGTCTGGACGGACTGGCTGCCGGAACGACCGCTATCGCTTCGCTGAGTATAGCTTACGTAGGATACATACACGGCATGTATCTCAGCGCGAGCGCCATGCTGGCTCTGGCGGGAGGCGCTCTTGGCTTCCTTCCTTTCAACTTCTACCCGTCGAAGATATTCATGGGTGACAGCGGGTCGCTTTTCCTGGGCTTCATGATGTCGACCTTGTCTGTCATAGGATTGGTGAAGCAGGCCACCGTAGTGGCCGTGATCATACCCGTACTGGTCATGGGCTTCCCGATCTTCGATACGCTTTATGCCATCCTGAGGAGACTGATCAACAAACGTCCTATCATGGAAGCGGACAGACTGCATCTGCATCACCGGCTGATAAGTCTGGGATACGGTCAGAGAAGGGCTACGCTGATGCTTTACTGTGTGACGGGCATTATGAGCGTTTCGGCGGTAACTGCCAGCAGAGGGCTGGGAGTGGAGACGCTCGGGCTGTATTCCATAGCGGCCCTTATGATATACATCTTCCTTACTGATGCAAATCATTTCATGCCGCAGATCAAGAATCCGACAGTTCCGCCTGTAGCGGACTGCGACAAACCGATAGAGAAAGACCAGCCGGGGCAATGACCTGCCCCGGTTTAAATATGAGCCATGAAAAAGCTGATCTTAGGCATACTCGCACACGTCGATGCGGGCAAGACAACTTTATCTGAGGCTATCCTTTATCTCACAGGAGCCACCAGAAAGGTGGGCAGGGTAGACAAGGGAGACACTTTCCTGGACAGCGACTCTATGGAGAGGGCGAGGGGCATCACCGTCTTTTCCAAGGAGGCGCGTTTTAAGATGCAGGAAACTGAAGTGACCTTGGTGGATACCCCGGGACACGCTGATTTCAGCGCCGAGATGGAAAGGACACTTTCGATCCTGGATCTGGCGGTCCTTGTGGTGAGCGGAGTTGAAGGCGTGCAGAGCCACACGAAAACGCTCATCAAGCTGTTCGAACTGTACAGAGTGCCTTATGTTATCTTCATCAATAAGATGGATATGCCCGGTGCGTCATTCGAGAGGACCATGGATGAGCTCAAAGAACAGAACGTGAATGCTATGGACTTTAGAGAGTTCGCTTCTTTAGATGATTGCGGGGAAGTCCCGCCAACTATCGCAGAAAACGTCGCGGCCTGCTCAGAGCGCCTGATGGATGAGTATTTCGCTGCAGGCAGCATAAGCTGCGCATCACTAGCACGTGCCGTTTATGACAGAGAGATACAGCCTGTGGTCTCAGGTTCAGCACTTAAGATGGAGGGGATAGACGGTCTGCTCAGGATACTGGACAGACTGAGTACTGATAAGAGCTATCCATCCGAATTCAGTGCCAGAGTGTATAAGATAACGAGAGATGCCAGAGGAAACCGTCTGACGCATTTGAAAGTGACAGGCGGCGCTCTTAAGAACAAAATGCCTGTCAGAACTTCCGACGG
The DNA here is from genome assembly GCA_017538125.1 of Bacillota bacterium. GTDB lineage: Bacteria > Bacillota > Clostridia > Peptostreptococcales > Anaerovoracaceae > RUG754. The sequence goes on from JAFYJM010000125.1 coordinate 2,224, forward strand.
TTCGGACGAAGGAACTGAAGCCGAAGAGAAGATAGAACAGATCAGACTCTATAACGGCGACAAGTTCACGGCTGTAGGAGAGGCCGGAGCGGGGATGCTTTGCGCGGTGACCGGACTTAGGAATACCTATGGCGGGCAAGGGCTCGGGGCGGCTTCATCAGAAGAGGCAAAAGCGCCATTCATAGAGCCCGCGCTGATATATACTCTGATCCTCCCTAAGGGCGAAGACCCGGTGCCTGCTCTTCAGAAGATGAAGCAGCTTGAAGAGGAGGATCCGACGCTTAAAGTGACCTGGGAGGAAAGGACCGGCGAGATCAAAGTAAGCGTCATGGGCGAGCTGGAGAAGGACCTTCTCAGGTATAAGATCAAAGAAAGATTTGTCCTGGACGTATCCTTCGGCACAGGCAAAGTGATATACAAAGAGACGATATCAGCGCCCGTGGAAGGCATCGGACACTACGAACCGCTGAGGCATTATGCTGAGGTCAGGCTTCTGCTGGAGCCTCTTAAGGAAGGCTCTGGCCTTGTCTTCGAGAGCGCGGTATCAGAGGACGATCTCCAGAGAAATTGGCAGAACCTGATCATGAAGCATCTTAAAGAAAAGCGGCACAGAGGCACGCTCATGGGCTGCGAGATCACAGACATGAAGATCACCCTCACGAACGGGCTCGCTCACCTAAAGCATACAGAGGGAGGAGACTTCAGACAGGCCACATACAGAGCGGTAAGAAACGGGCTTAGGAAGGCTCTCGCTAATGGAGAAGTCGTTCTTCTGGAACCTATGTATGATTTCACGATCAGAGTACCCCAGAAGCACATAGGCAGGGTCATGACTGATATGGACAGGCTCAAAGCGAACTGCGCTCTTGGCGAACAGCTCTCTGACGGCACAGTTATGATAAGCGGCAGAGGTCCGGTCTCAACCCTCAGGGAGTACCAGATGGAACTTAACAGCTTCTCAGAGGGAAGCGGCAGGTTCGATCCGGTCCCGGGAGGTTATGGTCCCTGCCATGATACAGAAGAGGTGGCCGCACGTTCTTCTTACGACTGCGACACCGACGTATACAATCCCTGCGGTTCGGTCTTCACAGACCACGGTGCGGGTGTATACGTAGACTGGGATGAGGTCGAGGAGATCGCACATACCGAGGGAGGACTCAGAGGCCTGAATGCTGACCTGAATACTGCGCCTGCAGAAGCGCGCGGGGCAGCTCCTGACAGGAAGCCAAAGGCTTCAGATGACAAGACTCTGAATGCCATCTTCGAGAAGACTTACGGCAAGAGCAAGCGCGATGAGCAGCTTTTAAAAGAGGCCAGATCCAGAGCCAGCAGACTTAAGACTGCAGAGCAGGACAACTATCCCGGGCCTAATCCCAGATCCAGGAAGGGCAAGGGCAGGACTTATCTGATCATAGACGGATATAATCTGCTTTTCGCCTGGGATGAGTTCAGGGAACTCAGGGAGGCGAACATAGACGGAGCCAGGGAGAGCCTTATAGAAGTTCTCCAGAACTATCAGGGCTTCACCGGAAGTGGTATGACTCTCGTATTTGACGGATACAGGCTCAAAGGCAACGCCGGCGAGACGGTGAAGTACGGCGATCTCGAGGTGGTATACACCGGAGAAGGATTGACCGCGGACAGGTACATAGAGAAATTCATCTACGAAAACGGCAGGAAATACGACGTGACCGTGGTGACATCCGACCGCATGGTCCAGATGTCAGCGATGGGCGACGGAGCGGGGCGAATGTCCGCTCGAGATCTTTATCTGGATGTGACCGGCGCCTCAGAAGAGATCAGAGATATGCTCAGGAACAGAAAGTTCAGCAGAAACAGACCTTTTGAGGAAGCATTCTCCGAAAAATGATAGAACTCATACCCTGATCTGTGGTATAATATTTCAGTAAAAAAACACAAGGCAGAGTAACCATGTTAGACATAACTCCATTCAAATTTGAAGAGGGAAGACTGTACATCCTGGATCAGACGAAACTTCCTAACGAGGAAGTCGTTATTGAACTCAGGACGAAGGAAGATGTTTGGGACGCGATCAGGGAACTGAAGGTGAGAGGTGCTCCGGCGATCGGAGTCTGCGCGGCCTACGGACTGTATGTATCAGTAGCCGGAAGCGATGAAGACACAGACACATTCCTTAAAAGAGTCAGGGAGGCTGCGGACTATATCGATTCGTCGAGACCGACTGCGGTCAATCTGAGCTGGGCGCTTAAGAGGATGGTCAGGGCATTGGAGAAGACCTTGACAGACGATCCTTCCATAAGCCTGAGCGAAGCGAAGGCTGCGCTTCTTGATGAGGCGCGGGAGATACATCGCGAAGACGTGGACGCCTGTATGACCATGGGCAAGTACGGCTTAGAACTTCTTAAGCCGGGCATGGGCATACTGACGCACTGCAATGCCGGAACGATCGCTACATCCAAATACGGCACCTGTCTTGCTCCGATCCATCTTGGGCAGGAGAGAGGCTACGGCTTCAGGGTTTTTTGCGATGAGACCAGACCGCTTCTTCAGGGAGCCAGGCTGACCGCGTGGGAACTCGTGAAGAACGGAGTGGACACCACTCTCATCTGTGACAATATGGCCGCGATCGTCATGAAAAACGGCTGGGTCGATGCAGTCGTCGTGGGCTGCGACCGAATGGCCGCAAACGGCGACGGAGCCAACAAGATAGGCACGTCCGGGGTGGCGATACTGGCGCATGAGTACGGCATACCTTTCTACATGTTCGTGCCTACTTCTACTATAGATCTTAATACACCTGCGGGATGTGACATACCGATCGAACTCAGGCAGGGCGAGGAGATCTTCGAGATGTGGTATGAGAAACCGATGGCACCCGGAGAGGTCAAAACTTATAATCCGTCCTTCGACGTGACGGATCATGAATACATCACGGCGGTCATCACCGAGAAAGGCATAGTGAGACCTCCGTACGATATAAATCTTAAAAAACTTTTTGAAGAAAGCGATAATGTATAAAGTCAGACTGCAGTCCTTCGAGGGACCCTTCGATCTTTTGGTATATCTCATCGAGAACGCCGAGATGAGCATATACGACATCAAGATCAGCGAGATCACAACTCAATATCTGGATTACATAAGGACCATGGAAGAGCAAAACATCGAAGTCGCTCAGGAGTTCATGGTACTGGCAGCCTCGCTTATCGAGATCAAGTCGAGGATGATCCTTCCGAGGGTATCCGATGACGGAGAAACCGTGATCGAAGAAGATCCGCGCACAGAACTCGTCCAGAGGATACTTGAATACAAGCACTTCAAGGAGCTTGCAGGCATGCTCAAGGACAGAGAGGAGCGTATGAGCCACGTATACTCCAAGCCTCAGGAGGATATATCTGAGTATCTTGATAATCCTGAGGAGTATCTGAGCCTGGACCTTAAATCTTTCGCTAATGCCTTCACGCTGTTCATACAGAGAAAGCAGAGGGTGGAAGCCGTGAGGAAGCACTACACGAGGGTCGAGCGCGAGCGTTTCACAATGGAGAAGAGGATAGGCTCCATACTGCATACCATCAGGAACAAACTAAGCGGTGTATTCAACTTCAGAGACCTGGTGGAGGACAAGAAGGACAGGTACGACGTAGTCGTGACATTCACGTCGCTTTTGGAGATGGCCAAGGAAAGGGTCGTCAAGGTCGAGCAGAAGCACAACTACGGAAACATAGAAGTATCCGCGGGCGAAAACATAGAAAAGGACGACATCCTCAGGAAGTATTCTCCGGAGGAGTTCAGGGAGGAGATCCTCAATGAATAAAAAGATTATAAAATCCGCTTTTGAATCGATGCTCTTCACGTGGGGAGAGCCGCTTCCGGTGAAGGACGCTGCAGACGTATTCAGCATAGACGCAGACGAAGCTTATGAGCTTATGTGTGAACTTAAGGACGAATATGAGCAGGAGGGCAGAGGCATACAGATCAGGGAGATAAACGGCGCTTTTCAGTACGTTACGAGGGAAGAGAACGCTTCGTATATCGAGAAACTCTGCACGCCTGTCAAGGCCAGGAGACTGTCTCAGTCAGCCCTGGAAGTTCTGGCAATAGTAGCCTACAGGCAGCCCGTCACCAAGGGCGAGATCGAGGCTATCCGCGGCATCAAGTGCGACCGCGTGATGGAAGGTCTGATGAACAAAGGCCTCGTGGAAGCGGTGGGCAGATCACAGGCTATAGGCAGGCCGGTACTGTACGGAACGACGGATGTTTTCCTCGAGAATTTCGGCTTCTCATCGCTTAAGGAACTGCCTGAGATAGAGGACATAGAATATGCGATGAGCGTGAGCGAAGATGAGGATGGTGAAGGCGGGCCCTTCGATGGCCAGATAAGCCTTGAACTCTAGTATCCGAGGCATAGGCCAGACTATGTATTTATATATGTTACTTGTACTAAAAATACAACTACTGTAATTGACAGAAATCAGTTTTGTAGTATAATATATTATTATCGGATTTCAAAAATTCAGAAAATTTATTCTAATAAGAAGGTGACGTAAATATGAAAGGAAAAGGCGAATATTTCGGAACACACAGAGTCATTGAACCCCAGGGATTACTGCCTCAGGCTGCGTCAAAGATCGACAACACGCCGGAGATCTGGTCAAACGAGATCCTGATCGACGTTATCGCGCTCCAGCCCACAGCCACTGCTATCAACGAGATCAAGAAGAGAGTCGGAGATGACAAGCAGGCCATCATGGCTGAGATCGCTAGGATCGTCGAAGATGAGGGCAAATTCCAGGAGCCCGCGTCCAAGGCCGGCGGCATGCTGATCGGACACGTTAAGGAGATCGGACCTGACCTTCTGGATCAGGTGGGAGATCTCAAGGTGGGGGACAAGATAGCTACTCTGGTTTCCTTATCGCTCACACCGCTCAAAATATATGAGATACTGGATTTCGATCCTGACACAGAGCAGGTGCCTTGTAAGGCGGATGCTGTGCTCTTCGAATCCGGCATCTATACCAAGATCCCTGACGATCTTGGACAGGAACTGTCACTGGCCATCATGGACGTCGCAGGAGCACCCGCACAGGTGGCAGTGAACGCGAAGCCCGGCGATACCGTAGTCGTCATGGGAGCAGGCAAGGCCGGACTGCTTTGCCTCGCAGAAGCCAAGAAGAGAGTAGCGCCTACGGGCAAGGTAGTATGCCTCGAGTACATGGAGAAGGCTTGCGAGCTTGTCAGAGAGCTTGGACTTGCTGACGTGATCCTTCAGGTGAACGGCCAGAAGCCTCTGGAAACTTACAACAAATACATGGAAGCCATGAACGGCGAGCTCGCTGATTTCACGGTATCCACAGTAAACGTAAGGGACACTGAACTTTCGACCATCCTTGTGACCAAGGACACCGGCAAGATCTACTTCTTCACCATGTCAACAGACTTTGCCAAGGCATCTCTCGGATGCGAAGGAGCGAAGAAGTATGTGACGATGGTGCTCGGTGCGGGTTATTATCCCGGACATGCTGAGATCGCTTTTGACATCGTCAGAAGAGACGAAGGTCTCAGGAACTATCTCACCAAGAGATACTGCAAATAGTCATCAATAGATGAAAAGGTAACTGACATCTAATCAATATTTAAAAATCAATAGGAGGAGTTTTAATGAAAAAGTTATTAGTATTATTACTTTGTCTCGCTCTTGTTCTCACCTTCGCAGTAGGCTGCGGCGGTGACAGCAACACCGGAGACGAAGGCGGCGGCGACGAACCTACAGAAGATGCTCCCGCTATCGAGATCTCGATCGGACATACCGATTCCGGTGAACGTTCCACCAACGTTTGGGGTGAATGGCTCGGCGAAGAATTAAGCGGCGCAACAGACGGAAGGATCACAGTAACCATGTATCCTGACGGACAGGCAGGAGATGACCCTGATATCGCTGCTGGCGTCAAGCTTGGAACCGTTACCATGTATTTCGGACTTGCTTCCGTAATCTCATCCATCGTAGGCGACCAGGCCAACGGAGTTGAGCTTCCTTACCTCTACACCAATTATGACAATTGGGTAACAGGAACCTTCAACAACGGCGGACTTGATCTCTTCAACAAGGCCCTCGAAGGATCCGGTTATTACTGCCTCGACATGCTTTACAACGGCATGAGAAACGTAATCTCCAACAAGAAGGTATATCACAATGCTGATGACCTTAACGGACAGAAAGTAAGAATTTCCCAGAACGAACTGAACGTAAGAATCTGGCAGGCCATGGGAGCTAACCCTACACCTATGGCTTGGGGCGAAGTTATCACTTCCCTTTCAACAGGTGCTGTTGACGCTCTTGACCACTCCATCGGAGTATTCAACGACTTCAACATCAACGAGATGGCTCCTCATATGACCATCACCAACCACTGCTCATCTCCTTATCCTCTTGTTTGCTCCACAGAGTGGCTTGATTCCTTATCTGATGCAGACAAGGAGCTCATCACCTCCAAGGTAAAAGAGATGTGCGAGAACCAGAGAGCTGAAGAGAGACAGAACGAGTTAGGCTACATCGACAAGTTCGAGGCTGCTGGTACAGAAGTTTATGAACTCACTGACGAAGAGACAGCTGCTTTCACAGAAGCTTGCCAGTCTGTATATGACTACTGGGTAGGCCTGGTAGGTCAGGATACTCTTGATGCTTGGCTCGCAACAGTTCCTCAATAAGCAATAGTATATTTCTCAAAAGATTTAATAATCAAACGATTATTTTAAATGTAAAATTGGTTGTCAGTATACTATACAATTATGGAAACTAGCATGATTCACCGGGCCCCGCAGGGGGCCCCGGTGACTTGCTAATTTTACGGTTTATTCATTTTTGGAGACTATACTCATGAAGAAATTTATAAATGCGCTAAACAAAACCGAAGAAGTAGTTTTGGTTGCTATGTTCGCACTTATGGTTGCTATCATCTTCATACAGGTAGTTATGAGAAAACTCAACAATTCCCTTTACTGGTCTGAGGAACTCGGCAAATTCCTGTTTATCTGGATATCGTGGCTTGGCATAAGTATCGGAGAAAAGAGAGGAGAGCATATCAAGATCACGATGCTCACCGACAGATTCTCTCCGAAGATTCAGCACATACTGAACATCATATCAGAACTAATAGTGATCTTTATCTGTGTTATCACCGTATACTACAGCGTACAGCTCGTCATTTCTCAGGCGGGAACTCACTACACCGGAATCAAGATCTCGGTGTCCTGGGGTTATCTGGCCGTAGCTTTGGGCTGTGCCTGTATGATACTACGATCCCTTGGAATGTGCGTCATGTCCATTCAAAACCTGAATTCAGGCAGAACGCCGATGGAGATCATAGGTGAGGAAGTAGCCGCTGCAGACCTTCTGGATAAGCAGAAACATGAGGCTAAAAAGGCTGAAAAAGCTGCCCGCAAAGGAGGTAAGAACAAATGAGTATGATCCTTTTGTTGGTAATACTGTTCGTCTTCATTTTCGTGGGCGTCCCGGTAGGTTTCGCGATAGGCGGAGCTACCATGATCTCGATATTCGCAACGTCCAACCTTAACATGGTAGTAAACGCGCAGTATTGTTATTCGGGAATCTTTTCCTTCACTGTAATGGCTATTCCTTTCTTTATGCTGGCCGGTATCATCATGTCGACCGGAGGAATCGCCAAAAAGATAGTAAACTTCTGCGAGGCACTGATCGGTTCCGTTACCGGAGCTCTGGGCTGCGTATCCATGCTGGCCTGCATGTTCTTCGGTGCGCTTTCCGGTTCTGGAATGGCCACGACATCTGCCATAGGATCTATGCTGATCCCTGAGATGCGTGAGAAAGGCTATCCTGCCGACTATGCCGCCACACTGGTATGCTTTGGCGGTATCGTAGGACCTATCATTCCTCCCAGTTTATCATTCGTACTTTACGGATCAGCCACAGGCGTTTCGATCGCTACACTGTTCAAGGCCGGTATCATCCCTGGCCTTATCCTGGGCTTCGGCTTCATGTTCATGAACATCTTCTTCTGCAAGAAGCACGGCTATGGCAAGACAGTGATCACAAAAAACGATGTGGACCTGGCTAAATCCGCTTTTCATAACAGGATGAGAACTCTGGCGAAAGCGACCAAAGAAGGATTCTGGGCTCTGCTCTCACCGGTAATCATACTCGGAGGTATCTACTCCGGTATCTTCACACCGACCGAGGCGGCCTGCGTATCCGTTGTGTACTCGCTGATCGTATCCTACTTCGTTTACAAGGACCTCGATCTCCACGGCATCTACAAGACCTTCGTAGACGCAGCTGTACTGAACGGAATCACATCCTTCCTTCTGGGTTATTCGACAGTATTCTCCACATTCATGACATTCATGAAAGTGCCTAACGACATTTACAACTTCCTGATGAGCGTATCCTCATCGAAGTACGTAATGCTCCTGATCATCAACGTGATCCTCCTGATCCTGGGCTGCTTCCTGGATACGGTGCCTGCCATCATACTCATGGCGCCGCTGCTCCTGCCTGCAGTCAAGGCTTACGGAGTCGATCCGGTCCACTTCGGAGTCATCATGGCTGTGAACCTGGCTCTCGGCCTCTGCTCACCGCCTTACGGATGCAACCTCTTCGTAGGCTGCGCTGTAGCCAAGATAAAGATGCAGGAGATGTTCAAATGGATCATACCATTCTTCATACTAGGTGTGATAATGATATTGATAATCACGTTCGTACCGGCATTTTCACTGCTATTCTGCTGATAAGATAATAAATAATAGATAATACTCGATTCAGCTGAGTCATCATGCTCAGCTGAATTGTTCTGTAAAAAAACATTGACAGACCATGGTAACTGCACTTTTATATTTGGGATTTGCAGGGCTGGGATATTTCATAGGCTCGCGTTTCAGAGATAAAAAAGACAAATTCGGGTGGCTGGGCAGGCTGCTTACTTTTATCGTGTTCTCGCTGATCACCTGCATGGGTTACAAGATGGGCTCTTCGGAGTCCGTCATCCATGATATCATGGAGATCGGCATCAATTCTGTCATCCTGGCGGTAGTGCCGCTTCTCTTCACCATCGCAGGCCTGAGCATTACAAGAAGGCTTGTAGGTTATAACAAAACAGGAGAACTGGTACCAAAGGACGAAAGAAAGCTAAAAGGCAGCTCAGGCAGATCATCAGGCACAGGCAAGACCGTCATTCCGAGGACGACCTTCCTTTACATGGGAGGAGTCCTGATGGGCTTCGTTTTCGGTTACTTCATGGTCGTTAAGAATAATATCATAGATTTTGAGAAGGGTTACAGCGTAGTAGGGACGTACATCACATATGCTCTTTATATGATGGTGTTCCTGGTGGGAGTGGACCTTGGCTTCGACGGCACTGCGCCGAAACTGATGAAGCAGGCTGGACTGAAGACTCTGATCTTCCCTCTGGTCGTGGGTATAGCCACGCTTGTCGGAGTATATGCCTGCACCTTCTTCATGGAGTACGATGCGCATGAGTCGCTGATGATCGGAGCCACATTCTGCTGGTATTCACTGGCGCCTAACATCATAATAGACGGAGGATTCGTGGCCGCTGGTGCGGTCGCCTTCCTCTCCAATTTCTTTAGGGTCATCATCACCCTGATCACAGTGCCCATCGTAGCTCAGAAGGTGGGTTACGTGGAGACCACAGGCATGGCGGTCGCTGCGTCGATGGATGTCTGCATTGGCACCATTGAGAGCAGTACGAACAAGACTTGCGCCATCATAGCCTTTGTGACAGGCTGTGTGTTCACTTTCCTGATCCCGGTCACGATGCCGATCATTGTGGCCATGAATTTCTGAGGGGAATGATATGAGGATCAACAGATACATCGCGGGTTCGGGCCTCTGCTCGAGAAGAAAGGCCGACGAACTCATCAAAAATGGAAACGTCAAGGTCAACGGAGCCGTCCTGAGGGAGCCCGGCTATGACGTCAAGGAGGGCGACCGCGTCACCGTAAACGGCACGGATCTCATGGAGCAGGAGGAGATGGTCTATTATCTCCTCAACAAGCCCACCGGCTACGTCACGACTGCAAAGGACGAGCAGGACAGGGCGACGGTCATGGATCTCGTTCCGGATATAAGCGAGAGAGTTTTCCCTGTCGGAAGACTCGACATGAACACCTCCGGCGCTCTGATACTCACGAACGATGGCAAGGCCGCATATAGGCTGACTCATCCGAAGACTCAGGTGTTCAAGACATACAGAGCTCTGGTGAGCGGCATCATATCCAAAGAAAAGATATGGAAGCTCAGAAACGGCATAGACATAGGCGGCTACGTGACGAGACCGGCTATAGTCACAATAGTTTCCGAGAATAAAAATTCCACCCTGCTGGAGATATCGATCTCCGAGGGCAAGAACAGACAGGTTAGAAAAATGTGCAAGGCGGTGGGCAATCCCGTACAGGAACTTACCAGGATATCCATAGGTGAGATACGTCTGGGCAGGCTCAAAGAAGGTACTTTTAGGAAGCTCACCAAAGCTGAGATAGATTATATAAAGAATTGTTAGAATTACGAGGAGCGTGAATACTTTGATCGAAGTAAAGGATCTCCGAAAACAATATGGCGCGCATACGGCTCTGGACAGCCTGAGTTTCAGCGTGGAAGACAATGAGATCTTCGGTTTTCTCGGGCCTAATGGAGCGGGCAAGTCGACGACCATGAACATAATCACGGGATATCTGGCTCCGACTTCAGGTACTGTGTCCATCGACGGGCATGATATAATCGAAGACCCTGTAGGCGCGAAGAGACTGATAGGTTATCTGCCTGAGATACCTCCTCTCTATATGGAAATGACTCCGAGAGAGTATCTTAAGTTCGTAGCGGAAGCCAGAGGCGTGAAAAAGACCGATATCAGGTCTGAGATCGACAGAGTTATGGAGAAGGTCGCGATCACCGACGTAAGCGACAGACTGATCAAGACGCTCTCCAAGGGATACAGACAGAGAGTGGGTATGGCAGAGGCGATCATCGGCGATCCGAAGATCATCATAATGGACGAGCCCACCGTGGGTCTGGATCCTTTGCAGATAATAGAGTTCAGAGAGATGATCAGAGAACTCGGCAAGGATCACACCGTCATACTTTCCAGCCACATTCTGGCTGAAGTATCAGAGATCTGCCACAAGATCATGATCATCGTCAAAGGAAGACTTGTGGCCATCGATACGCCGGAGAATCTGGCGAAGGCCATAGGCGGCGACAGTGAGAACATGTCCCTTGAGGACATCTTCCTGAATTTCGTGGAAAAGGAGGGTGAAAGACTTGCTGACGATCTATAAGAAAGACCTCCATAATTACTTTTCCACGATGACAGGCTACGTATTCATAGCGGCAGTCCTTCTCTCGGGAGGTATATACGTATTCATCAACAACTTCATGAACGGATATGCCAGCTTCGGTACATCCATAAACAGCGTGCCTTTCTTCTTCGTCTTCCTGATCCCAGTCATCAGCGCGGGCGTCTTCACTGACGAGAAAAGGCAGAAGACTGAGCAGCTTCTGTATACTTTGCCGATAACGTCGAAGCAGATCGTCTTTGGTAAGTATCTGGCGCTTGTTACAGTAATGGCTGTGCCGCTTGCGGTCATGGGCTTTTATCCGATAATCATGTCATTCTACGGCAAGGTGAACTTCGCCCAGGCTTACGCGAACCTTTTCGCAGTGCTTCTTCTGGGCATGGCACTCTGCGCCATCTGCATGTTCATATCAAGCCTGACAGAATCCATCATCGTGTCCGCGGTGCTGTGCTTCGCATGCATGTTTTTGCTCTATCAGATGAATTCATTCGCGACAGGGCTCACTGGATCGCAGAGGAATTCCATCATAGGCTTCGCGATCCTGGCCGTAGCGCTTGCGATATTCATCTGGTACATGACCAAGAATATCTACATCGCCTTGATACCGTCGCTCATCACTGCCATAATCCTCGTGCTGGTAAGCAGGGCGTCGAAGGTAGCCCTCGCCGGCAAACTGAACCTGGTCATGAACAGCGTGGCCATCTTCAACAGGATCAATAACTTCATGAACGGCATACTGGACATACCGGCTATCATTTACTATGTGTCCATTATCGTGCTATTCGTGCTGTTCACGGTCTACACTTTTGAAAGAAAGAGGTGGAACTGATGAACGCATTCAAGAAGTATTTTGACAACGATAATTATCAGAACGGTCTGAGAACGGTACTCATCTGCGCGCTGGCGGTGACGCTGGTCGTATCGATAAACCTTTTCACAGGGCTTATCCCGACCAAAATAGCCAATCTGGATATTTCGACCGGAAGAGTATATTCTATCGCGGGAGATACCGAGGACAGCCTGAAAGCACTGGAGAAGCCAGTTCACATGCTCTATGTCTGCGAAACGGGCGAAGAGAACCATAACACGGAAGTCATGCTGAACCTCTATGCAGATGCGTCTGACAAAGTGACTGTGGAGAGGGTGGACCCTGCCTATGATCCTACAACGGTGATCAAATACACCGGAGAGACTGCGATCGACAACAACACGGTAATAGTGACTTCCGGCGACAGGCAGCAGATCGTGAACTACAAGGATTACTATTCAGGCGGCTCCTTCGTGCTGGAGGACTATCTTAACAGCGCTGTAAACTATGTGACAGGAGACGAACTCAACGTAGCGTATTTCGCCGAAGGCCATGGTGAAGCGGAAGTAGATGACTCTACGATCGCCTACCTCGGGCTTGACGGATTCGACTATAAGACAATAAGCATAATGGATGAGGGAAGCATACCCTCAGACTGCAGGGTCCTCGTGATCAACGGACTCAAAAAAGATCTGACCGCGAAGGAAGCAGACATTATCCTGGCTTATCTCAAGCAGGGCGGCGGACTGGTGCTCACGAACGATTACAGCAAAGAGTCGTTCGCGAACTTAAACAAGGTCACCGGATATTTCGAAGCGCAGAGTGGAGACGGCGTCATCATGGAGTCAGACTCCAACAGATATACGAACGATAATCCTGCGTATGTAGTGCCTTACCTTTATACGGACAACAAAGTATTATCGGATGGTGTGAACTACCTGATCCTGCCTAATCTGAGCCCGATCGTGATCGACGAGGAAAACCTTGATCCTTCGATCAGCTTCACCAAGCTACTGGAAGCATCAGACAAATCGCTCGCGGTCTATACCAATATTCTGACAGGCAAGGGAGAGACCACGCCGGGGCCTTTCACCGTAGGCGCGCTCCTTGAAAAAGGCGAGAACGGTTCTGAAGGAAGGATGATCTGGATCACCTCCAAATTCATCTCCAACAGCGCCATGTCAGAGGCTGCGGGAGGCGGTAACCTGACGTTCTTCCTTAATTCCATCAGCTATCTGGGCAAGAACGAGCCTGTGGCATCCATCCACGGCAAGACCATATCAACTCAGTTCCTCGACCTGACGACTTCGCAGGTCAAGCTCTGGGAGATCATTATACCGGGTGTTATACCTGCTATAGCGCTGATCATAGGTGTGATCGTTGTGATCAGGAGGAAAAGAAGATAATGGCTAAGCAAAGAATACAGAGTGAGATCAGACTGATCATCATCCTGGCTATCCTTTCGGCAGTCTTCTTCGGACTCTACTTCGGCATTTCGGCGATCAGCGGACATAAAGAGGACAACACACAAGTGCTGATCGACAAGGCGGTCATGGATGAGATCCCTGTGAGCATAGAGGTCATGCGGGAGGACGGATCTTTTGAACTCCTTAAGAAGGACACCGGATGGCTCCTTGATGAAGATCCGGAGCTTCCGATATCGAATCTAAGAGTGACTGAGATAAGGACCGTGCTGAAATACTTTTCGGCGGGAAGGATCATCGAAGATGCAGGCAGCATGTTTGGGACTTTCGGTCTGGACAAGCCCGAAGCGACGGTGAAACTCACTGCTGAAGGCAAGGAAAAGACTTATCTCGTTGGAGATTACAACCCGGTAACAGCCGAGTATTACGTGTCTCTGGAAAACGATGATACGGTCTATCTGATACCAGGCACGGACGGCGCTTCTCTTATAAGGCCGCTAAAGGATTACGTGGATGATCCTGCCGTATCGGGCCTTTCGATCTCAGAGATCGCAGGACTAAGGATAGAGAAGGGCAGCTTCACTGCAGATATCGATTATGAGGACAGCAGGTACGTGGTGAGCACCATGATGAGCTCATATGAGACGAGCCGCCAGACGGTAATGCAGATACTGGACTGCTTCGCTCAGGGAGCGTACAGATGCGTAGCCATAGATCCTTCGAAAGAAGAAGTTGTTGGCTATGGGCTCGATGATCCTGAAATAAGCATATCTTTCGTGAGACTTGATAACGAAGAGTACGACCTTAAGATAGGCGAGGACAGAGATGGTAACTGCTATATCTGTCAGAACGGTACCAAAGTGATATACAGTTTCGACAGGCAGAGATTCGATACGCTTGCGGAAACGATCGAGACTGGGCTCAACTGACAGACGCATATCATAACACAAGGATGAAAAGACAGCATAAAAAGAGGCCGGCGCGTGAAGCGTCGGCCTCTTTAAAATGGTTGATAGACAAACTAAAGATTTGACTTATTTTCTCTTGAATTCCTTAGGTGTTACGCAGGTTCCGGAAGCTCTTGCTACTACGATAGGCTCTTCAAGGAAATCAGCTGCGGAAGCATTGATGTCCTTTCTGGAAACTACGACCTTTCTGGCCTCGAATACCATGTGTCTTGAGGTGTTGCCGATCTTGTCGATCTCGCCGTAAGCTTCGATATAGTCGCCGGCATATGTGGGAGCTAAGAATTCTACGTTATCATAAGCACAGAACAGACCCTCATCTCCATCTAACTTGATAAGAAGTTCGGTAGCAACATCACCGAAAAGGTGAACCATGTGAGCTCCGTCAACGAGCTCTCCGCCGTAGTGAGCGTCCTTTGCAGACATTCTGAGTCTGAGCATTGATGTGATTTTTTCTTCAGCCATTTTTTTATCTCTCCTTTTCTGAATTTTATAGCGTATTTAAGTAGAATAGAATAATACTTCTCAAAAATAAGCATAAAATAATATTGCAAATCCCGTGCCAATGGTTTAATATAGGTTTTGAGATCAAATCGAACCGATTACGGTTCACCATAAGGAAGGACGAACCGATTATGGCAAATAACTATGGTACGGTCAGAGTACAGGAACCCAAATTCGTCGTACCGACCTCAGCATGGAGGCTGGATAACTCCCGAAATATCAGGACTGATGAGATGAGGGTATCTGTAGAAAGGATACATCTGGAGGGCACGAGTTTCAGCCAGATCTGCTCCGAGGCCAGCAACAATCCCGACAAGATAAGGCAGAATATCATCGACATAGTCATCAGGCGCGGCAAGCTCCACAACCCGGTGACGGACACAGGCGGTGTGCTTTATGGCAGGGTGGAAGCCATGGGAGACGAATATGTGAACAGTGCAGGGCTTAAAATAGGCGACAGAGTGATCTGCAACGCCTCGATAACTTCCTTTCCCATGCACATCGAGAACATCGGAGAGATAGACTGGGCCTACAATCAGATCGAAGTGAAGGGCTATGCGATCCTTCACTCTGACATACCTATGATCAAGGTGGACGACAGCGTGCCCGTTAAGCAGATGCTTTTCGCGCTGGACGAATCCGGTACTCTGTATAAGCTCAGCACCATACTAGAGGGCAAGACCAGATTCCTCATCGTAGGGAATAACCTGCTCTCCAACATAATCTACGGCTATGTGATCAGGCGCGCCCTGGGATCGGAATGCGAAATTACCTGTGTCCTGGACAAACGAACCGGACTGGGCGTGAGAGGCGACGGCGTCGACAGACTGGTCAAGAGAGTATTCGACCAGGTGCACATGCTGGACATCCTGAGACCTGTGGAATGCATCAGGCAGCTCGGGGAGTCAGTCTATGACCTTTCGGTCAACTGCGCTGAGATTCCCGGCGCGGAGACCGTGAACATCATGGCCACGAAGGATCATGGCACGGTGCTTTTCGCCAACCTTATAAACAATCTGAATATCGCGCTGTATATCACCGAGTCCATCTCCAAAAGTTTGGAAATCCTGGGCGCAGAAGGATATACCGAAGGGTATGATAAGTTCGACCTGGAACTGATCTCCGAGATAGCTGACGATATGGCTGACGCGGTACTTATCATGGACGACCGCGAGGTGCCTTTGGACAGTACAGCTCCCTCATATATCAGATCTCTGATGAGCAAGTCCATGAGCGAAGATTTCATCTGCAATTCCAAGCAGATGCAGAAAGTCCTCCAGGACATACTTAAGGTCAGTAAGTATGACTGCAACGTTATTATCTTCGGAGATACTGGAGTCGGCAAAGAAAAGGCCGCCAACCTTATCCAGAAGAATTCAGACCGCAAGATGCAGCCGTTCCTTAAGATAAACTGCGGAGCCATCTCGCCGAACCTCATCGAATCCGAATTCTTCGGCTACGAGAAAGGCGCTTTTACCGGAGCAAATAACACCGGCAAGAAAGGCTACTTCGAGATCGCTAATAACGGCGTGCTCTTCCTGGATGAGATCGGAGAACTGCCTCTGGAGATGCAGGCCAAGCTCTTAAGAGTTATCCAGGACGGCGAGTTCTACCGCGTGGGCGGTGTTACGCCTGTCAAGACAAACGTGAGGATCATCTCCGCTACGAACAGAGACCTCGAAAAGATGGTCGAAGGAGGAGGATTCAGGAGAGATCTTTACTACAGACTGAACGTAGTGCCCATCATCATCCCGAAACTGAACGAGAGACGCGAGGACATACCCGGACTCGTGGAGCACTTCCTGAGAAAATACGGAGACAAGTTTGGCAAGACTAGGAGCATCAGTCCCTGGGCCATGGACTACCTCAAGGAACAGCCATGGGAGGGCAATATCAGAGAACTGGAGAACGTCGTCCAGAGGCTCATTATTTCGGCCAGAGGAAGGGAGATAACCTTGGCTGACGTAATGTCCGAAATGAAGGGAAATCCCCCGAGAGACGAAGTCCTGACGCCTGATAACGAGAGTGTGGAAGAGGATCCGGAGCTGGATCTTGAGACCGCCGTGAACGAGTATGAGAAGAGCCTGATAAGGTATGCGATCGAGAAATACGGATCCACCAGAAAGGCTGCGAAAGCCGTGGGCATATCGCAGACACAGCTCGTCAGAAAAAAGAAAAAATACGGCATTTGAGCCGTATGGACTCTAACTGCGACAGACTATACGAACCGTTTTCGGTTCGTATTTTTTTGTTGAATTGAAAACGGTTCGGGCGTTGGTTTATTATTATGTTGTCAGATTCGATTAAGTTGCTATAGGGCCCGAAAACCCTTGATAAATGGGGCTTTATTTAATCGTGATTATTTCACTTATTAGGGGGTTGTTTGGCATATTAATTGCAAATATATAAAACGAAACAATATGGTGTATCATAACCAGTTTACTAAATTTTAAATTTTTATATTTTAGGAGGAAACCAAAATGAAAACAGGCGGAAGCCCTTATGGCACACACAGAGTTATTTCCCCGAAGGGAGTATTACCCCAGCCCGCAGACGTTATCGATAACGATATGGAGATCTGGGACAACGAAGTCCTTATCGACGTTAAGACACTGAACATCGACTCAGCTTCATTCACAGAGATCGTTAAGAGAGCTTGCGATGGCAAGAAGCCCGTTGATATCGCCGACTCCCCTGAAGATCAGGAGAAGGTTAAGGCTGTCATGCTCGACATCGTAGCTAAGGCTGGTAAGCATAAGAATCCCTGGACCGGTTCCGGCGGAATGCTGCTTGGAACAGTAGAGGAAGTAGGACCTGCTTACAAGGGAGATCTTAAGGTTGGCGACAAGATCGCTACATTAGTATCCCTTTCACTTACTCCGTTAAGAATTGACAAGATCCTCGAAATGAGACCCGCTATCGACCAGGTAGACATCGAAGGAAAGGCTATCCTGTTCCAGTCCGGTATCTATGGCAAGATTCCTGAAGATCTTCCTGAGAAGACTGCTCTTTCCGCACTCGACGTTGCTGGTGCTCCCGCACAGGCTGCTAAACTTTGCCAGCTCAACCAGAAGGTTCTCGTAATCGGTGGCGGCGGCAAGTCCGGTCTCCTTTGCCTCTATGAAGCAAAGAAGAGAGTTGGTCCTGACGGATTAGTAGTATGCTGCGCAGGTTCACAGAAGTCCGAAGACAGAGCAAGAGCACTTGACCTCGCTCATGAATACTTCCACATGGATGCTACTGATGCAGTTGGCATGTATGAGAAGGCTATGGAACTCACAAACGGCGAGTTATATGATGTAGTTATCAACTGCGTATCCATCGAGAACACTGAGATGGGCACCATCCTTTCCACCAAGGATGATGGAACCGCTTACTTCTTCTCAATGGCTACTTCCTTCACCAAGGCTTCCCTTGGAGCAGAGGGCGTAGGCAAAGACGTTAACATGATCATGGGCAACGGCTACACCAAGAACCACGCTGACGTAACTCTTCAGGTATTAAGAGAGCACGAAGGACTCAGAAAGTTATTCGAAGAAATGTATGCTTAATCGCATAGGGCTGATCCTTTGACCTGAACAGCCGAAGGTTCCCTAAAACGATTATCGAGGGGGGCTTCGCAGCAAGCCCCCCATCATGACTCTCACATTATTTAATTAAGGAGAAACGAAATGGCAATTAGAAATTGGAAAGACATTCCTTTGTTCAAGGACGTAACTGATGAGCAGTGGAATGATTGGCATTGGCAGGTGGAGCACAGACTCTCAACGGTTGAGGAGATCGCTCAGGTCGTCAATCTCAGCGAACAGGAAAAGGCCGATATCGAGAAGGTAATCGGCGGATTCAGAGTTGGCATTACACCTTACTATGCATCCCTCATGGATCCTGACGATCCGAGATGCCCTGTTAGAATGCAGGCTGTTCCCACTCTGGCTGAGATGCACAGATCACCTGCGGATGACCTGGATCCTCTTCATGAAGATGCAGATTCACCCGCTCCCGGACTTACTCACAGATATCCCGACAGAGTACTGTTCCTTATCACAGACCAGTGCTCCATGTACTGCAGACACTGCACCAGAAGAAGACTTGCCGGTGAGACCGACGGCGCAAGATCCAGAGAAGACATCGACGCTTGCATCGATTACATTCGTCGCACTCCTCAGGTACGTGACGTCCTCCTTTCCGGCGGTGACGCTCTCCTGGTAGAGGATGAGACTCTTGAGTACATCATCTCCGAACTCAGAAAGATCGATCACGTTGAGATCGTAAGACTCGGATCCAGAACTCCTGTAGTACTTCCTCAGAGAATTACTCCTGAGCTCGTTGCAATGCTCAAGAAGTATCATCCGATCTGGCTCAACACCCACTTCAACCACCCGAAGGAAATGACTCCGGAAGCAGCCAGGGCATGCGCTATGCTGGCTGACGCAGGTATCCCTCTCGGCAACCAGTCCGTACTCTTAAGGGGAGTCAACGACTGCAAGCACATCATGAGAGACCTCGTACAGATCCTTGTTAAGAACAGAGTACGTCCTTACTACATCTACATCTGCGACCTGTCAATGGGTATCGAGCACTTCAGAACATCAGTATCCAAGGGAATCGAGATCATTGAAGGTCTCAGAGGACACACTTCCGGATATTGCGTACCTACCTTCGTAGTTGACGCTCCCGGCGGCGGCGGTAAGACTCCTGTAATGCCTCAGTACATCATCTCCGAGACACCTCATAAGGTTATCCTGAGAAACTACGAAGGCATCATTACGACTTACACAGAGCCTGAACTTCCTGATCTTCCTTGCAAGTGCGACTACTGCACAGGTAAGAAGACCTACAAGTATGAGGGTGTTTCCGCTCTCGGCGAAGGTCCTGAGATCAAGACCATCGAGCCTGCACACCTTGCAAGACACGAGAGAAATAAACACTAAAACCGATCGCCCGGGTTTTTCGGGTATGGCAAGAATCATCATAGGGAGGCCCGCAATGGGTCTCCCTATAGGTGCGTAAAAGAGGTATTGGAATTTATGGGCCTTTTGTATGACCTCTCAACCAAATACAGGACTCTGTCCATAGTCGGAATGGCCAAGAACGCCGGCAAGACTACGGCTTTGAATTTTTTGATCGAAGAGGCCATGGATGAAGGGATCATACTGGGGATAACTTCAACAGGAAGAGACGGAGAGACTCAGGACCTGGTGACGGGGACAGAGAAGCCAAGGGTATATCTGGACCAGGGCACGCTGGTATCCGTCCCTTCACAGCTTTATGACTTGGCGGACGCAGGTCTGGAGATCCTTAGGAGGACTCCTTATTCGACCGCTATCGGAGAGCTTCTTATTTGCAGAGTTCAGGACGCAGGCTATGTGCAGATCGCTGGCCCGGTAATAAACTCTGAAACGAAGAAACTTTGCAACGATATGTTCGAACTGGGCTGCGACCTGATCATGATCGACGGAGCCATAGACCGCAAAACGATCGCCTCTCCGGACACATCAGACGCCATAATCCTCGCGACAGGAGCGGTGCTCAGCCGTTCTATGAAGAAAGTCGTGGAAGAGACCGCTCACGTAGTGCATCTTTACGGCCTTCCCGAGTTTGACGAGGACGACAGAGTAACAGAATTCATAAAAAACGACAACTACGAACACATCATCGCCTTCAATGACAATGGAGAGGGCAGGGTGCTGGACCTTGTAACAGGCCTGGGCAATGCCAAGTATATCGATGATGCCATCGAAGACGATACCAAATATATTTTCATACCGGGAGCATTCACAAACTCGGTTGTTGCAGATATTTCCAACAAGCATCTGAAACAGGTGGAGTTCGTTCTTAAGGATCCCACAAAGATATTCATCAATATCATGGACTGGGGACAGCTCAGAAAGCGCGGTTTCAAGGTGAAAGTGCTCAGCAACATCGAGATTGCAGCACTGACCGTCAATCCATGGGCGCCTCAGGGATATACCTTCGATTCGGATTATCTGATCGAATCACTCAAGGCTTTGCTTCCGGACATGCCCATCATCGACGTGAGAAAGTAGGTGAGCGCCTATGTACATGGGAAGAAATCGCAGACTGGCCAATGTGAAGACACGCCATGAGACCGGTCTGGATTATATAACACAGAATCTCATTATTGAGACGCCTTTCGGCAAAAAAGTCCTCAAGGACCTGAAACCGTTTTTCCCAGGAGAGGAGGACGAACTCAGGGAGGAACTGTCAAGAGTAGAAGAACTCGTTAATTATATAAAAGCAAACAAGAGGACCATCGAGCTTCTGAGCGAAGTTTTCATGGAAGTCAAGGATGCCGGACGCACTGCCGAGAGAGCTGAAAAAAGCGTTCTGACCGTCCTTGAGATCTATGAGATCAAATCGCTTTTGCTCCTCATGGAGAAGTACATGAAGCTCCTTCAGTCAGGAGAATCTACCACTTTCGAACATTCCAATCATTGCTGTCTTCCGGGCGAAGAACGGCATGGAGATGAGACTGTAGGCGGAAGTGTGATCCCCGAGAGATACCATCTGAGGGATATGACTAAACTCCTGGATCTGCTGGATCCCAGGAAAGACAGGATAAATACCTTCTATATATATGATGAGTTCAGCCCGAGGCTGGGAGAGATCCGCAAAGCCAAACGAGAGATAGAGATATCCATCCGTAAGGAGCAGAAGGTGAAGAGGGAGGAGATCCATAAGGAGTACGGCATCATGCTGGCTCCCAAGTTCGACATCGTGATATCGAAGTCTCATCCGGATTATAAGAAAGTCAGCGAGATACCTGCTCTGGAAATGACAGATCAGGACTATATGTCCGCTACCTTCGTGCTTAAGCCGAACGACAGAGTCTTTGAACTCCAGAAGGAGATCGACAGACTGAGCGAGGCCATGGAGGAAGAAGAGGAGAGGATCTGCGGAGTGCTTTCCAAGGAGATAGCTGCCGAGAAAGAAGATATCCTGTTCAACTGCGAGAGAATGGGAGAACTCGACTTCGCCCTCTCAAAGGCCAAATACGCCATCCTTCATGACTGCGTGAAACCTGAGATAGTCGATGAGCACGTAATTGAATTTGAGGACGGCAGGAACCTTCAGGTGGAGGATATCCTGAATTCCAAGGGCAAGAAATACTGCCCCATCTCGATCGAACTCAAAGATGGCGTGACGTGCATCACCGGAGCAAACATGGGAGGTAAGACGATATCCCTCAAACTGGCCGGGCAGGTGCCCATCATGGCTCAGTACGGATTCTTCGTACCGGCCATAAGGGCGAGGATCGGGCTTTCAAACTACATGCAGATGCTGATCGGAGACTCACAGTCAGTAGAGCGGGGCTTGTCGAGTTTTGGCTCTGAGATGGAGGAACTCAAGGAGATCCTTGATAACAGCGTGGAGCGCTCGGTGATACTCATCGACGAGATCGCTTCCGGTACCAACCCGGTAGAAGGTCTGGCCCTTTCAAGAGCCCTTGTGGACTATCTGGTGGACAAACCGTATATTACTCTTTTCACGACGCATTTCGAAACTGTAACGGAATCTGATAATGTGGTGAATCTGCAGGTCGTCGGTTTGGCGAACTGTGATTTCACTCTTCTGAACCGTGAGATCCAGTACGCGAACCGCCGTGAAAGGATAAATATAATTTCGAAATACATGGACTACCGTCTGCGTAAAGTAGAAGAGAATAAACAAGTGCCAAAGGATGCCCTGAATATTGCGAAGATGCTTGGAATAAGCTCGGAGATAATAGACAGAGCTAAGAATTATATTAAATGAGGAGAAAAAGGATGAAAAGCAAATTAAATCTCGATTTCAATGTTGTTAACAGTGCTCGTCAGCATGCTGCAAACATCGCTCATGATATGCAGGAATTCATCGACAGACACACCACTGTTTCAACTGAAAGAACGATCCTTAGACTTCTGGGCGTCGATGGTGTTGATGAAGTGGATAATCCGCTTCCCAACGTTGTTGTAGACCAGATCAAGGATGCAGGCGCTCTTCCCACCGGAGCAGCTTATTGGATGGGAAATGCCATTGTTCAGACAGGTAAGACACCTCAGGAGATCGCAGAAGAAGTCGGCGCTGGTAAGCTTGAGATCACCAAGCTTCCCACATGTTCTATGGAAGAAGCAGCCAAGGCATTGGAACCGGCCATTAAGGCGACATTCGACAGGATCGACATGCAGAAGGCGAAGAGAGAAGAGTACCTTCAGAGGATCGGCGAAGGTCCGGAGCCTTACCTCTACGTTATCGTAGCTACAGGAAACATCTACGAGGACGTTATCCAGGCTCAGGCAGCTGCCCGTCAGGGAGCTGATATCATCGCCGTTATCAGAACCACCGCTCAGTCACTTCTTGACTACGTTCCCTACGGACCTACTACAGAAGGATTCGGAGGAACTTACGCCACTCAGGAGAACTTCAGGATCATGAGAAAGGCTCTTGATGAAGTAGGTGAGGAGATCGGAAGATACATCAGACTCTGCAACTATTCCTCCGGTATGTGTATGCCTGAGATCGCTGCGATGGGAGCTCTTGAAAGACTTGACGTAATGCTGAACGACGCTATCTACGGAATCCTCTTCAGAGACATCAATATGCAGAGAACTCTGGTAGACCAGTTCATGTCACGTGTAATCATCGGATACTGCGGTATCATCTTCAACTCCGGCGAGGATAACTACCTGACCACTGATGATGCCATCGAATCCGCTCACACGGTAACCGCTTCACAGTTCATCAACGAGCAGTTCGCGGTACTGGCCAATATTCCTGAGAGACAGATGGGTCTCGGACACGCTTTCGAGATGGATCCTTCCACTACTGACGGCTTCCTTCTTGAACTTTCACAGGCTATCATGGCAAGAGAGATCTTCCCTAACGCCAGACTGAAATACATGCCTCCTACAAAGTTCATGACAGGTAATATCTTCAGAGGTCATATCCAGGATGCCCTCTTCAATCTGGTAGCTATCTGGTCAGGCCAGTCGCTCCAGCTGCTCGGTATGCTTACCGAAGCTATCCATACACCGCATATGCATGACAGATATCTGTCTATCGAAAATGCCCGCTACATTTTCAACAACTGCAAACACATCGGTGATGAGGTAGAATTCAAGGAGGGCGGTATCATCCAGAGCCGTGCTCAGGAAGTTCTCGGCAAGGCTGATGCTCTTCTCGAAGAAGTAGAGAGAGAAGGTCTCTTCAAAACCATCGAAAAAGGTAAGTTCGGCGGAGTCAAGCGTCCGTTCGACGGAGGACACGGTCTTGAAGGCGTTTGCCTGAAGGGTGAGAATTACTTCAATCCTTTCATCGCAAGATTCATGGATCATGAGTAAGGAGGAAACGATAATGTCAGATAATAAGAATACAGCTGTTGCTCAGGTTGATTTAACCAAAGTCAAGCCATACGGCGACGCTTTAAACGATGGAAAAGTAGAATTGGCATTCACGCTTCCCGTTCCTTACGGTGAAGAAGCAGAAGAATGCGCTAAGCAGTATGTGAAAGCTCTCGGATTCCTTGAGCCCAACGTAACATACTATCATGAGCTGACCCCTGGATTCACATTCTTTGTAGTATACGGATCAGCACAGCAGACTATTGATTACACCGCCATCAATGTTCCTAAGGTAGAAGGAACCGTTATGGATCGTGTGGAGTGCGGCGAGTGGATAGGTGAGCATATCGGAAGAGATATCACTGTAGTTGGCGCTTCCATCGAGTCCGATGCTCATACGGTAGGTATCGACGCCATCATTCAGATGAAGGGCTTCCACGGACACTTCGGTCTTGAGAGATTCAAGAACGTAGTACCTTATAACATGGGCTCACAGGTTCCATGCGAGGCACTTATCGCCAAGGCAAAGGAAGTAAACGCAGATGCCATCCTGGTATCCCAGACGGTAACTCAGAAGGATATCCACATCATTCAGCTCACCAAGATGGAAGAACTTCTTGAGGCTGAAGGACTTCGTGATAAGATCATCCTTACCTGCGGCGGACCTCGTATCTCTCACGAGCTCGCTCAGGAGCTGGGCTATGACGCAGGCTTCGGCCCCGGCAAATATGCTGAGCACGTAATGTCCTTCATCATGCAGGAAGTCGAGAAACGCGGCTGGCAGAAAAAGCCGAACATTGCCGACAGATAATTATCAGGTTTATAAACTCGGTTCTTTATGCGCCGATTTTTAAGGGATATGTGCTATAGATATCAAAAGTTTATGATTGATAAGATATTATCTATTGACTATTGACCTTCAAAAGTGTAGGATAATAGAGTACCGATGACTAATCTAATACAAAATATTTTTTAGGAAGGTGAAAAAACTATGATTAATAAGATCAAGACTGCACAGGAAGCAGTTGCCGGCGTTCAGGACGGTATGACCATCATGGTCGGTGGTTTCCTTGCAACAGGTTCCCCCGAGATCCTCATGGACGCTTTAGTAGAAAAGGGAGTTAAGCACTTGACAGTAATCGCTAACGACGGCGGACTTGCTGAAGGACAGCCTAATCCTTTCCCTGGCAAGACTTCCCGTGGTGTAGGCAAGCTGTTAGACCATCACATGGTTGACCACATTATTGCTTCCCACCTTGGCGTTAACCCCAGACTGAATGAGCAGTTCGCAGAAGGCACCCTTAGATACACACTTGTTCCTCAGGGAACGCTGGCTGAGAAGATCAGAGCAGCAGCTTACGGCCTTGGCGGAGTTCTTACCCCTACCGGACTTGGAACTCCTATGGAGACAAACCTTGACGAACTCGGAAGAGAGAAGAAAGTCGTAGAGATCCTCGGCAAGAAGTATCTGTTCGAGCTTCCGCTCCACGCAGACTTCGCTTTCTGCAGACCTAGCGTTGCAGATAAGTTTGGTAATTTCTATTGTGCAAAAGCTACCAAGAATTTCAACTATGTAATGGCAAGTGCTGCTGATCACACCATCATCGCACCTGAAAAGTTAGTTGAGATCGGCACAATAGATCCTGATATCTTTGCGGTATCCGGCACATTAGTAGACACGATAGTGGAAGGAGAAAAGCCATGGCAGATTTAAAAGAAAGAATCGCAAAAAGATGCGCATTAGAATTTGAAAATGGAGATTTCATCAACCTCGGTATCGGAATGCCTACTATGGTAGCAGATTATATCGCTGAAGATATTATCGTAACCTGCCACTCTGAGAACGGATTCGCAGGCATCGATGCAATGGCAGACGAGACAAATCTGGACGTTGACATCATTAACTCCGGTGGACAGTATGTAACAGTTCTTCCGAGAGTTAAGTATTTCGATACTTCAGAGTCCTTTGGACTTGTTAGAGGCGGACACGTAAAGGCTACCGTACTCGGTGCTATGGAAGTTGCTGAGAATGGAGACCTTGCTAACTGGATCGTACCCGGCAAGAAGGTTGCCGGTATGGGCGGCGCTATGGACCTCTGCGTAGGATGTCCTAACGTAATCATCACCATGATGCACACACAGAAGGGCGCACCTAAGATCAAGAAACACTGCACACTTCCTCTTACAGCTGAGAAGTGCGTGACCAAGATCATCACTGAGATGTGCGTTATCGAGGTAAGAGAAGACGGACTTTGGGTAACCGAACTTCATCCTGATTTCACTAAGGAAGAAGTACAGGCTGCTACAGATGCCGAACTTCACTGGGATCCTGAACTCAAGCCTTACAACGAAGACTAATTAAAAAGGCAATAAAAAGCAGTTCCGAAAGGAACTGCTTTTTTCATTTTGCAGGCAAAACATTTAAGATATATATCTAGGGGCTTCCGCAGCGCCGGTACTTAGAGCCGGCGGACCTGAGATATATCATCTTAAATGTTTCTCAATAAGATCCATGAATGTATCCACGTACTCCGTCTTTGTGAAAATCGCCCGGGCGAGGATGTCGTTGCCTCCGCCTTTGCCGTTATATATGCCGGCGTTTTCCTTGACGAGTCTGCCGCAGTTTATTTTGCCGTCGGATACGAGTAGCGCAGTGCAGGAGGGCTCGTGAACCAGGAAAAAGACTTTTTTAACTGAGGGGCTGAGGGCTCTGCCCAGCTGTGTCAGATCGTCTAAAGACAATATATTATACCTTTCACAGGGGATAATACCGTCGTACATACCTACTGCCAGGTTGTCACATATTCTGCTGCACTCCCTGGAAATGACCTCTTTTTTAAGCTGGGAGAACTGGAAGGATTTCTCATGGTTTTTCTCGGCCTGAGCATCATATTTGGACAGTATGTCTTCGGTTCCGGCGCTCAGTTTTCTGCCGAGGGTATGAAGGGTCTCCATTTCCTGCTGATATCTGATAAAAGCTCTTCTCCCGGCTTCAAAGTATATGCGGTACATTCCCTTGTTCGATTCGAGTTTAAATGCCTTGATGAGACCGACCTGGGCGGTCGACTTAAGGTGAGTGCCGCAGCAGGCGACACAGGCCCAGTCATAATCGGTCGAACCGAAACCCACAAGGGTGATATCCTCTTCAACGCTGAGGGGTTTACGCATGGGCTCCTTAGACGCTTCTTCAAAGGAATTGAAATGCCTGACGATCATGGGAAGGTCCTGATAGATAATTTCATTGGACTTAAGTTCGGCTTCAAGGACCATATCCCAGGTTAGCTTATCCACCTTGGCACGGTCTTCCAGGGAAATGTCTATGGTCATATAGTCATCGCCCATGTGGAAGCCTCTGTTGGTACCTCCAAAGTCTCTGTCGAAGACTCCGGTGAAGATATGCTCGCCGGTGTGGCGCTGCATATTGTCAAACCTTCTTTCCCAGTCTATTTCAAGAAGGCACTCGGTTCCCAATGGTATATCATCATCTGTATCAAGGACATGGAGGATATCGCCGTCAGATTCGATAACTTTCAGTATATTATATACCTTTGCTTCTGGCCCCCTGAGAGTTACCGTCCCCAGATCCCAGGGCTGTCCGCCGCCTTCGGGAAAAAACACAGTCTGATCAAAAGTCACGGCAGTTTTCCCCTCAGAGTTGATAACTTCGGTTATCTGGGCCTCGGTTTTCACTAAATACGGATTATCTTTAAATAGTTTTTTTGTCTTCATCACACAATCTCCTTGTTTAAAAAGTATAACATAATTGAAGTGAAAAATAAACTGCGAACAAAGGAAAAAAATCTGTGGATAACTTTCTCTTGACAAAAGATGTTAAAAGGCTCTAACCTTGATTTTCAAGGGCTTAAGCAGTTTTGAGTTTTCCACAGTCCTTTGTTGAAAAAATTGTATACGATTTTGGCACATGCTGTTGATAACTCTCGGAGCCGTTGATTTAAGCGACTCGCGGAATTGTTGAAAACATTTCGGCAAAAAAGAACAAAGGTTGACATAATTTATAAAAATGATAAAATCTTTTCTGTAAAAAAGATTAATTAATATTACTGAAAATATATAAAAAACGAAAGGAAAATCAATATGTTTTTTGATCAGTTCGGAGG
>JAFYJM010000126.1 GCA_017538125.1 Bacillota bacterium
CTGCTTGAGCGCTGCTGCCTCGGCTCTCAGATCCTCCGCATCCCTCGTTATCATCCTGAGAACCGGAATGGTAGTCATGGCCTTATCCATGTCGAGGTATTCTCTGAGCGTGGCTTCCAGCGCGCTTATGGTCATCTTATCCACCCTGAGGACTCTCGCCAGAGGATGGCGCTTCATCTTATCTATGAATTCTTTACGGCCGCAGATGATGCCCGCCTGGGGCCCTCCGAGAAGTTTATCTCCGGAGAAAAGAACTATATCCGCACCTGCTTCCAGGCCTTCCTTAACGACAGGCTCTCTGATTCCCCAGGACTTGAGATCTGCCAGAAGACCGGAGCCCATGTCATAAATCACGGGCAGGCCGTACTTGTCGCCGAGAGCCCTCAGATCCTCGACCAAAGTGTCCTCCGTAAAGCCCACAATGGCATAATTTGACGTGTGTACCTTCAGGAGCGCAGCGGTATCCTCTGTTATGTGGCTCTCGTAGTCGCCCGATTTGGTCTTGTTCGTCGTGCCTACCTCGATAAGTTTCACGCCGGACTGCGCCATAATATCCGGTATCCTGAAGGATCCGCCGATCTCCACAAGCTCGCCGCGGGAAACTATCATTTCCTTCCCGCTGCCGATCGATGCCAGTGTCAAAAATGTGGCCGCGGCGTTGTTGTTAACTACCATGGCCGCCTCTGCTCCGGTGATTTTTTTCAAAAGTTCCTCCGTATGCGTATGTCTGGAGCCTCTCGCGCCTTCTTCAGGATCGTACTCCAGAGTGCTGTAACGCCCGGCGATCTCCGCGACCACGGCGCAGGCCTTATCGGAAAGACTGGCCCTGCCTAGATTCGTGTGTAGCACCACACCCGTGGCATTGACTACAGGTCTTAAACTTTCATAAGCCGCCGCTTCGGCCTCACGCATGATCTCATCCGTAAGAGTATCGAGGCTCAGATCCTTCTCGTCCTTCAGAAGGCCCTCCAGGATCTGCTGACGCCTCCTGTCGATCACGTTTCTCACGGTATCGACCATCGTGTTTCTGGGTATTCTGTCCATAAGGGCGCTGATCCTCTCTTCAGCGAGGACCTCGTCCACCTTGGGTAATAGTCTCAAAAGATTCTGCTTCATGTCTAACCTCTTGTTCTGACACCGGCCGGGAGCCTTGACGGCCCCGGCCGCACTAGATCTGGCGGGAGTATATGAGAATCGAACTCATCAAAGAGGCTCCTAACCTCTCACACCGGTTTTGAAGACCGTAGGGCACACCAGCACCCATCTACTCCCATAAAAACAGGGGAAACCGTATCAGTTTCCCCATCAAAACTTACGCGTTATGCTGCAGCCTGCGGTTCATATAACGAGGGACTGCAGAATTTGCTCATGAGTGACCGACCGTCACTTAAGCAAAAGTTCCAGCGCGTTCATCACGATCTCGCGCTGCCTGAGCTCTTCCTTTTCGGGAGGAAGCTGCGGGTTGCCCGTAGGATATGGTATGGCCTGGGCGCCTGAGATGCGCGCCGCGCCTACGGTCTCTGAGATCGGGGTAACTGTGCATATGTGGACGGCAGGAATGCCTGCCTTTTCCAGCTGCTTGACTATCGTTGCACCGCAACGCGTACAGGTTCCTCACGTGGAGGTCAGGATAGCAGCCTGAACGCCTGCGCGACGCAGATCGTCAGCCATCTCCTGACCGAATTTCGTGGCGTCAGCCACCGCAGTTGAATTGCCCGTAGTCATCAGAAGGAAAGGATAGAGCTCGCCTATTATGCCCTCCTTCTCGAGCTGTTTAAGCACTTTATATGGAGCTACCCTGTCGGGCTGCTCATTCGCATATACCGGATCATAGCCCGCGTGCACGGATTCCCACTTGCCGGGAATGAGACTGTCGTCCTCGACGGCATATTTCTTCCAGAACTTGGCCGTAGCCGCGTACATATGGTCGGGATTGCCCATAGGAACGATGCCGCCAGTCGTGCAAAGCGCGATCTTCGCGGTCTTAAGATCCGGAATCGGCGGTGCGGGTTCAACCTTCTCATAGACAGAGATCTCAAGTTCCGTCTCATAAGGCTCGCCCTTGAGCTTCTTAAGAAGCATCTCAACAGCGCGGGTGGCTCCGTCCTTCTCGTGGAAGACGTTCACCCGCTGCCCCTTAGGATAGTAGTGTTCCTGCTTAGGCGTACCGAGTTTCTCGCCTGCAAGGATCTTGTTGGCAAGCCCTGCCATCAGAGGCGCAGCCTTGCGGATGCCCGCGGCGGACTTGTCGGTCTCAACTATATAGCAGTACTGTTTGTACATCTCAACGGCAGGATTCTCCCAGTAAAGGCCGGTGATCGAAGGGATGCCGTAGTTTTGCTGTATGAACTTGCATACTTCACAGCAGGCGATACCGAATCTTCCCGCGTTAAAAGCAGGCCCGGCGATCACCAGATCGGGCTTGACCTCTTCGACCTGCTCTTTGACGAACTCGAGGCACTTGTCGATGTTTTCAGCGAAGTAGTTATCTCCGCAGATCATCGACCTGACGAACTCCGCGTCCTTGAGCTGAGGCGCTATTGCGTTCGACGGACCTACCTTGCCTTCTTTAAAGAAAGGCTCCGTGTACGCGAACTCTTCTCCGCCGATCTGGCCGAAGAACTGGTTTGTGTAGAATAATATCTTCTTCATATCAGAGCCTCCTTTCTAGATGGTGATCGCGCCAAGCTTCGTATTGCCCTGCAGATTGTGGCCGCCCATGATGCCGTGGATCTCCAGAAGCAGTCTGCCATCCTCCTGTATGGAGGTGACGTTTCCGCCGCAGACGCGCTCGACTTCCTTGAGGATTCCGATGGTCTTGTCCATGGCTGGCAGCATGACGGTGGCGTTGGAGTTACCGGTCGTCACGATGGCGTCAGCTTCCTGGACGGAGTCCGGAAGGGATTCGGACATGCCGTCTACTCCCGCGTCTTCGTTTGTTATGATAACGGTCTTGATACCATTTCGCTCGAGTTCCTGGCAGACGATCATCAGGTCGGTCGTCGGATTGCCGAAGCCCTCCTGAGAAATTATGACTCCCTCAGCTCCGAGCATCTTGACTTCCC
>JAFYJM010000127.1 GCA_017538125.1 Bacillota bacterium
CAGGCACCAGCACTATCAGGAAGATCACGATGAGCACTCTGTAGTATTTGGTGATGCCCGCTGCCACTTTGCTCATGTCAGGAATGACAGATCTGTGCATGGTCTTCATGAGCGGCTTGTCCAGGATGAGTATCAGAGACGGAAGGATCGTAACAGATCCGATGACCCCCAGGATGCATCCTTTGGCCATTACCAGGCCCAGATCCATGCCCATGGTGTAGCTCATGAAGCACATGGCCAGGAAGCCTGCCACCGTGGTAAGGGAACTGCCGGTGACGGATACGATGGTATCCTTGATGGCCAAAGCCATGGCTTCCTTGTTGTCCTCATGCTCTTCCTTCTTTGCGCAGTAGGCGTGCCAGAGGAAGATGGAATAGTCCATGGTCACTGCCAGTTGAAGCACCGCAGCCAGAGCCTTGGTTATATATGATACTTCTCCGAAGATAACGTTCGTTCCCAGATTGTAAAGGATCGTGATGCCGATACCCGCCAGGAACACGAAGGGAACCAGCCAGGAATCCGTGAGGATGAGCATGGCGCCCAGTGCACAGAGCACTGCCATTCCCACATATACGGGCTCCTCGCGCTCGCAGAGGTTCTTAAGGTCTGCCACAAGCGCGGAAATGCCGGACACATAACAATGCTCTCCGGTTATGTCACGGATCTTTTCAATGGCTTCGATGGTCTCATCAGCAGATGAGGAGGTATCGAAGAACACCGCTATCACCGTGGAATCGCCATTCAAAAACACGTTCTTGATCTTGTCCGGCAGGAATTCCTTGGGGATGCTCAAGTCTGCGATGCTGTCATACCAGATCGCGCTGTCCACATGAGGTACGCTCTCCACGTCTTCTCTTAAAGCGGCGACCTCCTTGTCCTCCATTCCTTCAACAATTATGAAACTGAAGGCTCCTTTACCGAACTCGTCCATCAATATGTTCTGGCCTTCCACCGTGTCTATCCCCTCCGGAAGGTAGGTCAGCATATCGTAGTTGATCCTGGTGGACTGCATCCCGATGAATGCAGGGATCAAAAGAACCAGCGCTATTATTATGATCGGTATCCTCAGTTTAACAACTGCTTTTCCGAACTTTTCCATTGTGTTTTTCCTCCTGTATGTCATAAATGACTGATGGTCATTTCCTATTTCCAAGGGTATTGTAGCATCAAAATGACCGTTGGTCAATATCTTTTTTGAAGAAAAATGACTAAAATTCATTTTTTTCTTGACATTTTTTGCAGGGCAGATAAAATATAGATGAAAGCTGCTGAAAACGCTACTTTGGAGAGACAAAATGAGCAGAATAGACGACAATAAACAGCAAAAAAAAGACCGCCTGATGGACGCGGCTTTTGACCTTTACACCAGCCAGGGGATCGTTAAAACCACCATCGACGACATCGTCAAAAGGTCAGGCATAGCGAAAGGTACCTTCTACTTATATTTTAAAGATAAATACGATCTTCAGGAGAAGCTCATCGCCCACAAGTCCAAGCAGATCTTTGACCACGCCCTGAGCCATTCAGGCTGTGAAGAGCTGGCGACCGTGGAGGAGCGGGTGCTGGCTCTGGTGGACGACATTTTGGATCAGCTTAAGAACGAAAAACATGTGCTGAGGTTCATTTACAAAAACCTCAGCTGGGGAGTTTTCAGAAGAGCCATCGACAGGTCCGACACGGATTTCCTGGCACTTCTGATATCCGCCATCAATGCTCCGGTGGATCCGAAGACCCTCGAAATCGAGATATATACCATATTCGAGCTTTTGAGTTCCACCTGCTACAGCGTGATCCTTGATGATGAGCCCTGCGACCTGGATACATACATGCCCTATCTGCACCGATCCATCATCGCAATACTCAGAAGCTTCGAATAAAAATCAAGCGGCCATCTTAAGATGAGATGGCCTTTTGTTTTATATTTTTTTCATTGAGCACTTCTTCAGCAAATAATATATGCATAATTGCTGCATATACTGTATATTTATATGTGATTTCTAAGCGGTGTCAAAATCTTGTTTTCTTAAGAAATTGACACCCCGTGCATATATTACGCTTACCACTTATTATACACTTTCTCGGCGAAGCCCAGGAAGTCCTTCACTTCGACCACCGTGCCGTCGTCCATGACTGCCCGGCCGGTGTATTTGCCGAAGACCTGGTGCTGATCGGAGCAGATCAGTTTGAGATCTGTCTTGGAAAACCTGTCCATGATAGGCTCGAAATCCATCTCGAAGCGTCCGTCGTCTGATGTGAAGGTCCAGGGGCTCATGAAATCGTCTTCCCTGGCCATGGTCTCGACTTCCTTGCCCGAGGGCATGCAGCAGCCGCCTCTGGTCCTGTAGCACTTAGGCCGTGTCGGGATGTTGAAAGTGACCTGGCTGAGTTTGTGGCAGATTCCGTCCACGAAAAGCATGTTCTCTGACGCTGCACTTGTATCGCCGAAGCCGTAACCTATGTTCCAGCCTACCCTGTGACCGTCCACCATGCCCTGTGCAGCTCCCCAGAACCAGGTGTTCTTGTACGTCCAGACTCCGCGGCCCCAGTCAAGGAGGCCGAAAGACTGCCCTTCGGGGAATTCGTACCTCTTATCATCGAACTCGACCCAGCCCGTGGCCGGCATGGCGATTATCTTCTGATTATAATAAAAAGCCTTCGGATCTTCCTTGTAAGGTGTGGCGATCACCATCGTGTCCTGCGCTGGATTCTCAAGGCGGATCTCACCTTTTATGGCCTTGCCCTTAAAGAACTTATCCATGCTGAACTTTAGTATTCTGTGATCCCCGCCGTGGTAGAAGCAGAGTTCGAAACCCTTGCCGCGGCTCACCGTGTCGCCTGCATCCGATGTGGGAGGCAGGTTCTTTTTGCCTCGCGTCATGACCTGCATGGGCGAAGTCGTGATCTCCCAGTTCTCGCTGAAATTCAGCAGACTTATGCTGTCAAGGCCCATGTATGAATTGTCCGCCACAGTGAGCGCCACCGCGAAATCATCGCAGGTGATAAGATAGTAGTCCCACTCTTTTATCCTGAATGAGTTAGCTTTGATCGCCGCTCTGTCATAGTCTAGGATCAGACTTCTCGCGTATCCGGGCTCGGTGAGCCCGCCCTTATCATCGAGGAGCGCGTGTCTCTCAGTAATTTCGTGCTGCATGGTGTCCTCCTTATCGTGTTTCTCTATATATTTTACATCCTGGAAGGGCGTTTGTAAAAGGATTCTTTGGGCCGTGGCTCAGCTGGTGTTGAAAACTTCGCTCCGAACATTTATAATCTATTCATACAGAGAAAGGAGCTCTGCCATGAATATCGTAGGAAAAGATGTCAGAGATAACTACTATCCCCGGGTCACCTGTGACCTCGGAATAGTACGCCGAAATACTTCAGAAGTAATGCAGCGCGCTGAGTCCGCAGGTATCGAAGTGGCCGGAGTCGTCAAATGCGTAAACGGCCTGCCGGAGGTGGCCAAAGTCTTACAGGATGCTGGCTGCCGCTGGATCGCCACATCCAGGATGGATCAGTTCATCAAAATGAGAGAGGCAGGCATCACCGCGCCTTTCATGCTGATCCGGGTGCCCATGCTTTCGGAAGTGCCGGAGGTAATTGATCTCTGCGACGTATCGCTTAACAGCGATATGTTGCTCCTTGAAGCTCTGGACGCTGAAGCCTGCGCAAAAAACAAGACCCATAACGTCATTCTCATGGCCGAGGTGGGCGACCTTCGCGAGGGTTTCTGGGACAGGGACGAACTCATCGATGCTGCTCGCTTCACAGAGACCGCCCGAGGCCTGCACCTGCTGGGCCTAGGAATGAACATTGGTTGCTACGGCTCAGTTGCCGCTACAAAAGACAAGATGCAGGAGCTGGTTGACGCAGCAGAACTTGTGGAAGCTGCCATCGGCCGCAGACTTGAAGTGCTTTCCGGAGCGGACACGACCGCCTTCCCTAGGGTGCTCGATCACACCATGCCGGAGCGCATAAACAACATGCGACTGGGTGAGATCTTGGTGATCGGCCGTGACCTTCAGGACCTTTATGATTGTCCTACGCCCTTTCTGGATCGCACCGCCTGGCACCTTCAGGCTGAGGTCCTGGAAGTCCATCGCAAGCCCACACATCCAATCGGAGAACTTTGCACCGACGCCTTCGGTCACAAGCAGGTCTATACGGACCGTGGCATAAGGAAGCGTGCGCTTCTCGGGATAGGCCGGCTGGATTACGCCTTTCCGGAAGAACTTATTCCAACGGAGCCTGGCATTGAAGTCATCGGCGCTTCTTCCGACCATACGATAATCGATATCGAGGACTGCTCCCGTGAGCTCAAAGCCGGTGACATCGTGGAGTTCGAGATCCGCTACACAGCCCTGCTTTACCTTACAGATGATTCAAACGTTGCCATAGAATATATTTAGAACCATGAAAAAACTACTTATCACAGCCTTCGAACCTTTTGGAGGCGAAACGAAAAACTCTTCTCTTCTGGCGGTCAGCGCCCTGCCCGACGTAATAGGCGAGTACGAACTCGTCAAACTGACAGTCCCCTGCGTTTTCGGTCTGGCAGGCGAGACCGTGATCGCCAAAGCCAGAGAAATCAAACCCGATGCCATCCTTTCGGTGGGTCAGAATGAAACCTCCAATGAGGTAACACCGGAGTACGTGGGCATCAATCTGAGAAACGCCCGTATCCCCGATAATGCCGGAAACCAGCCTTTAAGAGAGCCCATCGATCCCGACGGTCCGGCGGCGTACTTTGCTGCCTTGCCGGTATTTGAGATGGACGAAGCCATCAAGGCCGCAGGCATACCCTCGAGCGTCTCATACTCAGCAGGCACCTTCGTCTGCAACGATCTGCTTTACTCGATACTCCATGAGTTTAACGGGACAGGCGTGCGTGCAGGTTTCATCCATCTGCCGCTCTCCGAAGAGCAGCTTAGAGATGGACTGCCCTTTATGGAAACCTCAGATGCAGCCAAAGCTCTGATCAAAGCCATAGAAGTTTTATAGGACATAAAAAGGCCCTGCTTTGGCAGGGCCTTTGCTATTATATTGTATTGTACGATCTGATTCATTACAAAGCCAGTTCACTGCCAACAGCGTTTTCAGCGCAGTCCGATATCTCTCTGCTTCTGATCATTTCCCTTACTTTCTCGATATCCGGATGAAGATAGTAATCCTCGTCCATTACGTGGATGTTTTGACGGAGAAGTTCAAGGACAGCAGATGTTCCTCTGCCTCTTTTCATGTCTTCAGGTATGAACTGCTGAGCCTGAAATCCGGAAAACAATTCCACAGCCAGGATATATTCAAGCAGTTCCGCTGTTTCCCCTGCCTTTTTTGCCGCATTGAAAGCCATGGATACATAATCTTCCTGGTTTGCACTGGTGGGTATGCTGTCCACACTTGCCGGCACCGCGAGCCTTCTCATTTCATTGAGCATGCCTGCCTGGGAATACTGAGGAATCATCAGGCCTGAGTTAAGGCCGGGGGTTTTGACCAGATATGCAGGGTAACCAGAAAGATCCTCATCTATGAAGCGGTTATTCCTCCTCTCACTCATCTTAGCCAGATATGCTGCCGCAATGCAGCAGGAGTCCATGGCCAGCCCGCTGAATCCTCCGTCAGGGTTTCCGTTTGACAGGGCGTCTCCTTCTTCAGTAAATATAGGATTATCTCCACAGCTTACAAGTTCTGCTCTAATGGTGCGCGCAGCATCATTCAGTATTCTTTTGGCTGCACCGTGGGCCTGAGGGATGCACCTCAGAGACAGTGCGTCCTGCAGATGAGTGCCTATAGATGAGGCGCAGATGTCCGAACCTTCCACAAGCTTCAAAATATTCTCTGCGGTCAGAGTCTGTTCACTCTGACCTCTTACCTTCATGATCCTTTCGTCATAAGCGGAAGTCAGACCGTGAAGGGCTTCGAAGGATACCGCGGCAACCACGTCAGCAGTTTTTGCACAATTAAGAAGATCGTACATCGCCAGCCCGGAAAGAGCTGTCACTGATATGTTACCGTTGGTGAGAGAAAGTCCTTCCTTGTAGCTGAGTACCAGAGGCTTGAGCCCTGCTTCTGCCAAAGCTTCACCTGCTGGCATCAGCTTTCCTTTATAGTATGCTCTCCCCTCGCCGATGGCCGCACATGCAATGTGAGCTTCCAAAGTGAGATATCCTACAGAACCGTGTGAAGGCACGAAGGGAGTTATTCCCTTGTTAAGCATGTCCCGATATTGCTCGCAGACCTCGGGCCTTACTCCGGATACTCCAAGGCCGTAACTTTCAAGAGCGATAAGCATGATCGCCCTTACACCTTCTTCTTTAAGAGGCTCTCCCACAGACACCGCATGGGTGAGCACTATGTTCCTCTGAAGCTTTTCGGTATCTTCAGGTGAGATAACGCGGTTTGATAGAGATCCGAATCCCGTCGTGGTACCGTAGACGACCTGGTTTTCTGCGATCTTCTTTTCAACCACCTTTCTGGCTCTTTTGACTCTGGCAAGGTATTCTTCGCTGAAACTGACTTCAGCTCCGAAACGCGCCACTGCCGCCAGCTGTTCCAAAGAAAGTTCTCTGTTCAGTTCTACGCTTTTTATACTGTTCATTTCAGATGACCTGCTTTCTAAAGCGGCTGCCGCATTATCTACGGCAGCCGCTTAGGTTTTATCTTTATTTTTCTTTCTTATTTAAGGAATATTTCTTTATCAGTCGATCACGTCGTCAACGTCATAGTCGACTCTCTGATCAAGGGATACCACGGAGGTTTCCGGATGATCAACTGTATCATATCTGTCGTACTGGATCAGCATCTTGAAGCCGCTTACTACCATGAGGATCATTACGATGGTCAGAGGGAAGGCTACCGATATAGCCAGCTGTTTGGTTGCGTCGATGCCGCTTACAGCGCCTACTGTGGATGCTGTTGCGAGGTTAACGAAGCATACAAGTGACAGGGTTATACCCCAGAAGATCTTGATCTTCGCGGGAGGCTCTACTGTGGCTGCGTTCTTTGCGTTTATTGACAGGGACGAAATTGTGGTCGTCATGGAGTCAGCCAGCGTTACGATGGAGATGAAAATGGTGAAAAGGAATACCCAGTTCATCAGAGTCGTAAGAGGCAGATTTTCGAAGAAAGCGAATACCGCAGACTCTGTACCTTTCTCGCCCATTACGCTCCAGATGATGCCGTTCTGCTGCTCGTAGAAGATCGAAGCTCCGCCGAAGATGGCAAACCAGAGCATTCCGAAGCCGCCGGGAAGCAGGAAGTTGTAGACGGTGAAATCTTTGAGTGTCCTGCCGCGGGCGATCTTGGCATAGAAGATACCCATCAGAGGAGCATATGCGATCATCCAGCTCCAGTAGTTTACTGTCCACCAGGTAGGCCACATGTCGCCGTCATTCCATGAACCGGTGTATGTCACCTGCTCGAGAACGTGGTTGAAGTGGAAGCCGAGAGCTTCACAGCCCAAATTCAGGATGTATACGGTAGGTCCGAAGAAGAGTACGAAGGCAAGCAGTGCCATGTAGATCTTGGTGTTCATATCTGAGAAGAATCTTACACCCTTCGAAATACCGGTGTAGCTGGAAAGCAGGAAGGTGATAACTACTGCGATCAGTATGCAGATCCAGGTGAGCTTACCGGGATTGATGCTGGTCACGATGCCGAGGCCGGCTCCGATCTGGAGAGCACCTTCACAAAGTGATGCGGATACGCCGCCTGCAAGACCGAATACGCAAAGGATATCGACTACAGTTCCGATCCATCCCATTGCTCTGTCGCCGAGGATGGGATAGAGGCAGGAGCTGATCCTGTAAGGCAGCTTCAGGTTGTATACTGCAACGCCGATGACGATACCGGCTACGCAGTAGTAGCAGTATTCAGCAAGGCCCCAGTGCAGGAAGGTCGTCGAAAGCGCCATCTTGGCTGCGAAGGCCGAACCCGGCGCGATCTCTGTGAAGAGAGGAATGCCATCCATGAAGTGGGTTACAGGCTCTGCGATTCCCCAGAATACGATACCTGTCGCGATACCTCCGCAAAGGGAGATAACGAACCATGCCCAGCGGGACATGACAGGCTGTGCGTCCTTGCCGCCTAATTTGATGCTTCCTACCTTCTTTGAGAAGAGTACCCAGAAGCAGAATGCAAGGAGTACTACTGTAAGGATCTGATATGCCCAGCCGAAGTTGATGCAGGCAAAATCTACGATCGCGGTCTCAGCGGCAGCAAATTTCTCGGGAGCTACCAGACCCAGGACGATGATGAAGATGTAAATCACACTCATAGAGATGAATACAGGCTTACGGATCGTCACTTTGCTTTTTGTTTTTTCCATAATTTCCTCCGAAGTTATTTTAAGATAATACCGATAACTATTTTAATTCTCCGATAATGCCGGCTGCAGTCCCTACAAGGAGACCGCTGTGGATCAGGCTTCTCAGGAATTCGATATGCTCATAAAGAAACATGTCTTCTTTCATGAGGGGCAGGTTCGATCCGATGGTCTCGTAGACCGCTTTGCTTACTGAACTTCTCTCAGGCCAGTCTTCGGTAAAGTTAAGAGCCTGGTAATCTGAAAGCAGTTCGATAGCCAGTATATATTCAAGCTTTTCGCTGATGGAGATCGCCTTTTTGGAAGCGTTATATCCCATGGATACGTAGTCTTCCTGATTGCCGCAGGTAGGCGTATTGTCCACCGTTGCGGGTGAACTCAGGATCCTCATCTCGTTAAGAAGTCCTGCCTGTGTGTACTGCGGTATCATCAGTCCGGAATTCAAGCCCGGATTCGATACCATGAACGAAGGATAGCCGCTGTAGGTCTCGTCTACCAGGCGGTTGTTCCTTCTCTCGCTCATCTTGGCGATGGTGGTCGCTGCGATGGCAGCGGAGTCCATCTCGATACCCACGTAGGATGAATCCGCGTTGCAGGCGGAGATCACGTCTTCGTTGCCGTCTTCAGGCCAGATTATGGGATTATCACAGCAGGAATTCATCTCTGTCTCGATCGTGGCCTTGGCGTCGTAGAAGGTCTTCTTGGCCGCGCCGTGGAGCTGAGGGATACATCTTAAGGAAAGCGCATCCTGTATCCTCTCGCCCTGGCAGGACTTGATCACCTCGGAGTCAGCCAGGATCTTTCTGACATTGGCCGCGGTATCAGCCTGCTCCTTATGAGGTCTGACCTTCATGACCCTGTCGTCGAAGGCTCTCATCACGCCTCTCAGGTTCTCCAGAGATAAGGCTCCTATTATATCTGCGCACTTGGCGGCGTTTATCATGTCGTAGATGGCGATCGCAGCAAGTCCTGTTGTAGAGGTGGTGCCCGAGATCAGCGCCAGACCTTCTTTGCTGGATAAAGGGAGAGGTTTGATGTTCGCCTTGGCAAGTACCCATGTGGCGTCAAGCAGTTCTCCCTGATAGTATGCCTTGCCGTTTCCTTCGATGACCCTTGCCATATGGGCTTCGGGGCTTAAGTATCCGACTGAACCTTCTCCGGGTGCCCAAGGAGTTATATTCATGTTCAGGAAATCTCTGTACCTCTCAAGCACTTCTATCCTTACTCCGCTGTTGCCGCGTCCCAGATTCTGAAGTATCATGAGCATCACAGCCCTGACGGCTTCTATGCTTAAAGGCTGTCCAACTGAAGTGGAATGGCTTGCTATTATGTTATGCTGAAGTTGAGCTGCTTCGTCGCTGGATATCACCTTGGTGCAAAGGCTGCCGAAGCCTGTAGTCACACCGTACATGACCCTGTCCTCTGCGGTCCACTTCTCAACCAGATCTCTGGCTTTCTGTACTCTTTCAACATACTCGTCCGAAAATTCGACGGTCGCGCCTCCTCTAACGACGGACATGAACTGTTCCAGATCCAGAGGTTCTCCTAACACTATCGTTGCGGTCTGTAATTTATCCATTTCTCATACTCCTTTACTTTGATAATGTAATAGAGCAACAAGCGTGCCATATTCCCCTGTGGCCGCAAAAAATCCCGGAGGCCTTGTGATTCAAGGGTTTAAGGCTTATGCTTATAATTTAGCCTTCTTCGCATCTTGCGCGGAATCGGTCAAAAGTGCAAAATATATATGCACAATGCAAATTATCTTTGCACTTATAGGCCGATTATGCTATATTTATAATAAGAAGATTCTTTTTCATAGATAAGAGAGGAGCGTCCTATGGCAGTAGTAGACGTAATAATAAAGTTAAGAGATGAGAATATCATCGCCGGCATAAAGTGGTACAACGAGAACCTGCGAAAACTCTTCGACGTGATCTGGAGAAGACGCGTCGGTCAGCCCATATCCGATGTATTTTCCGGTTTCGATCCTGATTCGCCGGAAGGCAGTATGATCTGGGAAGATAACAGGTTTTCATATACTACAGTCGGTTCGAAAGTTTCACCAACGATCCTTATGAAACTGGATCTGGACAAAGAATATTT
This sequence comes from Bacillota bacterium, assembly GCA_017538125.1. GTDB lineage: Bacteria > Bacillota > Clostridia > Peptostreptococcales > Anaerovoracaceae > RUG754. Next base: position 10,424 of record JAFYJM010000127.1, read on the forward strand.
CCTAAGAGCCGCCCTGGATCTGGTAGATGAAGGCATTCAGATCTATGATAAGAACGCTTATGCGGTCTTCATTAACGACATAAGCAGAAGGATTTCGGAGATCCCGGACAACGTTCAGGTGGAAGGCAAGCATCTTTTGGATATGTATCCTCTGGAAGAAGATGTGAGCACCACCCTGACCTCCCTTAAGACCCAACGGCCAGTAGTAAACCGAGTTGATCACTACAATACCACCGACGGCGCTTTTGTCGCCGCTGCATATACCGCCATTCCCATCAGAAAATACGGCGAGGTCATCGGTACAGTTGTATTCGAGCAGAACAGCGACGTCGTAAAGAACCACATCAAGAGGATGCAGAGCATCCAGAAGGCGCTGGATTCCTACGTCGACCCTAACCCGCGCATGGCATTCACCGGCTATACCTTCGATAACATAATCGGAAACGGCGCTGCCCTGAGCGAAGCTGTGTCTCTGGCTAAGAGAGTCTCATCTCAAGACTGCAGTGTGCTCATCGTCGGAGAGACCGGCACGGGCAAAGAACTCTTCGCTCAGGCCATCCATAAGGAGAGTGGCCGCCGGGACGGCAAGTTTCTGGCCATAAACTGCTCCGCGGTACCCGAAAACCTCATAGAAGGCGTGCTCTTCGGAACGGTCAAGGGAAGCTTCACCGGGTCAGAGGACAGAGTCGGATACATGGAGGAAGCCAGCGGCGGAACGCTCTTCCTGGACGAGCTCAACTCCATGAGCCTTGGTATGCAGTCGAAGATCTTAAGGGCGGTCCAGGAAAAGAGCATAAGGCGCGTGGGAGGGTCTGAAGACATACCCATCGACGTTCGCATTATTTCTTCCTGTAACGAAGACCCTTTTAAAGCTATCCGCGAAAACCGCCTTAGGAGAGATCTTTTCTACAGGCTTTCCACCGTAATAATAAACCTGCCTCCGCTCCGTGATCATCCTGAGGACATTGAGACCCTCATGAGGGCGCGTATCAAGAATACGAATCTCCGCTTTGTGAACAAGGTGGATAAGATCTCCCCGGAGGTGCTGGATTACCTTAAGTCATATTCGTGGCCGGGTAATGTCAGAGAACTCTTTCACATGGTGGACTATGCCATGAACGTCACGGACGGCGATACCATCGAGATGGCGCATCTGCCCAAGCATCTGACGGATAGAGTGAAGAAGCCGGCCGAAGGATCGGTATCTAGCGAAGTCGAGAAGGCCGTGGGCGGATCTTTTGCGCCTGACTGGAGCAAAGAAACGCTTCAGTCAGCTATGGATCGCTATGAAAATGAGATATTAAGGCAGGCCCTGGACTACTACGGAGGTAACATTTCTCAAACCGCCAGAGCTCTTGACATAAAAAGGCAGAGTCTGCAGTACAGGCTCCATAAATACGGGATAATCGTGTAAGTTAATAATTTCTTAAGTTTTTTATCACTTGTTTCGCAAGTTTTTTGAGATATAACTATACTTGAGAAGGGGAAAGGAAAGACTTATGTCACAGAATTCCAACAATAACATAAATATACTGGTCGTCGACGACGACCGTGAGATCGCCCAGGCCATCGAGATATACCTTAAGAACGAGGGGTATAATGTTTTTAAGGCATACGATGGACTTGAAGCGATAAACGTTGCGGAGAAGGAAGACCTGCACCTTATAATCATGGACATCATGATGCCCAAGCTGGACGGCATGCAGGCCACGATGCGCATCCGCGAAGCCAAGAACATCCCGATCATCATGCTCTCGGCCAAATCCGAAGACTACGACAAGATCACAGGCTTGAACGTAGGCGCTGACGATTACATCACCAAACCGTTCAATCCGCTGGAACTGATCGCACGAGTCAAATCTCAGATCAGGCGCTTCACCAATCTGGGAAGCATGATCAGTGAGAACAGCAAAGAGATCTTCAGGAACGGTGGACTTGTGATCGACGACACCAGTAAGCAGGTGACAGTGGACGGCGAAGAGGTTCAGCTGACTCCCACGGAGTACGGCATTCTGAAGTTCCTCACTGAGAACGCCGGCAAGGTCTACTCCATCGAGCAGATCTACGAGAAGGTCTGGGACGAACCGGCCTTCAATCCGGAAAACACTGTAGCGGTGCACATCAGGAGGATACGCGAGAAGATTGAAATCGATCCGAAAAATCCCCGCTACCTGAAGGTGGTCTGGGGCGTCGGTTATAAAGTTGAGAAACACTGAGTATATAATGTAGGAAGGGGTATTTTTTAAAAGGTAAATGGAAATGGAAAGGAATACTAAAACAATTAGTGAATTGAAGCCGCTGGCGGCGCTTCTGTGGATCCTGACGCCGGCGCTGGGAGCCGCTTGCGGATTCTTTGCATCGAAAGCGGCGTCTGTAGCCGGCATGAATGACGTTCAGTACTGGATGAACGAACCGGATATCTCCGAAGAAATGCGCGATGAAATCATGGGCAACTATAGAACCGTCGTTTTCGAAGGAGAGCATGCCCAGGCGGACCTCGTAAGCAATTACATCCTGTATGCAGTGGTGCTGGGCGTGCTGGCCATCGCCGGGCTCATCTGCCTCATGGTAATGACCGGCAGATTCGAGAAAACGGAAGACGGCAGACCGGTGCTGAACTGGTTTGACAGGCTTTGGACGGAGATCCCTCTGGCCCTGGCAGTCGCCGCGGGCGGCGGAGCCGTGGGGACCTGCTTCCCACTGTATGAAATTTGGCCGGCAGTATCCGGACAGGCCTTCTATGAACCGACCAATCCGGACGACTACTGGTTCGGTCCGTCGAATAAACTGGTGATCTGCCTCTGCATGGCGGGCTGCTATCTGTGCCTGCTGATCGCATGTCTCGCTGCTGTAACTCTCATCAAGAAGCTGAAGTCAGGGACTTTCCTGAAAGGTTCTCTAATAGGCGGCATCCTGATCGCCATCTGGCATGGAATCTGCTATGCATGGCGCGCCATCTTCAGATCCGACAAATACATGAAAAAATATATCCTGATCGGTATCGGCATGATCATCCTGGCCATGACTTGGGTGGGCGCCCTGATAGATCTGGTGCTGCTCTTCGTCTACGTGCCTCGCTTTGTCAAGAAGTTCAGGGCCATCCGCGAAGGCACCCAGGAGGTGAAAGCAGGCAACCTGACCTATAAGATCCCTGTGGAAGCCGACGAAAAGGGCCCCCTCACAGGGCTGGACGCTCTGGCCGAAGACATCAATGAGATCTCCCAGGCAACCAATGCCGCGGTCCAGAACGAGCTGAAGAACCAGCGTCTCAAGACCGACCTGATCTCAAACGTATCTCACGACCTGAAGACACCGCTAACTTCCATGATCACATATCTGGATCTCCTTAAGACCGAGGGTCTGGATTCGGAGAGCGCTCCGGAGTATCTGGACATCGTGGACGAAAAGACCAACCGCCTGAAAAACCTGACGGAGAGCCTTTTCGAAGCCGCGAAGGCTTCATCCGGAAACATCCCCTGCGAGATCACGGACATCAATATAACTTCCATCGTAGACCAAGCTTTGGCGGAGATGGAGGAGCGCCTGTGCGCACGCAACCTTAATGTTATCGTGAAGAACGATCTGGAAAGCCCGATAGTAAGAGCCGACGGCCAGCTCCTTTGGAGAGTCATCGAGAACCTGCTTTCCAACGTATCCAAATACGCCCAGGAGGGAAGCCGCGTTTACATCAATCTGTCTGATACGCCGGCAGTTACCGCGACAGGCAAAGGCCACGCGCTTCTGGAAGTAAAGAACATTTCAGAAGACGCCCTGAACATCCCCGCGGATGAGCTCATGGAGCGCTTCAAGAGAGGCGATGAGTCGAGGAACACCGAGGGCTCTGGCCTGGGCCTGGCGATCGCCAAAGATCTGACCCAGCTCATGGGCGGCGTCTTCGAGATCACGATCGACGGCGATCTGTTCAAGGCCAGCGTGATGCTGGATAAAGCGTGAAACTCCGATAATCTATATATCAAAAGGCACCCGGGTAACCCGGGTGCCTTTATATTACCTGCTTATTCGATCTGCGGGATCATATTTTGCGCAACGATGAAAACACTGCAGCTATCAACCCGATCAGCCCCGCAAAGAACATTATGTTAAACACCATAACCATTGGCGACCTGCGAACTCCGCCGGGAACCGTCATGGGCTCACCGCCCTCGCCCAGTCTGCCGATATCGATGAAATAATGCTCTGTGCCTGGATCCAAAGCTGCTTCATTCACGCCTTTCCCAAGATCGAAGCCAAAGTTCTGGTCAATTATATATATGTATTCCGTACCGCTTACGGAGGCGGTCTGTGAATCAAACAAAAGCTTGCTGCCTGCCTTAGTCAGCATGTCATATCCATTTCTCGCCAGGTCATTTCCCTTGAAGTCGCGGCTTGGCAGTTTGACCATATCCAAGCTGATCTCCAAAGAACCTTCTGCAGGCACAGTCACACTGAAGCACTGATATATTACACGAACGCCCAGAGCGCTTCCGTATACCTCTGTCAGATCTTCGGTATCAAAATAATCTGACGGACTATCTGACAGCAGACCATAGTCATCGATGATCTCTGATACAAGACCGGCGAATTCTTCAAGGTCTATGTCCAGCGAACCATGCTCGTTATTGCCGTAGTCCATGTAAATATAGCTTTCAAGGAACTCTGCACAGGTTATCTTCAGGATATCACCAAAAGTGCACTCATAGCGTTTAACCTTTGCGCCGGCATTATCCATTTCTTTGCCAAGACCGCCGTCGGTGTAAGCCTTGATCTGATAATCGTCTAAGTCTTCACCGATGACGATAAGATATGCTTTGGCTTCATGACCGGGCCACTCATACTGAGGCACGAACACGTTATAATTATTAATACCCTTGACGCTGTCCCCTTCCCAGCCGTTAAATCCATAACTGAGGACCTTCCTATTGGCCAGGTCGCTTGTAAACTCTATGGCAATAGTTGGCGCCTCTGCTTCATCGCTTTCGTCACCGTACATATCATACAGTTCATAGACGATGACCTTCTCGTCCGGGATAGGATGATCGGCCAGGGCTTTTTCAAGGTATTCTCTGTCCAGCACATTCCTGAAGTCCTCCCAGGAATATATATCCGATATCAGAGTCCTGTAATCTGAATCATCTGCTAGTTTTTCGGATACCGGTCCAGCGCGCAGTATAGTCTCCACAGATTCGCCTGCGACCTTTACTTCCGGTACCAAATCACTGTCTGCAAGGGCAGCGACGAATGGATAGTAAAGATCAAATGTCACATCATCTTTGGAATCGTTTGTAAGAACATATTTATCACTGACTCTGCATAACTCATTCCCGAGTTCTGAGTTCTCTGTCATATAGCTGTCATAGTCAGAAAAGTCATAATTGATATGCCTCTCGGCTCTGATCCCGGGGATCTCTTCTGCTGTCGTGAGCGGCAGCACAGGTCCGGCGTAGTACATGTATTCCTCGCCGCTTTGAGAGCCGCCTCCGGACGATCCCATACCGCCATGTATGCTGAAGAAATGTCCGACTCCTCCGACAACTAGTAAGAGGCAGGCAGCCAGCGCCGTAATCTTTCTCCATGCTGGGGAAGGTTTCTTTTTTTCGATGACCTTATACCGGCCTCTTACCTCATCCACTTCATTGATCATTTCCTCGTCTATCCTCCCCAGGGAATCGACGATATCGTTTCTATTCATAAATAAAACCCCTCCTTGATCAGTTTCTCCTTCAGAGCCCGGCGCGTCCTGAAAAGCATGCTTTTGGCCTTCGGCTCGCCGATCCCCAGATACGCCGCAGCCTCCTTCAGGCTGTCGAAATAGTAGTACCTGCTGATAAAGAGTTTTCTCTCCTCATCCGGCAGTCCCCTGAGAAACTCATTCACCGCCCGATCCAGCTCTCTGGCGTCATACTCGCTCTCTATGGTCTCCGTACCGGCGGCTTCTCTTCCGAACTCGTCTCCCAGTTCCTCCAGAGACAGGGCATACTCGGAGAAGTAACGTTTGGACGCGTGTTTTTTGCGGTAGAGGTCTATGGAGATCTGACGGATGATCCTTCCCAGGTAGGCCCCCAGGCGGGTCGGCCTGTTTTCGGGCATGGAATTCCAGGCCGCGAGGTAAGTGTCGTTTTCGCACTCCTCGCAGTCTCCCGGATCTGCCAGTATGTTGAAGGAGATCTTTGAAAGATACGGCCCGTATTTGCCCTTCGTTTCCGTCAACGCATCTTCACTGCGCTCCCAGTAAAGATCCACTATCTCCTTGTCCGTCATATTTCCCCTCATATTCCGAACCTCCTTATCGCCCCTACATATATTAACGCAAAAAACAGCCGATGGTTTTTTGCTCATTTCTTAATATAAAACGGCCAAGCTCGGTTTGATTCTTCGCTTGGCCGTGTGTTCATTATCCGTAGGTGTAATTCAGGCTTTCCTTTCTGAACTCTTCCAGCCTCTGCTCGTAAGCCCCCATGGCTGCCGCCATATGCGGCGGTTCGATGTTAGTCTCTCCGCACTCTATGAGGAATCTTATCATAAACTTCGGATTCAGCACCATCAGAGGGCCGGTAAGATACGTCGCCATGAAGTTCTTGTAATGTATGCCCTCGCCCATTCCTGACTTATCCAGGCCGGGTCCGCGCACCGTCTCGAAAAGCGCCGGGATATCAGCATTTGGTTTCGCATACGTGAAGACGCTCTTGAAGCCGACGATGTCAAGTTCTTCGTATTTGCCGAGATAAAGAGAATTCAATCTGTGCATCACTGCCCTCTTCACACTGATGTCGAAGATGCCCAGGCAGCGTGTAGTCTTGCCCTTCACGTCTACGCGTTCAGGGAAGCGGTTGATCGGCATATCATCCAGATCTACGATGTCCTTGCAGAACAGCTCGAACGAATTGCCCGTCATCAGGAATCTCTGGCCTCTCTCGATGGAGGATCTGATTTCGTCGCGGTAGGGTTCGAGGTGATCCATAGCGATAAGCTGAGAATTCTCTGTCATCGTGCCCATGTATACCAGATCGATGTCGTTTCTAATAAGAAAGGCGGGTTTCGTATTAAGGTCCGTTCCGATTATTTTGCACTCAGGTACGGAAGCCATTATATACTTGATGTTTGCCATATCTCCGAAAAGATTGGCTATCTCAGGATAGAGTATCTCTATTTTCATGACTGCGCCTCCTCTCCTGCCTTTTCGACCGTCTCTGCCTCGATCTGTACTTCATCCGCACCAGATCCTTCAGGGACCGGCTCTTCTTCAGCTGTCTCAACAGGCTCATCTGTCTCAACAAGCTTGGCCGTCTTCTCCCTCAGCATCGCTGCAAGCGCCTTAGCCTGCTTGTTTCCGAGAGCGAAGGAACCCGGATCAGCGCCGTACAGCACATAGTAGTTCATATCCGGCTGGATATCCACCTGTTTGATAGCGTCATCTGCCTTCATAACGTGAACGATCTTCTCCTCGGGTATCCCAGCGAAAAGCATTCTCAGCCTGTAGTCCAGACCTCTGTCTCCGAAGACCACGATCTTCTTGATGGAATCCACGTTGAGTGTTTCGAAGTCAGTATCATATATCCAGCTCACATTCTCGGACCAGTGAGCAGCCATGCCCAGGTCGTTTATGAACATTATGAGTTCTTTGTCTCCGGGCTGCGCTACGATGGTCTCATAGACTCTGGACTCCGCGAAGGCGTTCAGTCCTTTGCCAAGAACGTTATATACCTTCATGGAACCGACGGTCTCATGGTTGAATCTCGTCTTGACCACTTCCACAGTGCCGAGCTGCGCTTTGATCTCATCGATCGTGTAACCCAACTGAAGGAGCAGCGTGATAAGAGCGGTCTCGTTATACAGATTAACGAGTCTGTCGTCTATTATCGGAAGCTCGATCTCGAAGTCCGGTCCGCGCAATGTGAACTTCATGCTATCATAGTCCACGTTCGCCGCGCTGTAATCGTACTTAGGCGATCCGAAATCGCAGTTCACACAGTGCGCGCGCCCGACGTTTGAATATCTTCTGTATTCGTATTTCAGCTTGTGATCGCACTTGGGGCAGATCTGAAGGTCATCTATCAGGTTGCGGCACTTCACGGTATCCGTCGCGAGCTGCTCGATGCCGAAGTACACTCTTTCATTATTGGGAAGCATATAGCAGGACATCAGATCATCCGCGTTTAGGATCAGCTTGGTCTTCTCCGGCACGTACTTCTCCAGGAGCCATCTGATGTACTCCGGATGAGCGTTTCTCATGATGGAGTCTCTGGAGAGATTGGTCACGATCATATAATCCGGTCTGACATGAGGGAAAAGCCTCGCAGCCGACCTCTCGTCCATCTCCAGAACAGCTGTGTCATACTTTTCTTTGTTCAGTATGCTCACACCGTTAAGAAGAGCTGTGGAAATGCCGGTATTGATGTTCGAGCCTCTGCTGTTGTTCAGCGTGGTGACGCCAAAGCGTTTGAGCATGTCGATTATGAGATTAGCCGTGCTGGTCTTGCCGTTTGTGCCGGTGACCGCAATGATCTTTTCCGGCTTAGCCACGTATTTCAGAAAGTCCGGACAGATCTTCAAAGCTACCTTGCCCGGGAAGTCCGTGGCGTTGTGGCCGGTCAGCTTAAGCGCCGGGATCGACAGTTTCGCCATTATCAGGGCGATAAAAAATCTGAATTTCATATTATTGATTCTCCGTAAAAAATCAGGGAACATTTACTATAAGATTATAGCACAATGCTCCCTTGATATCAATTATATGGTTTATTTCTCTATCGCGTTTTCGGGCTTGCCTTCATGGTCCATCTGGCTAACCAGATAAAGAGCCACTGCTGCCAGTCCTTCTTTTTCGCTCCTGACGTCGATCTTGATGATCTCTCCGAACGAAAGCATTCTAGGCTTGATGTGGGCCACGATATGAAGGCCCTCCATGATCTTCAGGTCTTTTTTTGAGAAATCTCCCTTAAGCGTCCAGCCCAACTGCTTAGCTCTGTATTCGGGCACCTTTCTAATGGTGTCTATCCTGAAGACGTCGATCTCCTCAGAGGCGGAGTTAATGACGTAGACGTCCCTTACCGCTAGTTTCTTCTCATAGACTGATGCGACTTCATGGCCTGCCGCGTCGTTGATCCGAAGGCGCTTGCCCATGGATATCAGTTCTTCCCTGACGCCGTAGACTTTGTTATTTTTGCTGTCAGTGATCTCGTATTTGTCGAGCACTGTGAGTTTGGTTTTTTTGATGTAAAGTTCCATGTATCGCTCCTTTACTCCGCTTCCATCAGAAGACACGCAAAATCATTCACGTTGGTGCCCGTGGGGCCTGTCATGATGAGACCTCCGATGGCCTTTAAAGCGTTATATGAATCATTGTTGTTAAGCACTTCTATTAAATCGATGCCAGCAGCACCCAAAGCTCCCGCGCTGTCGCCGTCCACATAGCCTCCGGCTGCGTCTGTGGGGCCGTCGGTACCGTCGGATCCCACACTGAATATTGCCGCTTTCATGCCATTTATGATGTCTGCAGCCGCCAGAGCGAGTTCCTGATTACGGCCTCCCAGACCGGTTCCCTTGATGTGTACTACGGTCTCGCCTCCTGCTATGAAAGCGATCTTATGATCTGTAGACTTGTGCTCTTTTGCGATCTCGGCAAGCCATACTCCAGCGTCTCTGGCCTCGCATGCCAATCTGTCAGTCAGGATCTCGGTCTCATAGCCCAGCTCCTCGCAGGCTGCTTTCGCAGCAACACAAAGCTCGCGAACGCTTCCATTGATTACGGTCTCCACATTGTCAAGCTCCTTAGGCGTCTCCCTCGCGAGAAGGCTAAGCGCCGTATCGCTGAGCTCCAGATCATGCTTCCTAACGATATACAGGGCATCTTCACAGGTGGAACTATCCGGATAAGCCGGTCCGCTTGCTATCATATCCAAAGGATCTCCGATGATATCGCTAAGGACTATGCTGAAGACCTTTGCCGGAGCACAGATCTCCGCAAGCCTCCCGCCCTTCACGGCAGACAGGCGTTTCCTTATGGTGTTTATCTCAGTTATGGACGCGCCGGACTTAAGGAGCTGCTCTGTAATATCCTGAAGCTCTTCGCCAGGGATCAGCGGTTTCTCAAAAAGCGCGCTTCCGCCGCCCGATACAAGGAAGAGTACCGTATCCTCTTCAGTGAGCCCGCTGACCATCTCGACCGCTCTCTCTGTCGCGCTGAAACTGTTCTCGTCAGGCACCGGGTGTCCAGCTTCTAAACACTCGCAGCCAGGGATCGGCCCCTTCACGTGATCGTATTTGGTGATCACTATGCCTTTTTCAATGCGGTCTCCCATGATATTCTTTGCGGCCTTCGCCATCTGCCATGCGGCCTTGCCTATCGCCACCATGACGACTCTACCGCTGAATTCACGGTTCGCGAGCGCGCGTTTCACCGCTTCATCGGGAAGTACGGCGGTTATGGCTTTCTCTGTTATGTAATTGGCGTTTTCTCTTAAGCTATTCATGATTTTGACCTCAAAAGTATTTTAGCCATAATTAAAGCCGATGTCAATGATTGTGCGACATCGGCTTGATCATCTTATCTTTTATCAGCAGGCCAGACTTGCTCCGGTCAGATACTCGTAATACTCTGCGATCGCACTGTGATCTTTCTGTCCGCCCTCGTGGTTGTGGAGCCACTGGAGGATCTCCTGTACCTCTGCGGTCATGGGAACCGGCGCGCCGACTGAATGCGCGCAGTCCAGAGCGTTGTTCAGATCCTTTATGTGAAGGTCGATCTTAAATCCCGGCTTTCTGTTTCCTTCGAGCATCATAGGAGCCTTGGCGTTCATGACGGTACTTCCCGCCAATCCGCCTTTGATGGCTTCGAATACCAGGCCGGGGTCGACGCCTGCCATCTTGGCTAAGGTCAGAGCTTCAGCCAAAGCCTGAATATTGCAGGCTACGATGATCTGATTGGCCAGTTTGGTGGTATTTCCCGCGCCAACTTCTCCGCAAAGAACCACGGATGCTCCCATGGTCTCAAGCAGAGGCTTATATTCATCGAAAACTTCTTGTTTACCTCCAACCATGAAACTGAGAGTTCCGTCAATCGCCTTGGGCTCTCCTCCAGAAACCGGCGCGTCCAGCATTTCCACGCCTTTGGCCTTAAGTTCTGCCGCAATCTCCTGTGAAGCCACGGGGTTGATAGAGCTCATGTCGATGAAGACCGTGCCGGGTCTCATGAATGAAGCCACTCCGCCCTCGCCAAGCATGACGCTCTTCACATGAGGTGAGTTGGGAAGCATGGTGAGAACCACGTCGCAGGTCCTTCCGATCTCTTCGTTTGAAGATGCCTTGGCGCCGCAGACTGCAACTTCCTCTACGGCAGCCTGGTTTAAATCGCTCACGAGCAGGTCTGTGTAACCACCCTTAAGAATATTTTTTGCCATGGGCTTGCCCATAATGCCAAGCCCTATAAGTCCGATTTTCATATTTACCCTTTCCGGCCTAAAGCCTTACTTCGTGTTGATCACGAGATCCTTGTAGTAGGTCTCGATCTCTTCGATGATCTGATGAGCATAGCCTGTGCCGAACATGCTGACGCCCATGGCGAGACCCATGATGGTCTGCTCTGTAACGTTGATGGTGCCCATGGCAGCGTGCTTCATCTTGGCGTCTCCGGAGATGTTGTCCTTGATGATGTGGAAAACTCTCATATCCGAGGATCCAGTCCTGCCGGTCGCGACCTTTACATAATCAACGCCTGCTTCACATACGCACTGAGTTGCGATGGCAATCTCCTGATCGGTAAGCAAGGTGGTCTCCAGAATGGACTTTACATCGTAGCCATATGAGTGGCTGAGTTTAACGATCTCCCTTATATCCTCGGTGAAACCCTTGTAGTCACCGCCTTTAAGAAGACCGACGTTAGTCACCGCGTCCACGCAGCTGGGTCTTCCCTTGAGCATCTTGCAGTATTCTTCGATCTGTCTCAATTTCATGTATGTGGCGTCGCAGCCCATAGGGAATGAAGGGACGATGCCGGCTTCGATACCGGTTCCCTCAAGAGTATCAGCTACCAGAGGCAGCCAGTAGGGATTGCAATGCACTCCGCTTACGTTGTACTTGATGGCTCTCTGAAGATGAGCCTCGACCTTATCCTTGGTTACGTCCGGACTTAAAAGCGCATAGTCAAATATCTTACCTAAATTCTCACGATTGTATTCTTTGCCGTTAATGATCATCTCGATTACCTCCATTAACTCTGTTGAGATGCTGTCTTTTCCTTATTAAAATTTTACTTGATTATGCATTATTCAACAATAGACTAAACTGCCAAAAAATAGGATTATTCTGCCATAAACATGGCATTACCCATTGCGTTCAGGTGCAAAAAATCGTATAATCAAGGCAGATATGGAGGTTTATAAATGAACAATCGTGCCAACTTGAGATATAACAAAGCGTACTTTTCGAACATAGATACACAGATTCTGGAGGCGAAGCTTCTGTCAGACCTCCGGGAAGATATGGATCGCGGCACTCCGGATTTTCAGGTATGCGCCTACATCTGTGATGTCATGAAATTCCACAATAATATTTTCCCATACCACTGGCACGATGAGCTGCAGTTCACCATGGCCATCGACCGTCCGCTGGAACTTTGCCTGAACGGCGATACCGTCATAGTTTCTCCGGGGCAAATGATCTTCGTGAACTCCAAAGTCATGCACTCCGTGGGTTCTTTGGAGCTAGGCCATTGCCAGAGAAATGACATAATCTTCAAGCCTTCGGTCATAAGCGACAGCTACAATTCCGCCATATATCGGAACTATTTGCAGCCCCTGATCTCCTACAGAGAGCTTCCATACGTGCTGTTCTCGGATCGTGATGAAGCAGGCCGCCAGGCAATGGGTCTGTTTGCTGAGGCCTTCCGCGCGTTGGAGAATCAGCCCTATGGTTTCGAGATTGCGGTGAGGGATAAGCTGTCTCAGATACTTCTTATGATCGCCGGGGAACACGCAGCGGATCGTGAGTCCTCCTCAGACCTTACGGACCTCCGCGAAAAGCGCGTCCGTGAGATGGCGGGTTTCATCTACCGTAACTTTGCAGCTCCACTGACCGTATCTCAGATTGCCGAATCCGCCTCTGTCAGCGAACGGGAGTGCTATCGCGCCTTTAAGTCGGTTCTGAATACCACCCCCATCGAGTTCCTTAGGCAGCACCGGGTGTCCGCCGCCATGGTCTATCTTAAAGACCCGAATCAGGACATCGCCGCCATCGCCGAAAAGTGCGGCTTTGAGGATCCGGCCTACTTCTCAAGGACTTTCCGGGCTCTGACTTCCATCACACCCGGAGAATATCGGAGGAGGAGCAAAGAATAAAAAAGACTGTTGCTTAAGCGACAGCCTTTTATTTATTCTCTAAGCTCCTTCACCACTTCTATCACATCCCTGTGCTTCATGTCCCTTGGCTCAAACTTTATCACGTTGTACACCAACTGAAGCACGAAGCCCGCGCCAAAGGTGCTGATCAGCGTGCCAATGCCAACCGGACCTCCCAGCAGCCAGCCAGCCAATAAAACCACCGCCCACAGCAGTATCTCCACGAAGCCGATGGGTATCTTCGGCATTCTTTTGCCGAGGCCTACCAGGAAGGCATCCCTCGGGCCGCAGCACTGCTGGGCGCTCATGTAGATCTTCATACCGATCGCCATGAAAACGAATCCCACGAGCATGAACACGATACCCAGCCACATATTGTCATTCAAAGGAAATGGATTCAGATAGTTGAAGACCTGGATGAAGTTTCCGGTGCAGAGAGCGTCGATGATGGTACCGAAGCCGATACGCTCCTTAAGCGCCAGATCTATCAGAAGCACCAGCACCGCCACAACGGTCATGGAAACTCCGTAATTCATCGGCGTATGCTTGGCGATGCCCATGCCAAGGCAGTCCCAGGGAGCCAGCCCAATATTAGCGAATATCGTAAGGTGCACTCCGAAGGCGAAGACCATCAAGCCCAATACTATTTGCAGCCATTCTTTATAGATAGTTTTTCGTTTCATTTGCCGCATTAACCCCAGTAGGGAATGAATAACTGATATAAAACTGCCACGATAACGGATATCACCAGGACAAGAACCATTTCCTTCGGTTTCCTCCAAAGGATGATCATGCCCACGATCCAGGTGAAGACTTCCATCCAATTGTATACGTAAATTCCCTGGGTGAGCCCGATGGCCTGAGCCAGAAGCACCCCTAGAATGCCGCCTGTGATAATGACGGCAGGCAGTCCCTCACCCTTAGCGTACCAGCATACGTAGGCCATGAAAAACGCCGCAAAGGAAAAAGCCACCCAGATCATCATGTACGACACTGGCAGGAATCCAAGCACGAAATTGCAGTAGACGTAGTAGCCTCCCACCATGCCTATGAAGAACAGGAAATCGTTTATGGAAGCCCTAAGAGGCGTCTTAGAGAAAACAGCAATTATCACCGCGAGAAGGATCCACACTGCAAGTCTGCCGAAATAATTCACAGGATCCCACCTTAAAATGAAATACGGCAGGCCCTCGCCTCCGGTAGAGTCTATCCACTTCTGGAAGACTCCCAGAAGCACGCCGAAGATGAATATAGCGGCTGAAGCCAACACCTTAGACTGCGTTGACTGACTGCAGTCCGGTTTCCTTATCTTATCTAAATAATCTCTCATTTACTAATTCCCCTTTTTATTTATTTCTCATCATTATAGCTCTGCCGTTCTCCCTGAGCCACTTGTCCCACTTCCTATATTCCGGGTAAGCTTTGATCACTTCATGATAGAACCGGCGGGAATGGTTCATTTCCTTAAGATGGCAGAGTTCGTGGACCACCACGCTGTCTATCACTTCCGGAGGAGTCAGCATCAAAAGACAGTTGAAACTCAGATTTCTCTTGGCAGAGCAGCTGCCCCAGCGGGTGTGTTGTTTCCTGATGGTCACTCTGCCATACCTCACCCCCACGATCGGTGCATAGTGAGCTACCCTCCCGGGGATGTATTCTTTGGCAGCTGAAACCAGGGCATTGAGTTCCTCGTCGGTCAGAGGTTCCTGAGCCTGTTTTCTTTGCTCCTCCAGCTTCTTAAGTTTCTTTTCGATCCAGTCCCGGTGGCTTCTCACGAAATTGTCGATCTCCTTTATGGAGGCTCTCTCCGGTGCCCGGATGATGATCTCCTCTTCTCTGACCTCAAGCCCCAGAGTCTTTCTGCTGCTTCTAACTATCTTGTATTTCATTTCTTTATCTTCAAAGTCCGGAGATAGTCCTTCTGCTCCGGCGTTATTCTATAGCTCTCGATCGACTTTTGTATCGCCTTATTATGCGTCCATTTGTCCAATCGCTTATTTTCGATATACGGCAAAGCCGCCTCGTACTGCTTGGCGAGTGCCGTCGCGAAGTACCAGGCCGTCATCATGTTCACATAGTACTCCTCAGACCTGACAGATGCAGCCATCTCAAGGTATTCAGGCTTGAAATCCTCATCCAAAAAATGCTCCATCAGCATTCCGATCCCAAAGCGTATGGTATATGTCTCGTCTGATCCGATCCACTCTTTGATCTTACCGAGAAGTTCCGGTCTATGCTTCTTGAATACCTTCGGAGACATCTGGTCGCAAGTGGCCCAGTTATCCACATAAGGCAGGAAGCGACAGACCTCTGCCATGCACTTGTCATAGTCCTTAATTACGGAAATAATGAAGGCATGCAGCTGATCCTCGTCGAAATATTCATGAGGAAGGTCCGAGAGATACTCGTCGATATCAGGCCTCTTAGCTATTTCCTTGGCAAGTTTCCTCAGCTCCGGAGTCCTGATGCCGATCATCACGTCCGCAGTCTTACCGGGGATGAGCTTCGCCTGAAAGTCTCTGTATTTGATATCCTGATGCGCTAATAATTCTTTTCTTATCTCTTCTTTTATCATATATTCTACCCATCTTCAGTTTATCACATATATTCGATCTTTGTTTATTATTTTGTAAAAATATCATTCTTTACGAAACATCCAGCCGATCTTCTTCTCGACCTTCCTGAAATCCACGCTGCACTTCCCTTCGGAAATGGCCACCGGGACACTATCATCGAAAGTGTAGATATCAGGCCAGTCTTCGTCTCTGAAGTCGTATACCGTAACAGTCTTCTTATCAGGATCTACTATCCAGACCTCTCTGCAACCGGCTTCCTTGTATTTCCTGAGTTTGATCAGTATGTCCTTGCTCTTGGTGGAAGGAGAAAGGACTTCCATGACGAATTCCGGTGCTCCATAGACGACTCTCTTCGTCATAAGTCCAAGATCGCATACGATGATCACGTCAGGCTGTACCATGGTCTTCTTATCTCTATCGAGCTGCACGTCGATAGGAGAAATGAACGGCATGCATTCCATGCCATGCTCCTCCGCGCATGCCATAAGCTGACAATAGACTTCTCCTGCGATGATCTGGTGCTCTCCAGTCGGCGAGATCATGTCGTAGATCACTCCGTCGATCAATTCTACCCTTCTCTCGTCCGGAAGCGCATAATAGTCTTCTATCGTGTACTCGCCCTGTTTCTTTTTCTTCACGACCGCGTCATATGCCAGGGCTATCTCCCTCACATAGTTCGCGTTTGATTGAACGTTATATACGTACTCAGGATCAAGCACAGCCGCAAGAGCGAGATATGTATCTCTCCTCGGCGTCTTTGTGACGGTGCCGAAGACTTTCTGTACCGTGCCGAGAGGAACTCCTGATAGCTCTGCGATATCCTTATTCGTATAACCAAGCTCGGCTTTTCTCTTCTTCAATCTCTCAATATCCATTTCTCTTCTCCTTTCGGATGGGCTTTTGTCAAGTACATCATAACATATGGATCGCCGTTGGTCAACCGTTTCAATTCCATTTCAGTTCCATTCATCCGGTCGCGATTCGGTATGGAATAATATTATGTCAGTAAACAAAAAACTTCCACCCCTCAGGTGAAAGTTTTTATTTTCATGTTATCGATCCGCTGCCGCCGTTTAAGATGATCCTCCTGTAGAAGTTGCCCGCGGCGACATATTATAGCCTCCCTACTCTATGGTAAGGATATCGCTGAATCCGGTGATGTCAAAGATCTCGCTGATCACGTCGTTGACGTTGATGACCTTCATTCCGCCCTTTTCTGTCATCTTCTTCTGGGTGGCGAGGAGGATCCTGAGTCCTGCAGAAGACAAGTATTCAAGTCCTTCAAGATCAAATACCAGTTCCTCGGCATCAGCCAGGAGCTCTGCCAGCTCTTTCTCGAGAATGGGAGAGGTGGATGTGTCCAGTCTTCCTTCAACCTTTACTGTAAGTTTGTTGTCTTCCATTGTTTTTGAAACGATCATTTTTTTACTCCTTAAAATCAATCTGTACAATTATCTTCTCAAAACATTTATATCCAGTGAATTCAGTCTGTCCGCTTCTTCTATGAGATGCAGCTGCAGCATTGCCTGGTTGAGCGCAGAAGAAGTGAAACAGAAAATAATGTCACATATTATAGCCATGATCAGCGCTTCAGACGGGATCCCGAGTCTGGAGAAAATGGCTACGTACGCCAGAGTATCCACGCCTGATACCGGAGGGCTGGCGGCCTGCAGGGCCACCACCAAGATCACTGCCATTATCAGCCAAAGCGTTGTGATGGTCATATTGTAGCACTTGACGGCATAAAGCGTGCTCGCCATAAGGCTAACGGTGCTCACCGGCATATAGATGACCAGACCGAGTGGCAGACCATAATCTGCAAGCTTGCCGTTGATGCCGAGTTTCCTCTCGCAGCACAGACGGTTCTCACCGAAAGCAGCGTCTACGCTGGCATTTCTGAAAGCGATCATGAGCGACGGCTTTATCTTATCCCAGAGTTTCTTTGCCGGGACTTCAAATTTCTTTGAGATCCATAATAGCTTGATGCCGAAATAAACGGCGGCGAAGATATGGAATGCAAGAAGCGGTATCCATATGGTCCTGAATCTCACGATCGTTCCGTCGAGGATCCTGAAAGCCAGAAGGATCGCTACGAAATACGGTATTAGTCTGCTGATCCACTCAGCCACAAGAAGCCCTACGGAGTTCGCCTGATTGGCGATCTTTACGAGGCGGTCTCCCTGATTTCCAAGCACCAGAAGCGCGTTTCCTATGATGATCGCAAGCACGATCAGCATCGGTGAGTCTGTGTTTAGGAACGGCGATATGATGTCGCCCGGAACGAAATCGAGGAAAGCGTTGAACAGCGATACCACAGTATTTTTAAGCGGAGAGCTCATAAAGTCCGGTCTGATGGTGAACTGCATGATGATCACAAAAGCGACCGTCATTACCGTACTTGACAGAATAAACCTTCTGATCAGTTTCTTGCCGCTCTTGTTCATTACCGCAGCGCTTCCGATCCCACAGATCGCAGTCAGCACGGTAAAGAAGATGACCGGACCCGCAGTGCCCTTTAGCAGCCTGAAGAATACATCCTGCACTGGTCCGAAGAATGAATTCGTAAGCGCTTCCACAGACTCTTCAGGCAGCACCGCCTTTGTTGCAAAACCTATCACGAGACCGGCCAGGATGCCCAGAAGCAGTCCCAGTCCGGGATTTCTTCCCGGTCTGTTCAGCCTCAGATGAAGGGTATTTATGCCCTTGGCATAACTGAATCTGGGGCTGAGACCTATATTGGCCATCGCGGTCCCTATCCAGTCTCCGGCATCAAGATCTCCCTCTGCTGTATGCAGGGGATCCATCTCCTCACCTTTGAGTTCAATATCTATTGAAGGCCTGAAAAAGCTTTTGCCCGTGTAGAACTTGACCTTCGTTTCCTCGTCTTTAGCGGAGAAATGATCGAGCCATCTCAGAAGCGCCTCTTCGATGGACAGCCTGATGCCCAGGACGTTAGCTCTTTCCATGCCGAGGGAGTATAGGAATTCCTCTACTTTAGCTGCCATCTGATCGATGGAGCTTTCGTTCAGTATGTACTCTTCGCTGAAATTTTCATACTTGATTATGGACACCTTATCCTCCGCAAAGACATATTACTCCAGTATGGATATACTATACCATATTATAATGAAAAAAACCACAAAAAACATTATTGCTTTGTAAACACAAAAATACCCTGCGTCCTAATTGGCGCAGGGATCTTTCTTTCTGATCATTATTTATATGTTTTCTCCACGTAAGCCGAGGTGAACAGTTTAAGCACCGCGCCGTAGTCCAGCTTGAAGCTCACCACGTCGCCCACCTTGTATTCGGTATCTGAATTGGTCACGTCGAGGATGGTGTGGTCGGATGAGCCTCCCAGAATGTCGATCTTAGTATCCAGTGGAGTCATGCCGTCCAGGTTTGTATCCTGCTTGCCCACAGCGATGATGGCGCGCTTTATGATGCCGCGGTCTTCGTACTCAGGCTTCTCTCCGAATGCGTCAACGCCGACCTCTCCGATCGGAAGCGAAGGCTTTTCTTTAAGTTCAACTATCTGAGCCTCCAGGATCAGAGCATCATCGACCGTTCCCGGGAGTTTGGTGAGATAGGCCGTATCGTTTCCAAGGATGAAGGACTCGCCCAGTCTGAGGTTCGTTATGCCTTCGGGGAGCTCTTTCTTTTCCGCAAGATATATGGATGATGAATTGCCTCCGGAGACCATTTGTAGCTTGATGCCGAATCTGTCTTCGATCTTGCGAGCGATCTCAACGAGTCCACCCAGGTTATCCGCCTTGGGAATGATCGCGCCATAGCAGGTCAGGTTCACTCCCACGCCGTAAAGCTCAATGTTCTCCATGCCGAGGATCTCCTCCACGGTCTCCATGATGACGTCCTCATTTCTGAAGAAGATGCCCTCTCTGAGGTCTCCCATGTCGATCATGAGAAGGATGCTGTGCACCTTGCCGGCCTTCTTTGCAGCCTCGTTCAGAAGTCTGATGGTGCTGAGCTCCGAGTTGAAGCTCAGGTCAACGTATCTGACGACCTCCTCGACCTCGCAGTGCATGGGGATCCTGAGAAGCACGGTCTTTTTCAGATATTCGTGAGCCATCTCAGTGTATGAGGCGACGTTTTTTACTCTGGAATCCGCCAGGAAATCGACCATCGGATGCTCCGCGACCATGCGGCAAAGAACAGGATCCGCGCAAAAGCTCTTAGTCACTATCATAAGAGAATCGCATTTGCCGTCTTCCTTTGTGATCTTAGCTACGGCGTCAAGATTTCCTCTGAATTTATTCAGATCTATTACAAGTCTTGGGTACATGATCTTTCCTCCTCAGTCTTCATAATCTGTATTTCTCCACCTGCAGTGAGTGCGGTAGCAGGTCTTGCACTTGTGATCACAGCCGGGCTTGGTTTCGTTGGGATTGTAGTCCAAGCCTTCTTCAGCGTCGCTCCCTCCTGCTTCGTGGTGAGTATCCACTCCCATCACAGCATCCTGCGCAGCCTTATATGCCTGTGACGGCGTCATGCCCTGAGTGTCAGGGGCTGTAAAGGTCTCCGCTAGAGAATCCTTTGCGGTTTTCATGGATCGGTCGTTCATCAGGGCTTCCTTCTTAGCGGCCTCCACTTCTTCTCTGGTGGCTCCGCCAATGTTGCCTGCTAACGACTCTTTGTACTCGGTGAGGTCATAGCCCATGTCTTCCATCTCTTTGATATGCTGCTGGAGCTCTTCCTGCTTCTCTTTCGAAGCCTTGGCCATGGACTGGAGTTCCTTGATGAACTTGTCTTTCTGGATCTCCTCGTGTCTCTCCTTAAGCTCGATACCAAGGGACTGGCTCAGAAGTTTGATCGCCCCCTGTCTATGGGTCTTTGAGAGAACGCCCAGAGATGCCATGATATAGTAATTATCCACAAGGATCTTCACCGCGTCCGAAGGGTAGAGTTTCATGCCGGTCTCGTTGTCCTTCGGGATCATCTCCATTATCTCAACTCTGTGGGGCAGTCTCGTGAGAGCGCCGCCTGTTCCAACGATATATTTGATCTGGGTGAGATCCTTGCCCTCTGCGACCGTGGTACGGCCTGAAGGGCCATAGACGTAGCGGATGGAACCCGCATGCCTCTCGACAGCCTTCAAGGTGGCTTCTTTGCAAAGCCTTTCCACAAGCTTGAATTCATTCTCCTTTTTAGGGATGGCTACATATGTAGCAAGCGTATCGTCAAGGTCGATGTGGAGTTTCTCATCGCATTCTTTGCGGAGCTTCTCTTCGCCTATCGATTCGATGACCTTATATCTGTTAACGTACAATCCGAGGTCGCCTTCCACGGTACGCTTAGCCTTGGGCTCAGGTGCTATGAGCACCCTGGCGATAGCTTCGCTGTCCTCGGAGACGGCGTGCACATCGGTGGTAGCTCCGCCGACGTCGATCGTCATGACCTCTCCCAGACAGTCGTAAAGAAGCTTCGTACACTCCATTACGGCGCCGGGTGTCGGGATGATCGGTCCGTTTACCATGTCCCTCACGTGCTCCATGCCGGGAGCTTTGGTGATATTATCCTCAAAGGCCTCCTGGATGACCTTCCTGCAGGGCTCCACATTAAGGGTATCGATCTTCGGGTATACATTATCCACCAGGTAGAGCCTTTGGCCGCTCTCCTCATCGAAGATCAGCTTCATCTCTTCCTGGTTCTCAATGTTTCCGGCGTATACCACGGGAGTCTTAAGTCCCATGGAGCGAATGAGTTCAGCGTTATAGATGGCCGTGTCCCTCTCACCGAAATCAACGCCTCCTGCGATAAGGATGAGGTTCGGGTTGATCTCGCGGATCTTCGCCAGATCAGTTCTTCTGAGTCTTCCAACGGTTATATTGTGAATGATGCCGCCTGCGCCAAGCGCCGCCTCACGTGCTGCCTTGGCCGTCATGTCATAGACCAGGCCGTGGACCGTCATCTTAAGACCGCCGGCAGCGGATGAGGTGGCCAGCATCTCGTCATATTCAAGTTCATCAATGCCCATCTTAGCCTTCAGGTCGTCGATGGCTCCCTGAAGACCGATCCTGACGTCTCCTTCGAGAACTGAAGTCGGTGCCTGACCCTGAGCCCAAAAGACTGGCTTTTCAGAGTCCAGGTCCATAAAGGCATTTACTACTGTTGTGGTCGAGCCGATCTCGGCTACAAGTACGTCTACTTTCATGCTTTTTTCCTTTTGCAAAAACCGCCCGCCGCATGGCGCGGCAGGCGGCCTTGAATTTAAATCAATTATTCTTCCGGATGAAGGTCTTCCGGTCTGAATCCGTGAGGAACTTCTCCCCTTCTTCTCTGTCTCTCCTGTGCAAGGAAGGTTGCTACGTCGATACCGTGGGAGTTTCTGCCGAATCCCATGTCGATACCGGTCTTTACAGCCTCTTCAGGAATTACCTGAGTTCCGCCTGCGCAGATGATGATCTTGTCTCTGATACCTTTCTCGATGGCCAGATCGTTGATCCTCTTCATGTTCTTGTAGTGAACATTATCGTGAGAGATGATCGTGGATGCCAGGATGGCCTGAGCGTTCTCCTCGATGCAGGCGTCTACGATCTTTTCAACAGGTACGGAGGTTCCAAGGTATACGCACTCGATACCCCATTTCTCGATGCCGCCGTGCTTGATGTTGATGATCTCACGCATACCTACGGAGTGCTCGTCATCGCCGACTGTTCCGCAGACTACCTTCATGTGCTCATGTCCTTCGAATTCCTCATAGAGTTCTTTGTCGGACATTACATACGGTTCAGGAGGTACGTCGAGGGTGGTAAGGTCGATATCGAAATCAACTCTTCCCTTGAGTTCGATCCTGGTACCTTCAGCTTCCTGCATGATCTCAGCGGAAATGACTTCGGGATTAACCAGGCCGAGTTTCTTACCAAGTTCTACAGCTGCAGCTTCAGCTACACGCTTTTCTGCAGGGAGCATCATGGTGAGCATGATGACTCTGTCGCCGCACCACTCAACTTCAGGAGTGATGCACTCGCCTGTCCTGTACTTGGCGACCTTCTCAAGTCTTCTGTCTACGCAATCCTCAGGATCGAGTTCGTCGATGAATACGATCTTGGAGTGATCTTCGAAGGTGCAGCCGCCGATAAGGGCTGACGGATTTTCAGGATCTCCGCCGTACTGCTCAACGTTGTTGTATCCGTAGTGAGCGGTAACAGGAGCCATGTAATCTTCGTCTCTCGGGAAGATGAAGCCTGCGCCGAAGCCTCCGTCGATCTTACGGGCGATACCGTCGCCGTTTCTCTCAGGATACTTACCGGAGTCTACGAAGAAGCCTTCCTGAACGGCGTTGAAGTATCCGCCTACTTCAAGGATCTCTTCTACATAGAGAACTGCTCTTTCCTTAAGTTCACGGGCATTTTCTCTCAAAGGACCGTCCTTCTTCAGTTCGATCATGTCCATGATACCGTCTAAGCCGATAAGTGTCTGCTTAGCTGTATCGGTAGCTTCGATGTTGTAGATGTGCCAAGGTACGTTACGTCCTTCGTCCGGTGTGATGGTGGACTGGATATCTGCAGAAGTCAGCTTGGAAATGAACATGTTCATTACGTGAGTTACAGTAGCTTCACGAGCCGAGCTCTGGATGTACTTGGTGTTCATCTGCGCTCTCATCTTGTATCTCTTCAGGAAGTCACGAAGAGCCACCGCATAAGGCAGGTCGAGGTACATACAAGGAGCGGGAGTTGCTGAAGGCGGTACTGTTGAAAGTGAGATCAGGTCAGGGCTGATACCAACTCTCTCTGAGAAGTAGGAGTTGATAGCATGCTGTACGATGAGCTCAGGCATTACCTTCCAAGCGTCTCTGGCTGTGGCGTTGGCGTTATGAGCTCCGTCGATCTGGAGCATGCCGGACCAAGCCATGATCTTCTTGGACTCGCAGGCGTCTACAAAGGATCTTACCATGTTAACGTCTCTGTAAAGTACGTTGTACTGAGGATCCTGGTGAGCGCCGTTGATACCTTCTTCTGCGAACATTACAGCGATATCAGGTCCTGCAACGCCGGAAATGTATGAATGGTAGTTGATGGGACGGCCGACTTCGTCCTCGATGAGGTCGATAGCCTTACGCTGTGCCCTTACCTGTTTACGTGTTACAGGAACACCGCCGATACCCTGAGGAGTACCTTCCATGAGTCCGTCGATGTGGGACTGTCCCATGTGACGGATTACCATCAGGTGGTCTGCGCCATGCCATGCGGCCATTCTCATACGACGGATATCGTCTTCGAATCTGCCGGATGCGATCTCGGTGGTGATGGTCTGCATGGGCTGAGGGTCGATGTTGTCAAGGAATTTGGCGGGAGGAAGAGGAACGCTCTGCTTAAGCGGTTCTGACAGTTCATGATAATCGAACTGATACATGTGCTGATTCTCAGCTCTCTTTCTCCATACCCAGTTTCTTCTTCTTGGTTCATACTTGTCGAGGTCCTTGAGGATTTCAACGACGTCGAGCTTTTTGTTCTTCTTTAAAGGCTCCATCTTTACTTTCCTCCTTTGAACGATTCGACAACTTTATCCCAACCTTCACCCTTTGCGAGTTTAATGGAAGCTTCGCGGATAGAGATGTTCTCTAATTTGGATAACTTATATACGCAGTGTCCTGCGCCTTTTCCCATGAGGCCGTGATCCATGCAGTGATTTACGAGGGGCTGTGTGTCCAGTGAGGATACGCCCATTCTCAAAAGAACTGCACGCTCTACGGATGGAGTGGTATTCTTGTAACCTAATTCAAGCATGGGTTCGTCCACCTGCCTGATCAGGTCCCAGAATCTGTCATAAAGTTCTTCGTCAGTAAGTCCGACAAGGTGCTGTCTTCTTACTTCGAAATCGTCTTCTCTTTTCATCCTTTTTCTCCTTAAAATGATGGATTCGAATTTTGTGCTTCATTGCCGCCGCCTGTACATGCATGATATGGGGCATGCCCGGGCGCTGGTGTCACGCGCTGCCGGGCGGTCTATGCAAAGCACATGCGCCCCATATCTGCATATATCAGATCTCGCTCATTAAAGACCCAATGTCTTCTTTACGAATTCAATGTCAGTCTTTGTCTCTTCAGCCAGATACTGAAGGTCTGCCTCGTTAGGCTCGCAGCCTGCTTTCTGGACTGCTTTTCTGATCCTGGACTGTCTGAAGTGATCCAGATCGGCTACTTTGTGCTTGATGTAGCTGGGATCAAGAGGCAGGATCAGGTTGGTGCCCGGCTTATCCTCTTCCTGAGGGTTACCGAATCTTACGTCGATGCCGTTCTCCTTAGCAAATGCCAGCTGAGGCTGGATGTGCTTGCCGGCTCCTGTGTACTCAGTCTCGGTTACTACAAGGATGGCATCTTCAGGAAGTTCCTGAGCCAGTGAGAATGCGCATGCAAGAGCGGTGTTGCCTGCAGGACCTCTCTCGAGTCCTTCCAGGTTGGCCAGCATCTCGGTCATGTACATAACTTCACCCTGAGTCGTGGTAACGTATTCGTCCATGTATCTCAGAGGACGAGCTGCTGAACGAGGAACGTCAGAGTGGTCGGGATCGGTAGCATAAGGAACACCGAATCCGGTATGTCCTGTGGTGCAGGACTTACGGTTGAAGTCGATGTCGGATGCCATTGAAAGTCCTGTAAGGTCGATGGATGCAGCGACTACCTTGGTGTCGGTCGAACCGGCCTTGATAAGGCCTCTCGCTGTACCTGTGACCATGCCGCCGCCCGCGTTGGTGCAGACTACCATATCAGGATCCTTGCCGAGCTTCTCTCTGCACTGCATAGCGATCTCATAGCCGAGAGTCTCGATGCCTGCGATGCCGTAAGGCGAATAGAGTGAAGCGTTGAAATATCCTGTGTCTTCAAGTACTGAAAGCGTGGTGTAGAAGAGCTCAGGACCTACGGTGAGCTGGATGACCTCAGAACCGAAAGCTTCGCACTTTCTGGCCTTCTCAACGATCTCAGGCTGGCCTACTCCCTTGGAGTCGTAGCATTCCTGAACGATGATGCACTGAAGTCCCTGCATTGCTGCCTGGGAAGCGACGGCCGCGCCGTAGTTTCCGGAGGTAGCTGCGACTACGCCCTTGTAGCCCAGCTTCTTGGCGTGAGCTACAGCGCAGGCTGCACGTCTGTCCTTGAAGGATCCGGAAGCGTTGGCTGCCTCATCCTTTACGAAGATGCGGGCGCCATAACCGGGCTTAGCGTATTTGCGGGCAAACGCGGTGATGTTTCTCAGTTCGAGAAGCGGAGTGTTGCCTACGCCTGTCCTTGACTGGATCCTGTTGATCTCGTCGATAGTGTAGTTGGTAGCCTTCATGAGAGCTTCATAGTCGAAGGCTACAGAGCCGGACTCAAACGGGGTGTAATCCAGGCCTAAAGCTTCTTTCATGATCTCATTGGATCTTCCCATTACGGAATCATAATCTTTTGCAAGCTGTGCCATTATTCCTCACCTCCGTGTAAGATCTCTCTCAGCTGTCTGTCGATCTCGATGATCTCGGGAACAAACTCGCCGTAGCTGTGAGTGTAGTGAGGGTTCTCCTCGAAGAGAGTCCCCTTCTCCAAACGTCCGCAGGCTGTTTTAACCGTTACATAGTCGCCGATCTCTGCGGTATCTTCCTGAAGGAAGCCCTTGGTCCACATCTGAAGATCAGAAGACTTGGTATCCTCAGGGAGTTTGCCTGTTCTCTGTTCGGCCTTAAGTACGATATTGTGGATACGTACCCAATCTCCTTTTTTTGCCATGATTATTTCTCCTTTAATACATCCCGAGGCGACATTGCTGCCGCCCCCGGAAATCGAATACTACTTGTCTTAAAACTTATTTTACGATCTTCTTGTCTTCGGAGATGAAGTCTCTGAAGTCGCCCATGATAGCACGAGGAATAGGAAGGTCGATCATTGTCTTGAGACCGGGTTCTGCGTTGATTACGAAAGGAATCATGTTGACGCACATAGCGATGGTTCCAAGTCCTCCCTCGATCTCAGGAGAGTTCTTCATGTTTACGTTAGGAGTTCCCTTGATGATGACATAGTCGCCAGTCTGGATTCCTACCTGCTCAGGCTCGATCTGCTGAGGGTGATCCATGTGAACGGGGATGTCTCCGGTGAGCTTAGCTTCTGCTGTCATGGCAACGCCTGCGCAGGAACCAGCTGCTGCGAATCCGTAAGGAGACTTTCTGTCAACGTCAGTCGTGATAGGATTCATGTCCTGTGAGAACTCTTCTACCTTAAGGCCCATACCTGCTGCCATCATGCCAACGGATTCTGCGAATCCAACGTGGCCGGACATGGTGTGGTTGGCTTTTCTCTCAAGGAATTCCTCGACGGGGATGCCGATGCCCTGCTCATGCATTACGAGCGGTCCGAAAGGTGAAAGTGAGTTGACTCTTCTGGAAGTGATCTCTTCAACGTCTGTGAGTACGCCGGTCCAAACGAGAACCAGGAGGTCCATGATGTGGCCGGGGTTAACGCCTGTTCCGAGGATGGTAACGCCGTTTTCCTTAGCGATCTTGTCGAGTTCAGCTGCGAGTTCAGGATTCTGAGCTGCGGGGAATGCCATCTCCTCAGCGGAGGTTACGCAGTTGATGCCCTGCTCAAGGATGAACTTCATCTTCGGGAAAGCTTCCTTTGTGAAGGAGTCGGTGCAGAGAAGTACAACGTCTGCTGCGCCCGGCTTGATGATGGACTCGTCCTGAATGATAACGTCAGGTCTGTCGCCTCTCTCGGTCTTGATGTAGTCATACATGGAAGTACCGATCTTTTTGTTTCTTCCAACTACGCCTACGATCTCAACGCCCTTCTTGTGAAGAAGCATGTCAGCCATTCCGCCGCCCATTGAGCCTAAACCCCAGATGATTACTTTTACGTTTTCCATAGTTATTTCTCCTTTTCATTATATAAATTGAAAATTAGGTGCTTTATTAAGCATAATATTAATTAGCAAATCCCGTGCCACAAAAACAATAAAATATTGTATACAACAGCAGGGGTTTTTTGTGCTTAATAACAAAAAAATGGCATCAGACCGCAGATTCTTCGTTCTATGTATTAATTTCAGTACAATCTGATTTTTTGTCAGCTCTCTGCGCTCTGTATCATGCAAAATAATTTGCGTTTTTAGTGCAAAACATTTTGCATTAAGGCGTTTTTTGAAAGCGATCTACTACTTGATGCCGTACTTTTTGAGCTTGTGCTGCAGGGTCTGACGGCGGATCTTGAGTCCCTCGGCTGCCTTGGTGATATTGCCGTTGTATTTCAGCATCTCATCGGCTATGATCTGCTTCTCCAGGGTGTCCAGGTATTCGTCCAGAGCCATGCCTTCACCGTATCTGAGCTCCGGTTCGCGGCTTACGCGGTTATCCGGGATGTTCAGATGCTTCTCCGTCAGCACGTGCTCGTTGTCAGCCATCGATATTGCCTGCTCGATGATGTTTTCAAGCTCCCTGACGTTACCGGGATAATCGTAGGACTCCAGTTTTCTCAGCGCTCCATCGGAGATCATCCATATCTCCTTGCTGAAGCGTTCGTTGAACTTCTCCATGAACTTCTCAGACAGCATGGCGATATCGTCAGGCCTGTCCCTAAGCGGTGGTATCGAGATATTGATGACGTTCAGTCTGTAGTAAAGGTCCTTACGGAGGAATCCCTTGGCGATCAGTTCTTCAGGCGGCTCATTCACGGTAGCGATGATCCTGACGTTGACCGGTATGTCCTTGGCGCCGCCTATCCTCCTGATGTATGACTCCTGAAGCACGCGGAGCAGCTTCGACTGAAGGTCGTAGGGCATGGCTGAGACCTCGTCCAGAAGGAGCGTTCCGCCATTAGCCTGCTCGAAAAGTCCCGCCCTGTCGACAGCTCCGGTGAAGGATCCTTTGGTAGTTCCGAAGAGCAATCCTTCCAGGAGGCTCTCGGGGATGGCTGCGCAGTTCTGGGCAATGAAGGGCTTACCCGCACGCTTTCCGTTGCTGTGTATGCTCTGGGCGAAAAGTTCCTTGCCGGTGCCGGTCTCGCCGTAGATGAACACCGAAGCGTCGTTCTGCGAAGCCTTTCTGGCACGGTTAACGGCCGCCTCGAAGGCTTCATTCTCGCCATAGATGTCGTCGAAACTGTACATTCTGTGCTCCGGATTATCTGACGATCTGGTCTGAGACGCCTCCTCCCTTAGTTTGAGGAGCGTATCCGACATGGATCTCAGCTCCGTTATGTCCCTGGATATCTCG
This sequence comes from Bacillota bacterium, assembly GCA_017538125.1. Classification (GTDB taxonomy): domain Bacteria; phylum Bacillota; class Clostridia; order Peptostreptococcales; family Anaerovoracaceae; genus RUG754. Next base: position 39,528 of record JAFYJM010000127.1, read on the forward strand.
ATGGCCGCCACGGCTTTGCCATCAACGATCACCGGGATAGTGGCGTTCTCTGTCGTGACTTCTTTGCCGTAAAAGTTCTTGTAAGTCTGCTGGTCCGCCTGGGTACGCTGCTTCTTGATCAGCGCCTTGTAGATCGTGCTCTCGCCGGTCTTAAAGTCCGGGAAAGCCTCATGGAACTTCTTGCCCAGCACGTCCTCCACGTCAACTTTCTCGGTCCTGGCCATGACTCGGTTGTAATGTATGCCCACTCCGTCCTTGTCAACGATGTAAACTCCTTCATCCAAGAGCTCTATGAGCTCATCGACCAGTTTTTTGTACTGTTCTGCAGTCATTTTTTCATCCGCTCCGTAACTTCTGTTCTTAAGTAGATTATATCATACTGCAAAATATTTTGCACCCTGTTTTTTAATTTTTTACTGTGGTAGAATTATTTAGACCGGTAGCGATTTAAGGCTTGCGGAAAACGATCAAGAGGACCGAAAAATGAGGATCAGAAAAGAAAACAATGAACTGATGGAGGACGAGATCGTCCTCATTGCAGATATCTCGGATGCGCTGGCTCACCCTTTGAGAGTCAAACTGGTGAAGTATATCATGACGCAGAACGGCTCCATGACGCCGGTATGCACAAAGGATCTGGTAAACGAGTTCGGCTATGCCCAGGCCACCATCTCTCAGCACATGAAGAAGCTGACAGCTTCGGGCCTCGTCGTATCAAAGAAAAAAGAAAAGTTCAGCTATTACTTCGTGAACATCGGCCTTCTCATGCAGTACGTGGACGCCACGAAGAAGTTCAGCTTCGACTGAGAACTTAACGTTAGGCTGTGCCTTAGCAGTCTCTCGATACAACAATAAATCGACCCCCGCGTCAAGCGCGGGGTTTTCTGATACAAAAAAGCTCTCCCGGTCTATGATCTAAGGAGAGCTGTTTTAATTCAGTAATAATATCGCGCGGCTTATCAGCCTTCCTGCTCATCAAGCTCCGGGAAATAATGCAGGAGCCCTTCTGTGAAGCCCTCACTTCTTTCCCTCTCGGACACGTAGTCGGCCCATTCTTTGAGGACAGGCACGGCGTTAGCGACGGCGACAGAAGTACCCGCGGCCTTTAAGAGCGGCAGGTCGTTCGTATTATCTCCGAAAGCGATGATCTCATCCTTGGCGAAGCCCATATAGCCTGCCAGGTTCTCGAGCGCCACACCCTTGTCCACGCCTTCGGATACGACCTCGATGAGATGCGCGTCCGACTGTGCCATGTAGACCTCATCGCCGTAGAGCTCCTCGAGTCTTGCCTGTTCATAAGGCACCCTCTCGGGCTCACAGGCCAGAAGGATCTTCGGCGTTTTGAAGAAAGGATACTCCAGAAGATCGCCTACCTCTCTGTATTCTGCGTATCTGAGGTCAGGATCCGGATGTCTGTCAAGGCGGAGTTCCTCTACGACTATCGTTCCCTCGTCATACATCTGTATGTAAAGGTCGTTCTCGTGCGCGAAACGTACGATGCCGCGGACGATATCCTCAGAGAGATAATTCTCATAGATCGTGACATCGTTCACCGGATCGATGACCAAAGCTCCATTATAGCAGATGGCCATGTATGCGGCTCCGATGGATTCAGCCACTCCCTGCGCCGATCTCACTGATCTGCCGGTGGAGATGGCGAATACCGTGCCGTTGTCCACGGCTCTTTTGATGAGTTCTTTTGTATGGTCAGGGACCAGCCCTTCTCTGTCGAGAAGTGTGTGGTCCAGGTCTGTTGCTATCAGTTTGAACATGAGTCTGTCGGCAGGAAAAGCCCCTGCCGGGGCTAACTATCAGAAAATAACGTTGTACAGGTCTCTTACGAGGATGATGCCGATGGCGATCAGTATCACGCCGTGGAAGCCGAACACGAAATCCCTCGTTCTGGGGCTGTTCTTGCTCTTCTTCGGAATGTCGAATGCAAAAAGCCTTCCCGCGCTGCTGTAACAGGCTTCTCCGTTCTCCTCTCCTAAGATAGCCTTGAACGCGGAATTCTTTGGTTTCTCTTCACCGTCCACCACGGCTTGGCCGAACGCAGCTACGAAATCATTCCACATGGTCTCGGCTGAATTCACGTCCATCCTTCCCATGAGGAGGTTCTCTTCAAGGTAGCTCAGGCACTCTGCGTAAGCCATGAACGTATCAAAGGCCAGATACCACCTGCTCAGAAGGAGGATGGCAAGCAGGCCTCCGCCGAGGATGACGGAGTGCACGATGAGGCCGAAGGAAGTGCCCAGTTTGCCCGTGAAATCGAAGGCCAGCACTCCGGCGACTACCGCCATGTAGATGCCGGTGAATGTGTGTATCTCCGTCTCCACATGTCTCGCGTGGTTGAGGTTTTCACTTATATTGCTCTCTATGAAAGATCTGAATTCGTCTTCAAGAGGCAGGCTGATCTCTTTTACTTTGGTGTCTGCCATATTGTCAAATAAATCGTCTAAATGCGATCGATATACAAACTATAACTATTTCTTTATCTTGGAGACTTTGAGTCTCGACGTGGCTCTCGCAAGCTCCATCTGGGCCTTCATGTACTCCTGACGGCTTCTCTTCTTCAGGATGGCTTCCTGGGCTTCCGCCGCAGCACGCTCGGCGCGATTGACGTCGATCTCATCCGGCCTCTCGCAGGTGTCCACGAGAAGCGTCACGACGTTGTTTTCAACTATCGCCATACCTCTCGAACAAGCCGCGTGCTCGTCGCTCTCTCCGGGTATCCTATATGTGATCTCCCCGGGAATGATGCCGGTCACCATGTTAAGGTGATTGGCCTGGATCCCGTACATGCCCTCCGTCGTGGGAATGATGATCGATTCACAGGGTCCCTCGTAGAAGCTCCTCTCAGCAGCCAGGATGTGCAGTTCAAAAGTATTCATACCGTCACCCCGCGCTACTTAAGTGTCGCCGCCTTGGCCACGGCATCATCTATCGTGCCCACATTATAGAAGGCAGCCTCAGGATATTCGTCCATCTCGCCCTCGATGATCGCCTTGAAGCCTCTCACGGTCTCTTTGATGGGCACGTACACGCCCTTTAAGCCTGTGAACTTCTC
>JAFYJM010000128.1 GCA_017538125.1 Bacillota bacterium
CCATCCAGTTGCCCGTAGGCGTTCCGGGAATGTTCATTCTGGTATCGCCGCCGTATCCGAGCATATCCTGAATAGGAATGATCGCTACATCAGCATGGCTCATCCAGAGAGTCTTTATGATCGCTCTGCATGAACCGCTGTGCGTACCGCCGTCGCCCCAGTTATCGCCTGTGAAACCGCAGTATTCGAGGCAGCACTTACGGACTTCCTCCGGGCTGTCCCAAAGCCAGCCCAAAAGCGTGTTGTTATCGTGTGTGCCTGTGTATGCGACGCAGTTATTGTCGAAGTTATGAGGCAGGAATGAGCTGTTGTCACCAGGATAGAATGCGAATTCCATGACTCTCATTCCGGGGATACCGACTTTGCCCATGAACTCAGCGAGGTCAGGCGTAACTTCGCCCAGATCCTCAGCGATGAGTCTGGATCTGTCCTTAAACTTCTTGTCGTATTCTTCAAAGAAATCAAGGCCCGGACCCGGGATCCACTTGCCGTTCCTTGCTGTCTCAGCGTTAGCTTCAATCTCGCAGTAGGAAGAGAACGCTCTGAAGTGGTCGATCCTCAAGTAGTCGAAGAGCTTGAAGTTATCTTCAAGTCTGCTCATCCACCATGCATAGTGGTCAGCCTTCATCTTCTTCCAGTCGTAGATGGGGTTGCCCCAGAGCTGTCCGTCTGCGCAGAAATAATCCGGCGGAACGCCTGCGACGCTCTCGAAAACGAGTGCTTCCGGCTTCGGCTTTCTGGGTTCTCTCAAAGGCTCGCCGTCCTTATCGGTGGTCTCGCCTTTTTCGATCGCCTTCTTGTACTTATCCAGAGCCTTCTCGTAGTCCTTAAGGACCTTGTTGACGCCTGATGCGGTTGCCATCTTGAAAAGATCCCTGCTTGCCCATACGTCAGCCGAATCTCCCGATACATAGAACGGAATGTCGCCGATTATGGAGATGCCCAAGTCGTTGATCTCTTTCTTGATCTGTGCCCATTCATCGAAGAAAAGGTACTGGACAAAGCCGTGGTATCTGTAGTTAGGATTATTCTTAAGCCCTGCAACAGCGGACTTCTCGTAGTTTCTGAGGTTCGCATCAGACCATTCCCACCAGGGCTTGCCGAAGTCGGCATCCTTAACGGTCTGGTATGCTGCTACGTCCTGGACCCACTTGTTTTCCTTGATGAACTTGTCAGCCTTGGCCAGGAGCTCCTTATCCGCACGCTCGAAAGCCTTTCTTAAGAGCTCATCCCTGTTTGTCCTTAAGAAATCGTAGTCTATTCTCCACTTATTCTGTGTATATTCAGCCTGCTGAACCTCTGCAGGTGTCAGAAGGCCGCGCTTTTCGAGCCTTCTGGGGTCTATGAAGAGCCAGTTGCCGGCAAAAGCCGAGAAACTCTGATACGGGGAATTGCCCATGCCGGGGTAGGAAAACGGCAGAACCTGCCAGTACTTCATGCCCTGGGAAGCTAATTGCTTCGCGAAGTCTATTGCCTCCTGTCCGATCACACCCGTGCCAAAAGGTCCGGGAAGTGAGCTGATATGCATAAGAACGCCACCACCACGTCTCATTATTTGTAATTCCCTTCTTTCTTATATATAATTACTTGTCTCTATTAGGCTATTATACATTTCTTGAGGGAAATATGAATTCAGTTGATGAAATTAAAAGACGCCGTACGTTTGCGATAATCTCGCACCCGGACGCAGGTAAGACCACGATCACAGAGAAGCTCCTCCTTTACGGAGGTGCCATTCATCAGGCAGGTTCTGTCAAAGCGCGTAAGGCCCAGCGCCACGCCACTTCAGACTGGATGGAGATCGAGAAAAAGCGTGGTATCTCAGTAACCTCATCAGTAATGCAGTTCGAATATGACGACTGCCACATCAATATCCTTGATACTCCCGGCCACCAGGACTTCTCGGAGGACACATACAGAACGCTCTGCGCTGCTGACTCCGCAGTAATGGTCCTCGACGGTGCAAAGGGTGTAGAGACTCAGACGATCAAGCTTTTCCAGGTATGCAGAAGACGCGGTATCCCGATCTTCACATTCATCAATAAGATGGACCGTGCCGCTAAGAATCCTTTCGACCTCATGGACGAGCTCGAGAAGGTGTTGGGCATCAGATCCGTACCTATCAACTGGCCTATCGGCACAGACGGTGACTTTGAAGGCGTTTACGAGAGAGCTACCCGTAATGTTCTTCTCTTCGACCGCGAAAACAATGACCACGGCGCATCCATGGTTACACAGAGCGTTTCCGGCATCGACGATCCGAAGCTCGACGAGATGCTCATGACAGGCCACCTCGAAACACTCAGAAATGACATTGAACTCCTTGATATGGCAGGCGACGAGCTCGACATGGACAAGGTCCTTAAGGGCGAATTAACTCCCGTATTCTTCGGTTCAGCCATTACAAACTTCGGTGTAGAGCCTTTCTTACAGCACTTCCTCAAGATGAGCCCCGGACCTGCTCCTCACCACACGACTGACGGAGTCGTTGAGCCCGAAGATACAATGTTCTCAGGCTTTGTATTCAAGATCCAGGCAAACATGGATCCTTCACACCGCGACCGTATGGCATTCATCCGTATCTGCTCAGGACAGTA
>JAFYJM010000129.1 GCA_017538125.1 Bacillota bacterium
AGTCCCTTTTCGACTGCGGGCACGTACTGCTTGGGAACGGAACCGCCGAATAACTCTTCGGAGAATTCGAACTCTTCCTGAGAAGGTGAGAATCTGATGTGAACGTCTCCGTACTGTCCGGAACCGCCGGTCTGCTTCTTGTGCTTGCCCTGTACATCGGAGTTGCCCTTGATGGTCTCGCGGTAAGCGATCTTCTGAGGAACTACGTTTACAGCTACGCCGTATTTATCCTTAAGCTTGGAAAGCGCGATGTTGATCTGGGTCTCGCCCTGGCCGCCTACCAGCGTCTGTCTGGTCTCGGTGTTTCTGGTGAGAACGAGTGAAGGATCTTCTTCTGTGAGTCTGGCGAAGCCGGATGAAAGCTTATCGTCTGCGCCCTTGTCAGCAGCCTCGATAGCCTGATAAAGCGTAGGCTGAGGGAAGTTGATGGCGTCAAGGATGACTTCGTTCGTCTTCTCTGACAGAGTGTCGCCTGTCTTGGTGTACTGGAGCTTAGCGAAGGCTACGATGTCGCCTGCCACTGCCTGAGGACACTCGCCCTGCGTCTTGCCTCTTAAGAAGAACATGGAGCCGAGCTTCTCGTCCTTGCCGGCTTTGTGGTTATAGAGGGACATGCCCGGAGTGAGCTTGCCGGATACTACCTTGGCCAGTGAGATCTTGCCGAGGAAAGGATCGGCCAGAGTCTTGAAGATGAAGGCTACGGGCTTGCCGTTCGGATCTGCGTCAGCTTTGGGAACGATGTCGATGATGTTCTGAAGGACTTCCTTGATGCCTTCGCCCTTGATGGCGGAGCACTGGAATACCGGGCAGATGTCGCCCTGAGCGATACCTTTGGATAAGCCTCTATTGAACTCCTCATCGGTGAATTCCATGTTCTCGAAATAGATCTCCATGAGTTCCTCGTCGACTTCTGCGATAGCCTCTGAGAGAGCTTCTCTGTCGTCAAGAGTTACGACGGAAGTACCGAACTTGGCCTGAAGGTCAGCGATGGTCTGCTCTACGTCAACGTGCTCCTTGTCGGTCTTGTTGATGATGAAGAACTTCGGTGTGCCTGCTGCGTTGCATGCGTCCCATGCTTTTTCGGTGCCGACCTGTACGCCGGAGGAAGCATCAACTAAGATCGCTGCTGCTTCTGCTGCTCTCAGCGCGCCCTGAACTTCACCTGCGAAGTCGAAGAATCCCGGAGTGTCAAGGAAGTTGATCTTTACCTTGTTGAACTCAACAGGAACGACGGTGGTGTTGATGGAATATCCTTTTTCGATCTCCATCTTGTCGTAGTCGGATACTGTGGATCCATCCTCAACTCTTCCGAGTCTGGAAATAACGCCTGTTGCTAAGAGTGCTGCTTCAAGGAAAGTGGTCTTGCCAGATCCTCCATGGCCGAGCAAAGCAACGTTTCTGATAGTTTCTGCTGTGTAGCCTTTCATTATAATTAATCCTCCTAATAAGATTTGCGATTTTCAAATAGTGTCTTCCGACACATACCTATGTTAAATTATATCAAACCGCAGGTCAATTATCAACAGGTTTTTAGCGCAAAAAATCCGTACCCGAACAGCGGCATAAAAAGGGCTGCCCAAGCGGGCAGCCCTTAAAATACATATTTGCTGCAGCCTTTAGAACTCCGCGTTCTTTGGTGTTCTCGGGAACGGCTGCACGTCCCTGATGTTCTGGATACCGGTGAGGTACATGATCATCCTCTCGAAGCCCAGACCGAAGCCTGAGTGAGTCACTCCGCCAAACTTTCTCAGGTTCAGATACCACCAGTAATCTTCTTTGTTCAGGCCGAGTTCCTCCATGCGGGCTTCCAATACGTCGAGTCTCTCCTCTCTCTGAGAGCCGCCGATGATCTCGCCAACTCCGGGCACCAGACAGTCGCATGCTGCGACGGTCCTGTCATCATCGTTCACCCTCATGTAGAAGGCCTTGATATCTTTCGGATAGTCGGTGACGAAGATGGGCTTCTTGAAGATCTCTTCGGTGAGATATCTCTCGTGCTCGGTCTGAAGATCGATGCCCCACTCTACCGGATACTGGAACTGCTTGCCTGACTTCTTAAGAAGGTCGACTGCCTCGGTATATGTCACATGACCGAAGTCGGACTCCAGGATGTGATTCAGCCTCTCGAGAAGGCCTTTGTCAACGAATTGATTGAAGAACTGCATCTCCTCAGGAGCGTTCTCCAGCACAAAAGCGATGATATATTTGACCATGGCTTCCATGAGTTCCATGTCGCCCTTCAGATCGCAGAAAGCCATCTCAGGCTCGATCATCCAAAACTCTGAAGCGTGGCGCGCTGTGTAAGAGTTCTCAGCTCTGAAGGTAGGTCCGAAGGTGTAGATGTTCCTGAAAGCCAGAGCGAAGATCTCGCCCTCCAGCTGGCCGGATACGGTCAGGTTGGTGGACTTGCCGAAGAAGTCCTCTGAGAAGTCGATCGCGCCGTCCTCAGTCCTCGGCAGGTTATCTAGATCCAGCGTGGTTACTCTGAACATCTCGCCGGCGCCTTCTGCATCAGATCCGGTGATGATCGGAGTGTGGACGTAGACGAAGTTCTGCTCCTGGAAGAACTTGTGGATCGCATAGGCCACCAAAGACCTTACTCTGAAGACCGCGCTGAAAGTGTTCGTCCTCGGTCTTAAGTAAGCGATCTCCCTCAGGAATTCCATGGAGTGGCGCTTGGGCTGAAGCGGGTAATCCGGCGTGGAAGTACCTTCTACCCAGACTTCCGTCGCCTTGATCTCGAAGGGCTGCTTGGCGTTCGGTGTGAGGACCAGCGTGCCCTTCACGCCGAGAGCTGCGCCTACGTATGATCTGGCGATCTCATCGTAATTATTAAGGGAGTCCTCTTCATAAACGATCTGCACAGACTTGAAGAAGGAACCGTCGTTAAGGTCGATGAAGCCGAACTTGTTGGAATTGCGGTTATTCCTGATCCAACCCTTGACAAGCACTTCTTTACCGCCGTAGACTTCAGTGTTCCTGAATAATTCTCTTACTGTTGTTATTTCCATGATAAGACTCCTTTAAAAAATAAATTTCTATGATAATACCACAAAAGATCTGGCATTTCAACTGTTCAGATCTTTTGGAGTTTTAGGGGCGGGCGAATCCTTGCCCGTGAGTACGATAAGGATGCCGGCGATTATGGCTATCATGCCGATGGCGCGGCCCG
>JAFYJM010000130.1 GCA_017538125.1 Bacillota bacterium
GGATCTGGGTCTGGTAATGGCCAAGGGATGCATCCTGGGAGTCATCGGATCTGTTACGATCCTTTCGTCCCTGATACTGATCCTGGACAAGCCGCTTATGAAGACCATGCACAGATCTGTCATTCCTGACATGAGCAGGGTGGCGGCTGGCATCACCAAATATTACAGAGTGCTCATCGTGATATTCCTGATAGTGCTGGTGCCTGCGGCGATAGGCTATCGCAACACTCCGGTATACTACGATTTCACCAAGGTGCTCACAGGGGATGATCCCTCCAAGGCAGAGGAGCTGGATCTCAGATTCGTTACAGCAGAGGATAAGCTTGAGGAGAACTTCTCCACAGCCACCACGCACATGATACTTTGCAGATCGGATCTAACCAAGGAGCAGTCCTCGGAGATGATCTCAAGGATCGAGAAGCTTGACGGAGTTACCAATGTGCTGGGTCTGGATTCCATCGTGGATGCCGGAGTCCCGGAGGACATGCTTCCGGACAGACTGACGGATATCTTCAGGAACGATAAATACCAGCTGATAATAATCAACTCGGAATACAAGGTATCCACCGACGAGTGCAATAACCAGATAGACGCCATCAACGGCATACTTAAGGAATATGATGATTCAGGCAGGCTCATCGGAGAGGCCCCCTGCACAAAGGATCTTATCGAGATAACCGATAAGGACTTCGGCGTGGTATCCTGGGTGTCCATCGGCTTCGTGTTCATCATAATCCTGCTGTCGCTGAGATCGCTGACACTGCCGTTCCTTCTGGTGGCGGTCATCGAGTTCGCGATCTTCATAAACCTGGGCATTCCTTACTACACCGGTTTCACGATGCCCTTCATCGCGCCCATAGCCATCAGCACGATCCAGCTGGGATCCACCGTTGACTACGCGATACTCATGACGACGAAATACAAGACTTTAAGAATAGATCATGATAAGAAAGAAAGCATTACGGAGGCTTTGAGCTACAGCCTGCCTTCGGTGCTCGTAAGCGCATTGAGTTTCTTTGCAGCCACCTTCGGAGTCGGCATTTACTCGAACATCGACCTGATAAGTTCCATGTGCAACCTTTTGGCAAGAGGCGCCATGGTCAGCATGCTTTCGGTAGTGCTGGTACTGCCTTCGCTCCTGATGCTTCTTGACGGCGTGATAGTTCACACCACCATGGGCTTAAGGCAAAAGACTCATAAAAACACAGATAACAAAAAGATCAATACTCAATTGATTGGAGGTACGGATAGATGAAGAATGTTGCAAAAAGAACTCTTTCAGTAGTTCTGATGATATTGATGACAGTACTCATGTCAGGCTGTCAGCTTCAGGATCTGATAGGAACCGCTTACGGAGACACAGAGACTGAAGCGAGCGAAAACGGTTCGGAGGCGGCGCCTGAAGAGGCAAACGAGGCCGATGAACTTACAGAAGCCGCGGAGAGCCTTCTGAACGGCCATTCCAAGGATTCCGGCAAGGAAGAGACGGTATACGTCATCACCGAGGCGGACGGCACTCCCAGGGAGACCATAGTGAGCGAATGGCTCAGGAATCCCGACGGAAGCGATGAACTGAAGGACAAGACCATATTAAAGGACATCGAGAACGTAAAGGGAAATGAGACCTTTACCGAGGGCGAAGAAGGCGAGATCACCTGGAAGGCTGATGGCAACGACATCTACTATCAGGGAACGACCGACAAGGAACTTCCGGTAACGACATCGATCAAATATGAGCTGGACGGAGAGGAGATCACGGCTGAGGAAGCCGCAGGAGCTACCGGGCATCTCAAGATAACCTTCAATTACAAGAACAACATTTCAGAAGAAAGAACAGTGGACGGCAAGACCGTAAAGCTCTATGAGCCCTTCATGGTGATCTCCGGACTGCTTCTCGATAACAGCAAAGCATCCAACGTCACAGTCACCAACGGCAAAGTCATCAACACCGGCGACAAGACCGCCGTTGTAGGCTTAGCGATGCCCGGCCTTGAAGAGAGTCTCGGCCTTAAGGACGTCCTGGGAAACGACATAAAGAAGATCGACCTGAACATCCCTGAAACAGTAGAGATCGAGGCGGACGTCACGGATTTCTCGCTGATGACCGCCATGACGATCATCGAGAATTCTTTGCTGAAGGACGTGGATCTGGACGACGTGGAGACCCTGGACGATCTGGAAGCGTCGCTGGATGAACTATCAAGCGCATCTAGCAAACTCACCGACGGATCCTCGGATCTCTATGATGGCGTCAGCAAACTTTCAGATGGTACCGACACCATGAAGGACGGCGTGACGAAGCTGGATTCCGGAGCCGGGGATCTTAAGGATGGAAACGATCAGCTGGCCGAGGGTTCGAAGACATTGGCCAAGGGAGCAGGTGATCTGGATGACGGAGCAAAGGACCTTTTGAGCGGCACATCTCAGGTTTCCAAAGGCGCGTCCGACCTGTCTGACGGTGCGGATACTCTGTCCAAAGGCATGAAGACTGCAGCCAAAGGCGCGTCTGATCTTTCCGACGGAGCTTCAAGCCTGTCAGAAGGAGTGACCGAACTCAGCGATGGCGCAAAGGATCTGAAAGAAGGCACCTCTGCTCTTAAGGAAGGCGCAGACAAGGTATCCGAAGGAGCCGGAGCTCTCAAGGAAGGAACCTCAGCCCTTTCAGACGGAGCAAGCCAGGTGTCTCAGGGAGCGGCAGACCTTTCAAGCGGAGTTGCTTCCGTTTCCGAAGGAGCCAACCAGGTCTCCGAAAACATGTCAAATCTTTCCGACGGCATCGACTCAATTTCAGAAGGAGCCAAGGGCGTCAGCGACGGACTGTCTCAGATGAAGGATCAGGTGGCAGGTCTTCCGGACAGCGTGGCTCAGCTGTATAATGGCACTTCACAGATACAGTCCGGTATTTCCGGAGATCTGTATAACGGTGCTCTCGGACTCAAGTCCGGCGCAGAAAGCCTTTCGCCAGGACTGGATCAGATAAGTGGAGCAGCTTCTCAGATCGGTTCCGGAGCAGACGCGGTATCAAGCGGCGCAGGAGATATCTCGGGAGCAGCCTCAGCTATTCTCGAACAGCTTGATGGAATCGAAGTGACAGAGGAGAACTCTCAGGCGATAGAAACCATTAAAGCCTATGCTCAGGCCATCCAGGGTGGAGCCGGCACGATATCAAAGGCTGCTTCAGACATCTCTACGGGAGCTTCGGGCATAACCTCCGGCGCATCTGAACTCAAGGGCGGCGCAGACAAACTGGCCACCGGAGCGGATAGTTTAAGTGCCGGGATCAAGTCGGCAGGAGATAATCTCAGCACAGTAGTCCAGGGACTTTATCAGATGCAGGAAAGCTCCAAGACTCTGGTAAGCGGAGTCGGCCAGCTTTCTGAAGGAGCATCCAAGCTTTCCCAGGGAGCAGGTTCTGCAGCCCAGGGAGCCAAGGCACTTAAGGAAGGCGCATCTCAGCTGGCAAGCGGAGCATCGAGTGCAGCCCAGGGAGCATCCCAGCTTGCGGAAGGCGCATCCGGAGTTGCTCAGGGAGCAGCAAGCGCAGCCAAGGGAGCGTCAGACCTTTCAGATGGCACTGAGGATCTGGCGGCAGGCGCAGGAGAAGTAAAGGACGGCACCGCAGCACTTTCAGAAGGCGCATCTCAGGCGGATCTCGGTGCGCAGGCGCTTAAAGAAGGCGCGTCACAGCTGGAGGACGGAGCGTCACAGCTCGATGAAGGAGCTTCCTCTCTTAAAGACGGAGCCTCTGCTCTTAAGACCGGAACTACTAAAGTGAAGGACGGAGCTAAGGCGCTGAAGGGTGGAACCAGCTCCTTGAAGAACGGAGCAGATGCGCTTGCTGAAGGCGCCGGTGAAGCTGCCGAAGGAGCAGCTGCTCTCAAGAACGGCACTGCCCAGCTGAAGGATGGAACTGAAGATCTGGCAGACGGTGTCAACGCACTCCTTGAAGGCGCAAAAGAGCTTAAGGAGGGCATGGCAAAATTCGATACTGAAGGAATACAAGAACTTTCAAATATGCTTGAAGATAACGGAAGAGAACTTATCGACAGGATCCGCGCGCTTAAGTCATACGGCGAGGAATACACATCATTTGCCGGAGCTTATGACAAGGATGGCTCGGTACGCTTCATCATGAGGACGGATCCCATCGGAAAAGACGATTGAGAATGACATAAATATCCGGAGACAGCCTCTCAAATCAATTGCAAAACAGGCTCCCCTGTAGTAAAATGATATTACTATGGGGGAGTTTTTGGATTGCTTAAAATCGGCGGCTCTAGGGCCCCGAGGGGAGGAGCAGATATGGCTTTGGAACTTAAGAAATTGCAAAACGGATCGGATATCAGAGGTGTCTCGCTGGACGGAGTGCCTGGCGAGCCGGTGACCCTGGGAAGCGATGAAGCCAGGGCTCTTACGAGAGGTTTTATACTCTGGCTTGAAGAGAAGACAGGCAAGCCTTCGCAGGAGATGAGGATATCCGTCGGACATGATTCAAGGGTGAGCGCAGATGCCCTCAAAGAGATACTGATCTACACAATGATGGAGGCAGGCATCCGCGTGTTTGACTGCGGACTCGCATCTACACCGGCCATGTTCATGTCTACGATATTTGATGAATATAAGTGTGACGGAGCGATAATGATAACAGCTTCGCACCTTCCATATAACAGAAACGGTTTCAAGTATTTCAGCCGTGACGGAGGTCTGGATAAGAAAGACATCTCTAAGATCATCGAGCTGGGAGAGTCAGAAAAGATACCTGAGGCGAGCTCACCGGGATCGGTGGATGAGACTGACCTGATAGACGTTTACAGCAGATACCTGAGAAACAAGATAATTATGGAAGCGGCTGACCCTGAGAATCCGGAGAGGCCCTTGACCGGTCTTAAGATCGTGGTCGATGCTGGTAACGGCGCGGGCGGATTCTTTGCGAAAAAGATACTGGAGCCCCTGGGTGCGGACATCACAGGCTCACAGTTCCTCGAGCCGGACGGCATGTTCCCGAACCATCAGCCCAACCCGGAGAACAAGGAAGCTATGGCTGCGATCTCGAAGGCAGTGGTGGATAATCACGCTGACCTCGGTCTTATCTTCGACACGGACGTCGACAGATCGGCCGCGGTGGACAGGAACGGCAAAGAGATCTCGAGAAACGGCATCGTGGCTCTGGCTGCGGCGCTTATAGCTGTACAGCATCCCGGGACGACAGTCGTCACCGACTCAATTACGTCGGATCAGCTGACTGAGTACCTGGAGAAATGTCTGGGACTTAAACATCTCAGGTTCAAACGCGGCTACAGGAACGTCATCAACAAGTCGATCGAACTCAATGAAGAGGGTGTAGACTCGCAGCTGGCCATAGAGACGTCCGGTCACGCGGCATACAAGGAGAATTATTTCCTGGACGACGGAGCGTATCTGGCCACCAAGATCGTCATCAAAGAGGCCCAGCTTCATCAGAAAGGCGTGGATATCGGAGTTCTGATAGAGTCGCTCGAAGAACCCAAAGAAGCCATTGAAGTGAGATTCCCTATAGAAGGCTCAGATTTCCAGGTGTATGGAGATCAGATACTTGAGGGGCTCAAAGTCTGGGCCAAGGCGAAGTCCGACAAGGGTCTGAGCCTCGTAGAGCCGAATTATGAAGGCGTGAGGATCAACTTCGATCTGCCGGAAGTCAAAGGCTGGTGTCTTCTTCGCAAGTCCCTCCACGATCCGATAATGCCTCTCAACGCGGAGGTCACGGAGGGCAGCGTCGAGACGATACTGGAGATCATGGTTGCTTTCCTGGACGGATATTCAAGGATAAGGACAGAGAAGAAATAGCAGTATGAGAAATATCAGAGACCGCTTATATGTGGCGACGTTTTGTGATAAATACAGAGAAGTGATCAGCGGCTATGGCGTGGGAATGGAACTGAACCACACCTGCATCTCGCATCTTCTGGATGAAGAGGGCGACAAGAGGGCGAAGCTTATCTCGAACATCGGGAGGGACATCGAAGCGTCCGGAGCCAGGAAGGTCATGATACACGGACCTTTCACGGAGATCATACCGGCTTCTATTGACCATCTGATGAGAGAGATGGGCATGAAGAGGGTGAACCAGGCCTATGATGTGGCGGCGCACTTCGGACTGAAAAAGATGGTCGTCCATACGGGCTGGATGCCCTTCATGTACTTCAAATCATATCAGGCTGAAAAAGGCGCGGAGTTCTGGCAGGAATTCATGGCTGATAAACCGGATGACTTCATTATCACGGTGGAGAACGTGCTGGAGGACGAGCCTTTCATGATGACGGACATGATGAAAAGGATTGCCGACCCAAGAATCAGGCTCTGCCTGGATGTCGGTCACGCGCACGCCATGACCATGAAGGAATACGAGGTGACGGACTGGATCAGAGAACTCGGGCCGTACGTCTCGCACTTCCATCTTCATAATAACGACGGCACGGGCGACAGCCACAGCGCTTTTGACGAGGGCACAATGGACATGAAGGAAGTTCTTTTGATGATAGAAGATCATTGCCCGGAAGACGTGACTTATACGATAGAGGCCAGACAGGCGGGTAGATGTCTGGAATGGCTGGGAGACAAAGGATTCATATAAACGATGTATATCCCGAAAGGTAAGCAAAATATGGACGAAAGAATAATTGAACTAATAAATGGTATAGAAAAAAACGGAGATCTTGACAGCGAGGCCGTTAGACTCGCGGAAGAGAGGCAGGAGCAGCTCGCCAAACCTACCGGAGCGCTTGGAGATCTGGAGGCCATGACCGTGCAGCTTGCGGGCATCACAGGACAGGTGAAAAACGAGGTGAAAAAGCAGGCGATCGCGATATTCAGCGCGGATAACGGAGTCTGCGATGAAGGAGTAGCATCCGCGCCGCAGTCTGTCACCTTCTCTCAGACCATAAACTTCACAAGAGGCCTCACCGGCGTGAGCTCAATGGCCCACTACTGGGGCATAGACCTTCTGGTGGTGGATATGGGTGTCAAGATGGATCTTCCTGAGAGCCTTCTCACTGAATATATGACGGAGCCGGGCTTTGAGGATCATTCCGGCATGTCCTGCATGAAGAAACTCACTAAGAAGATAGTTAACCGCAGCCTGGGCAAGGGCACAGCGAACCTGGCCAAAGGCCCTGCCATGACCGAAGAGCAGTTGACCAGAGCACTCCTTACAGGAGTTGAAGCCGCGAAGACTTTTAAGGATCTGGGTTATGAAGTCTTCGGAGTCGGCGAGATGGGAATCGGTAATACCACTACCTCCGCCTGTGTACTCGCTGCGCTCACGGATAAGACCGCGGACGACGTGGTAGGCCGGGGCGGCGGACTGACTGACGCAGGGCTTAAGAAAAAACTCGAGATAGTGGACAGAGCTGTTTCGAGGGTCAAAGGTGCGGAGCCTCTTGAGGTCCTTCAGGAAGTCGGCGGTTTCGACATCGCCGCTATGGTCGGAGCATATCTGGGAGCAGCTTACTACAAGCTTCCTGTTGTAATAGACGGATATATCTCAGCGGTGGCAGCCCTGGCAGCAGCCAAGCTCCAGCCCAAGTGCGTGAACTACATGTTCGCCTCCCACAAGTCCAAGGAGCCGGGATACGTGCTTGCCATGGAAGCCCTTGGAGTCAAGCCCATCTTCGACCTTGGCATGAGGCTGGGAGAGGGCTCGGGTTGCCCGATCACCTTCAAGATCATGGAGACTGCCTGCGCTACGATGAACGGTATGGCGACCTACGCAGAAGGCGCGATCGACGCGGATTATCTCGATCAGAGAAAGGAAGGGAATTTCTTCTGATGAACGTATTTATTTCAGGCGGAGCGAAAAACGGCAAGTCCACCTTCGCACAGGATCTGGCGGTCAAGATGTCCAAAGAGCGCAAATGCCCGTTATACTACATCGCGACCATGATCCCTCACGATGACGAGGACAGAGCCAGAATCGAAAGACATCGCAGAGACCGTCAGGGACTGGGCTTCAAGACCATAGAGTGCGGCAGGGATATAGACCGTGAGATAGACGGCAGGGAAGGTGTTTTCCTGATAGATTCTGTGACCGCGCTTTTGTCGAACGAGATGTTCAGACTTGACGGCACGGTCGATGAAGAAGCTTCGATCAGGATAGCTGACAGGCTCGCGAAGCTTTGCAGGACCCACGACGGACTTATCTTCGTGTCGGATTATATCTATTCCGACGGAAACAAATATGACGAGCTGACGGATGCCTACATCCGCGGGCTCGCGATCATAGACAGAGCTTTGGCCAAGGCCTGCGACAGAGTCGTAGAGGTGACCTTTGGCTTCATCATAGATTATAAAGAGGAGGACGGGGGAACAGCCGTATAATGGCCCCTTGAAACTTGAATAATGAAAAAGATATTAACCGGTCTCTGTATGTGCTGGGGCAATTTCTGCTTCATACCGGGACCGAAAAAATGGGATGAGGAGGCTAGACCGTACATGCTGGCCTGGCTGCCTGCGGTAGGCGCAGTAATGGGCCTTATCTGGGCTTTGATCGCCGTGGCCCTCATGAAGATCGGGCTTCACAGGATGGCTTTAGCGGCGATACTTTGCTGGCTTCCCTTCGTGCTCTCGGGCTTCATCCACGTGGACGGATACATGGACGTGAACGACGCGGTGATGTCGCGCGGCACCCTGGAGAAGAAGCGCGCCATACTGAAGGACAGCCGATGCGGGACCTTCGCCATCGTGAGTTTCATCTTCCTGGTGATGGTGGAGTTCGGTTTCCTGGCAGCAGCATGTGAAGGCGGGATAGATCCGGTGAGGCTGGCTCTTATCATGACGGTGCCGAGAGGTCTGTCCGGACTAATGATGATGAGCCTGGAGCCCATGGATACGAGCCAGTATAATAAGATGCAAAGAGACAAGAAGGCGGAAGCCTTCATGCTGATACAGCTGATCGTACTGGTCTTCATCGCGCTGAATCTTGGAGAGGATCAATTCAAGGTCTGCCTGACGGTGAGCGCGTGCATGGTGGGGACGATAATATCTGTTTTTTGCGCGAGAAAAGAACTTCAGGGCATGAACGGTGACATAGCCGGCTATGGCATCCTCTGGGGAGAGATGCTGGGTATCATCAGCCTGATAGTTTAGTTGAGTATATCCGGGAGGAAAGATGATTCTTTTGATAGGAGGGGCGTACCAGGGCAAGGTGGATTACGCCGTAGAGAAATTCGGTATTTCGAGAAAAGACATATACAACTGCACCAGAGAAAAGGTGGAAGTGGATTTCGACAAGACCATAATCAACAACGTGGAAGAACTGGTCTACGCCTGTCTTTTGGCTGGCAGAGATCCGATGAAATATCTCGCTGCCAGAAAGAGCAGATGGGCGAAGGCTATCATGATAGTGAATGACGTGTCCTGCGGCCTGGTTCCAATGGATCCGGACGACCGCGCATTCCGCGAGGCGGTCGGCAGGACCACCACTTATCTCGCTCAGGAGGCAGTGGCGGTCACCAGAGTGTTCGCGGGAATAGGCAAGAGACTGAAGTAATGAGATCATATATCGTTTTAATAAGACATGGAATAACAGAAGGCATCCAGAGAAGGTGGTTTTACGGCTGGACTGATCTGCCTCTCGTCGAAGAGGGCTATGAACAGCTGCAGCAATTTAAGAGAGAAGGCGCCTATCCTGAGCTTCCTGCAGACACGAAGTATTACACCACAGGCTTCCTTAGGACGAACCAGACGCTGGAAGCGCTTTTCGGAGACGTTCCTTTCACGGAGATCCACGATCTCAAGGAGATCAATTTCGGAGACTGGGAGTGCCAGACCTTCGACCAGCTGGCCGCCAAAGAGGGAGGCAAGGAATGGCTGGAGAATGCTGACGGAACCTTCGTCTTCCCTAACGGCGAGAGCATGAACGGATACAAGGAACGTATCTGGCGCGGTGACAGCGAGCTCGTAGGCTATCACAGGCTGCAGGAGCTCGCGCACAGACACAGCGGCAAGGACGCGGTCTCCGTGCTGGTATGTCACGGAGGTACGATAGCGGCTACAATGGTGAACTGGTTCCCCGGGGCCAAAGAGAATTTCTGGGACTGGACGCCGATCGTCGGCATGGGCTATATCGTCTATTTCGAAAACGGCGAGCCCGCATCCTTCGAGGAACTGACCTGCGAGTCCGCCAAGGGCAAGACTTGGAGGAAATCGCAGTAACTTTGAACAAATAATTACATAGAAATTAAGAAATTATAGCCTGAAATCTATTTTTTGTTGTACAATCATACAAAAACAGGCTATAATCTTTATATACGGGAATAATGAAACCCGGGGGATTCTTGGATATACTTAAAGTACCAAATGACAACAACGCCCTAACAAAGAAGGAGGTACTGAAATGTATATCAACAATAAGACCGCAGCAGAATATGCAGCAAACGTAAACGAGAGAGTTTTAAACTACAACGTCAACAAAGAAGCATCCCGCGAGAGTCTGGGAAGAGCATACTGCTCTCACATCGGCAAAAAGACCTGGCCGGAAGTGATCAGACTCTACAAGGAATTCAAGAGCAAAAAGACTATATTGTCATAACTGGAGCAGAACTTGAAACTTAAAGAGATAATAAAACTGCCCGAACTCTCGGGCTTCAGACTTATATCCGGGTCCGGCGGCCTGGATAAGGAAGTGAACGCTACTGAGATCGTGGACTTTGAGTTCGCGGACGGCATAGAGTTCACCAGGGAGGAGATGTTCTATGGTAACAGCCTTGGCATCACCAGCCTGATGTTCGCCAGAAACAAGCCAGAGCTTCTCCTGGATGCGGTGATCAGGATGGACGAGATGGGCATCGCCTGCCTCTGCTACAAGCCCATATTCTATAAGGAGCTTCCACGGGAAGTGATCGAGTACTCCGAGGAGCACGACTTCCCGATCTTCGTGATCACGGATGATGCCTTCTTCGAGGACATCGTACTGGCGGTGAAGAAGGAAGCCGGCCTGGACATGACGGAGACGGAGATCGAGGAGGCCTTCGAAAGGATCCTTAAAGGTCAGATTAGCGAGAACGAGATGGAGAGACTGAGGCATATGGTACTTCCCGCTGATGGCAAATACGTGCAGGCTGCCTTGTTCGAAAGCGGCGGAGAGCCAGGCCTCTACGACAGAGACCACATGGTGAGATACATCAGAAGGCTCAGCCTGGAACCAAAGTATTCAGAAAGGGTAAGCCTCACCAGATTCAGGAAGGGTGGTCTGATGCTGATGACCAGGGAATCTGCCGACGGACCGGATTTGGACGTCCTTATGAAGGATGCGGCGATCGCCTGCGGCATTCCGCTTGAAAAGGCGGTGATCGGCTTAAGCGAAGTCCTGGATAAGAGAGACTTTACCGAGGTGGTGTACGAGGCTTTCTGGACCCTGCAGGCTGCGAAGATAAACGGTGAGGACCTTGAGAAATACCGGGACATGGGAGTCTACAGGCTCCTGGCACCTGAGATGGGCTCAGGGAAACTCATAAGAAGCGCAAAGGACTTTCTAAGACCCCTCGTGGAAGAAGCCGATGAGACCTCCGATCTACTGGAGACCGCCAGAGAGTACGTAGTGTCAAACTGCGATCTGAATGAGGCCGCCGGAAGGCTCTACTGCCATAAGAATACCGTGAGATACAGAGTAAGAAAGATCCACGAGATGACGGCGTCTCAGCTTTCGGAGGAAGATTTCAGAGAGAGCCTGGTGCTGGCGGTCAGGGTGCTCCTTTTAGAAGGGAGCTTAAGAAATATCCATTAACACTTGAGAATTTACAGAATATTTGATAACATATACTAAAGCAAACGATTAGGAGAGAAACCATGTCGAACAAAATGAAAGCCAACATGCTGCTTTTGATAGCGGCATTCATCTGGGGAACAGCCTTTGTGGCGCAGAAGACCGGAGGGCAGATCGGGGCCTTCACATTCAACGGCATACGTACGTTCATAGGCGGCCTGGTGCTGCTGCCTCTGGTGTTCAGAAACAGAAAAGACAAGACAGAACCCATCTTCAACAAGGCTGAACTTATCGGAGGTATCGTCTGCGGCTTCTTCCTGTTCGTGGCGGCATCACTTCAGCAGTTCGGTCTGGCATACACCACCGCAGGTAAGGCAGCATTCATCACTACGTTGTACGTGGTATTCTGTCCGATACTTTACCTGCTGGTCTTCCGCAAAAAAACCCGCCCCCTGGTGTGGCTCTGCGTAGTGCTGGACGTAATAGGCCTCTACCTGCTCTGCATGACGGACGCGTCATTCAAGATCCAGCTGGGAGACACGCTGGTGATACTTTGCGCCATAGCCTTCGCGGCTCAGATGAACGCGGTGGACTTCTACGTGGCTAAGATCGACGGACTGAAACTTTCCTGTATTCAGTTCCTTTCCTCGGGACTCATGGGAATGATCTGCATGGTTATCTTCGAGAGCCCGGTCACCATGTCAAACATTATGACTGCTTGGTTCCCGATCCTTTATGCCGGCGTTATCAGCTGCGGCATAGCTTACACCTTCCAGGTGCTGGGACAGCGTGAAGCGGACCCGGCTATCGCGGCGCTGATCCTCTGCCTTGAATCCGTATTCGGAGTTTTGGCAGGTGCAGTTTTACTGCACGAGACCATGACCGGAAGAGAGATCCTTGGCTGCGTCATCATGTTCGCGGCGGTAATTATCTCCAATCTGCCGGAAAAGAAAAAAGAGATCCCGGAGGAAACAGCATAAAACTTCCTGTGAATAAGAAGAGATAAAAGCAGTCAATGCTGCAGCCCTAAGCGGGGCTGCGGCGTTGGCGTATTGATATTTTAAGAGAAAGGCAAGACCATGATCACTAGAGACGAAGCATATGAATTACTGAAAAAGTATAACAAGGAAGAATTCCACCTCCACCACGGAAGGATGGTCGAAGGCGCCATGAGGTATTTCGCAAAGAAACTCGGATATGCTGATGAAGAGGAATACTGGGCGATAGTCGGACTTCTACACGATATCGACTTCGAGATGTGGCCGGAGGAGCACTGCATTAAGGCTCCGGAACTGTTAAGAGAAGGCGGCGTACCTGAGGACATGATCCATGCCATCGTATCCCATGGCTACGGACTTTGCGTGGACGTAAAGCCCGAACGCGAGATGGAAAAGGTGCTCTTCGCCTGCGACGAGCTCACCGGCCTGATCGGCGCGGCGGCTCTCATGAGACCTTCCAAGTCCTGCCAGGACATGGAACTTAAGTCCCTCAAGAAGAAGTTCAAGGACAAGCACTTCGCGGCTGGCTGCGACAGAGAAGTCATCAGACAGGGAGCGGAGATGCTCGGCTGGGAACTCGACGAGCTGCTTGGCGAGACGCTCGAAGCGATGAAGACGTGTGAAGAGCCGGTTGAGTGATCAGCAATATAGTGTGAGATTAAAACGTAAAAAAACCTGCCGCTTTCTTACGGCAGGTTTTTTGTTTTGCATTTTTTAATATTACAGTACGAATCCTACTAACAGGAAGAGTCCGCCTACGATGATACCGGAGACGATCAGAGTGATAACACAGTATCCCATGATGTCTCTTGCGGAAAGTCCTGCGATACCCAGAGCGGGCAGAGCCCAGAACGGCTGGATCATGTTGGTCCAGGAGTCACCCCAGGCAACGGACATAGCGGTTACTGCAGGGTTGGTTCCGATAGCGTCGCCTGCAGGCATCATGATGGAACCCTGAACTGTCCACTGTCCTCCGCCTGAAGGAATGAAGAAGTTAAGGAATCCGGATGCCAGGAATGAGAACAGCGGATATGTCTTGACCGTGGAGATCTGTACGAAGAAATCGGAGATCACGATGGCCAGAGATTCGCCGGTGCCGCCTTCAGCAAGCTTGAAGGTCATGATGCCCATGATTCCCGCATAGAAGGGGAACTGGAGGATGATGCCGGCAGCGCCTTTGCAGGCGTTCTCGATGGCTTTGACGTAACCGATGGGCGTCTTGTGGAACAGGATGCCCAGGATCAGGAATATGAAGTTTACAGTGTTCAGGTCGATGTTGATTCCCTTGTGGATGAAGAACCATCCCATGTAGATAACACCTGCGATCACGATGATGTAGGAAAGAATAACGCTCTGCTCCAGCTTCTCGGCAGGAGTCTCAGGTCTTGCGATCTTGATCTCTTTCTCTTCAAGGAGACCGGGATCAACCAGGTGAACTTCATTGGGAGCGGGATGGATCTTAGCGAGTACGGCGGGCACGAGAATGAGAACCAGCACGCACATTAAGATGTTCCACCATGAGAAGATGGTTTCTGTGATGGGAATGATGTCTGCAACATAGTCACCTACGGCCCACTGTCCGGTCTCTGTGGTAGCTGTGGCTACTGCCAGAGGAATGGAGCCGGAGAAACCGGCGTGCCAAACTACGAATCCGGAGTAAGCGGAAGCGATGAGCAGTCTGTAGTCAACGCCCTGGCACTGACGAGCGATCTCCTTAGCAAGGATAGCGCCTACAACGAGACCGAAGCCCCAGTTGATCCAGCATGCGATCGTGGAGATGAAAGCGGTCATGAATATGGCCTTCTTAGGAGATGATGATGCTGCTTTAGCGATAGTCCTGATGACTCTCTTGATGGCGGGAGCATTAGCGAAAGCATCGCCGAGCACGAGCACGAGAACCATCTGCATTGAGAAGCCCAGAAGGGCCCAGACACCGCCTGCCCATCCTTTGATGACGATATCCAGGGGGTTAGCTCCGGTTGCGGGGATAGCACCGATGAATACGATGATGGTCAGAACGATACAAAAGATGTACGGATCCGGTAATAATTTATTTACCAGGGATACGCATCCGTTTGTAAATTTCTTAAACATTGAATCACCCTTTTTATAATACCTTTCTTTTGTATGAATTTGTCCGCGAGAGGATAGGATCATTCTTATCATCGCGGGATGAAAAAATAAAATACCATAGGTATATTGCCACAAAACTAACAATATTTCAATACCGCTGAGGACCTGAAAAGCCTTGATTTCCATGTATTTTTTGGAGTACATTCCAAACATTAAAAGTATTGTTTCAACGCAACAAAAAACGCCCGAAAGTTTTCATTATCAGAACAATATTCAGAAAGATTGGGAGCCTTCCTCTTGATAGAAAGGCTATTTAGTTGTAAAATTATCTTGCGCAGGGATATATGCCAAACTGCGCTGAAAATAGGGAGGTGCCGATATGGAAAAACTCAAACAGAGAATATTGGCCGAAGGCGTGACCGTCGGTTCCGACAGGATCAACGTGGACGGCTTCATCAATCACAGGATAGATACGTCCTTCATGGATGAGATAGGTGAAGAGTTCGCGAGACGTTTCTCAGGGGTCAAGGTGGATAAGATACTGACGGTGGAGGCGAGCGGCATAGGTATAGCCGTATCAGCTGCCAGATACTTTGGGTTCTGCCCTGTAGTCTTCGCCAAGAAGGCCAGACCGAACACCATGATCGAGGGCGTATATCAGGCGCCATGCATGTCCTTCACCAAGCAGACCATGAATGAGATCACCGTGGCTAAAAAGCATCTGACGGAGGGTGAGAACGTACTCATAATCGACGACTTCCTGGCGCACGGTGAGGCATCGAAAGCTCTGGCCAAGATAGTCGAGGAAGCAGGCGCGCACGTGGCAGGTATCGGCATAGTGATCTCCAAGGATTTTCAGGGCGGTAAGCAGGCTCTGGAGGACCTGGGCTACCGTGTGGAGACGCTCGCTTCGGTCACCGAAATGGTGGACGGAAACATAACTTTCGCTTGAAGATGAAGCCGGCTGAGCCGGCTTTTTACTGTTCTGAGAGAGTGGATCCGCAAGCCTTTTCCGGGCCGATTCACTGCATCGGATCAATATGTGAATGATAAAAATAGCAATACAACAAAGCGTTCGTATTTTAGCGGACGCTTGGATTTTTTGGGCTAAAAATGTGCCTGAATTGCGGTTTTTTCAATTGAAAAATAAGGGTAGAAATTGTATAATATAAACGTAAGAAATCCCTTATTTTTCAAACGTTTTTATTCATTTGTAAGGAGAGAAAGATGAAGAAATTATTAGCAGTTTTGCTGATCTTCGCAATGGTATTCACCTTCGCGGCATGCGGCGGCGGAGAGACCAATGAAGGAGGCGACGAGCAGGCCGCAGATACCGTTTACAAAGTAGGTATGGTCTGCATCGGAGATGACAACGCGGCTTATGACAGAAACTTCTACATGGCAGCCGATGAAGCTAAGGCTCAGCTGGCTGACAAGGGCATCAACATCGAGTGGGTAATGACCTATAATCACCCTGAAGGCGACCCGGTAGCGACTGACTGTGAAGAGCTTGCTGGAGAAGGCTGCATTGCCGTATTCCTCAACTCATACGGTATGGAGCCCGCGATGCTTACAGTAGCTCCGGACTATCCCGACACGGTCTTCGTAGGTATGACCAACGAGGGTTCCTGGAAGGACGATCTGCCGAACACGGTCAATGCATTCCCTTCGATCTATGAAGGTCGTTATCTGGCCGGCGTAGCTGCAGGTATGAAACTCCAGGAAATGATCGACAACGGCGACATCAAAGAAGACGAAGCCGTCATCGGCTACGTAGGAGCCTACACCTTCGCAGAGGTTATCTCAGGATATACATCCTTCTTCCTCGGCGCCAGATCCGTTTGCCCTTCAGCTACCATGATGGTCGAATTCATCGGTTCATGGGGAGATCCCACGATGGAAGCCAACGCAGCTCAGGACCTCATCGACAAGGGAGCCAAGCTGATCTCACAGCACTCTGACTCCACAACACCCGCTACAACAGCTCAGTCCAATGGAGTTCCTCACGTAGGATACAATATCGGAATGTCTGACGTAGCTCCTGAAGCATCCATCATTTCATCTAGGATCGACTGGACCAACTACTTCGTATACGTCATTGAGACGATCGTTAACGGTGGAACCGTAGATCAGGATTACTGCCAGCATGGTCTCAAGGACGGAGACGTAGCTCTCACCGAGCTCAACGAAGCTGTAGCAGCTGAAGGAACCGCTGCCAAGTTGGACGAAGTAAGAGCGGGTATCGAGTCCGGAGAGATCCAGGTATTCGATACCTCCACATTCACCGTTGGCGGAGAGGAAGTGACCACAGCCTTCGCGCTTGATACGGACGGAGACTTCACACCGGATTCAGAGGAAGCCGTATTTGACGGTGCCTTCCACGAATCATACTTCCAGTCAGCACCGTATTTCGCTCTGAGAATCGACGGTATCGAACTGCTGAACGAAAAGTATTGATCCATTCTCTAAGCATATATGACCCAAAGAGGACTGCTGAAGTCCTCTTTTGGGTTTACTGTTCAAGGGGCAAAACACTCACGAGGCGGGCCTGAGGTCCGCTGAGGGTATTTTGCTGACCACCGAAAGGAAAGAAATATGTCAGAAACCACCCATGCAGTGGAATTCAAAGGGATAACCAAGCGCTTCGGCTCCACACTGGCCAACGACTCCGTCGACCTATATCTGGACCGGGGCGTTATTATGTCTCTTTTGGGAGAAAACGGCTCCGGCAAGACGACTCTGATGAATATGCTGGCGGGCATATACTTCCCCGACGAGGGAGAGATACTCATCGAGGGCAAGCCGGTAACCATCAAGTCCCCGAAGGATGCCTTTGACAATCACGTAGGCATGATCCATCAGCACTTCAAACTGGTGGACGTGTTCACAGCGGCGGAGAACATCGTCCTCGGCCTTAAAGAAGAAGGCAAACTGGATCGCAAGACCGTATCCGCCAAGGTCAAGGCCATAGGCGAGAAGTATGGCTTCGATATCGATCCTAACAAAAAAATCTACGAAATGTCCGTTTCCGAGAAGCAGACCGTGGAGATCATCAAGGTACTCTACAGAGGCGCGGACATACTGATACTCGACGAACCTACAGCAGTGCTTACTCCTCAGGAGACCAGCAAGCTGTTTCAGATACTGAGAGCCATGAAGGAGGACGGCAAAGCCATAATCCTCATAACCCACAAACTCAACGAGGTTATGGAGATCTCCGACGTGGTGGCGGTGCTGAGGAAGGGTCAGCATGTAGCCTCCTTCAGGACCGCGGAGACCAACGAAAAAGAGCTCACCGAGATGATGGTGGGACACAAGGTCTCCTTAAATATTGAAAGACCGGATCCGGTGGATCCGAAACCCAGACTTACAGTAGCAGGTCTTACTGTCAAAGACAGCGAGGGAATGACCAAGCTGGATGACGTGGGCTTCATCGCCTATGGCGGAGAGATCATCGGCATAGCAGGCATCGCAGGCTCAGGTCAGAAGGAACTCCTGGAAGCCATCGCGGGTCTTCGCCACATATCCAAGGGCTCCATCATATATACGCCTGAAGGCAAGAACCCGGCAGAGCTCGTGGGCAAGACGCCCATGGAGATCAAGGATGCCGGAGTCGCCCTGGCCTTCGTGCCCGAGGATCGACTGGGCATGGGTCTCGTGGGCGGCATGGGCATGACCGGCAATATGATGCTTCGCTCATGGAACAAGGGAAGGAGCATCTTCGTGGACACCAAAGGCCCGGAGAAACTGGCCGAGCAGGTGCTGGAGAACCTTGAGGTCAAGACACCCGGCATCGACTATCCGGTGCGTAAGCTCAGCGGCGGAAACGTACAGAAAGTACTGGTCGGACGTGAGATAGCCCAGGCGCCGTCGGTGCTCATGAGCGCCTATGCCGTAAGGGGTCTGGACATCCACACATCGTTCACCATCTATAATATGATGACAGAGCAAAAGATGAAAGGCGTAGCCGTCATCTTCGTAGGAGAAGACCTCGACGTACTACTGGAGCTCTGCGATAAGATATTGGTGCTTTGCGGAGGCAAGGTCAGCGGCATCGTGGATGCCAGGAAGACCACTAAGGAAGACATCGGTCTTCTAATGACTAAACTCGGCGGAAAGGAGGCAAACTAAATGAAAGAAAAAGAACCTCTTATCCGTCTTACGAAACGCGAAAACATGTCGAGCACCAAGATCTGGCTCATCAGATTCGGAGCTCTGATATTCGCCATAATACTCGGAGGGATAGTCTTCGTGATCGCCGGAGCGAATCCGATCACGGCCTATGGCACCATCCTTTCAGGCTCGCTGGGCAAGGTGACCGGCTTAAGACAGGTGGTCAAGACTGCTGTGCCGCTTCTCGGTACAGCTTTGGCGCTGGCTCCGTGCTTCGCAATGAGATACTGGAACATCGGAGCCGAAGGGCAGATCACTATGGGCGCGCTGGCTGCTTCATTCTTTGCGCTCAATATGGCGAAGACGATGCCTTCACCGGTGCTCCTCATAGTCATGGGCGTATCGTCCATCGTCTTTGGCGCTATTTGGGCGGGTATCCCGGCGATATTCAAAGCGAACTGGGGCACCAACGAGACGCTTTTCACGCTGATGATGAACTACATAGCGATCGGCATTGTGGGCTGGCTGCAGGGCGGCCCCTGGGAGGGCAAACCCGGATCGCAGATCATACCGATGTTTGATCAGGCAGCGGTGCTTCCCAAGGTGCTTGGAGTTCACATCGGATGGATAATAGTGCTGATAATCACAGCCTTTATGTATGTATATATGTCCAAGACCAAGCACGGATATGAGATAAAAGTGCTTGGCGAGTCGGAGAACACGGCTAGATATGCCGGTATGAACGTCAGGAAGGTAATGATCCGCACGGCCTGCCTGTCAGGCGGTATCGCGGGTCTGGTAGGCTTCATGGTAGCCTCCGGTGCGAATCAGACGCTCTACTCCGATGTGGCCGGCGGCGTAGGCTTCACGGCCATCACCGTCACCTGGCTGGCTCAGCTTAATCCCTTCGCTATGATCGCCATCTCACTGATGCTGGCGGTGCTCTCGAAGGGAGCGTCCAGCATCCAGACGTCGCTCGGCGTACCGGCTTCGATATCGGACATCATCACAGGCATCATACTTCTCTGTATGCTGGGCTGTGAATTCTTCATAAACTACAAAATGATCTTCAGAGGAAGAGAACACCACGAGGAGGCAGTTCCGCTGGTGCCCGCCGCTGAGACTCTCGGAGAGGAGGCGGCCAAATGAACATCAATCTGATCGGACTCATCAAAGCTGCCATAATAAACGGCACACCTCTTCTCTTTGGAACCTCGGGCGAGATCCTGACAGAGAAATCCGGCAACCTGAACCTGGGAGTTGAAGGCCTCATGTTCATGGGCGGTGCCTTCGGACTCATGGGCGCCTTTATCTACGGAAACATGGCAGGCGATAACGCTTCCGGAGCGGTAGCAGTAGCGATCGCGCTTTTCTTCTCCTTCGGCATAGGTTGCATCGGCTCGCTGATCTTCAGTTTCCTGACGATAACTCTGAGAGCCAACCAGAACGTTACCGGTCTGGCGCTGACCATCTTCGGCACCGGCGTGGGCCAGTTCGTCGGCGAACTCATGAGGATCAAAGTCGGCGGAAACGTTACGATATCCAACGCGCTCAAGGCTGCATTCGCGGATCCGATACTCCCGAAAGCACTGCAGAACATCCCGGTCATAGGTCAGGTGCTCTTCAGCTATAACCTGTTCGTATATCTGGGCATAATCATGGCTCTCATAATGGCCTGGTTCATGAAAAAGACCCGCGCCGGACTTTTCCTCTCCGCAGTAGGAGAGTCTCCGGCGACAGCAGACGCTGCAGGCATCAACGTGACGAAGTACAGATATCTGGCGACCGTTATCGGCGGAGGCATTTCCGCAGTAGGCGGTATGGTCTATACCATGACGATCGCGGGATCCGTGTGGAACCACAGCGGACTTTCGGGCGAAGGCTGGGTAGCCGTAGCGCTCGTGATCTTCTGCCTGTGGAAGCCGATAAACGCACTCTGGGGCTCGGCGCTTTTCGGAGCGCTGCTCATCCTCTATCTGAGGCTGCCGATACCTTTCCTGCCAACGCAGATCTACAAGATCGTTCCTTACATAGCGACGGCCATCGTTCTCATCATGGTATCCATGAGACAGAGAAGAGAAGACCAGCCGCCGCAGGGCCTCGGTCTGAACTATTTCAGAGAGGACAGATGATCATAGTTCAATAATTATATTTTTCATAAAAGAAAGGACTTATTCTTATGGACAAATTTTTCGAGATCTCCAAAAGAGGATCGACGGTAAGGACCGAGATCTTCGCCGGGCTTACGACATTCTTTGCGATGGCTTACATCATCGTCGTAAACCCGAGCCAGGTAACAGGCTTTTCTGAAGGGCTGGGACATATCTGGAATTCGGTCTACGTAGGCTCCATACTCGTAGCCGTAGTCGGAACCCTGATCATGGCGCTGTACGCTAAGATGCCTTTCGCGCAGGCTTGCGGTATGGGACTCAACTCCTTCTTCTTCGTAAGCTTCGTGCTTCCGGAACTCGTCAACGGAGGAGACCCGGTAGAGGGCTATCATGCCGGACTCGTCATCGTACTCGTATCCGGAATCGTATTCCTCGTCCTGTCCGTGACAGGCGCCAGAGAATACATCGCCAAGGCAATGCCTACGCCGCTTAAAGTATCAGTTTCAGCAGGTATCGGCCTCTTCATCGCCTACATCGGCTTCCAGAACGTTGGCTTCATCCAGGACAACCAGTACACACTGACACAGCTCGTTGACATCCACGGTGCTATCCAAAACGGCGAATTCGTTACCGTTCTTCCCGCGCTGCTTGCTTTCGTGGGCTTCATGATCATCGTCATCCTGGGCAAGCGCCAGGTCAAAGGAAACGTAATCATCGGCATCGCCGTGACGGCTATCCTTTACTATGTACTGAGCGGTCAGGCTCCTTCGTTCGATTTCAGCCAGGTAGGTCAGTCATTCAAAGACTTCACTTCTGTAGGTCTCCTCGGAGTCTTCTCCGGAAACGCCTGGGAAGCTGCTTTCAGCGCTGAGCTCGTGGGAGGCTTCTTCGGCGGCATCATGCTGGTCATAGCCTTCTGCCTCGTTGACATGTTCGATACGATCGGTACACTTTACGGCACGGCTTCAGAAGCCGACATGCTGGATGAGAATGGAGACCCTATAAATCTCAATAAATGCATGATGGCGGACTCCACAGCCACCGTAGTAGGCGGACTCCTCGGTACCTCCACCTGCACGACCTTCGTTGAATCCGCGACGGGTGTATCCGCAGGCGGACGTACAGGACTCACTTCACTCACTGTGGCCTGCTGCTTCTTCCTCTGCCTGTTCCTGAGCCCTCTGGCCTCTATCGTACCCGGCTGCGCTACAGCGCCTGCTCTCGTATACGTAGGGGTGCTCATGCTCGGCAACATCAAGAAGATCGATATGACAGACCTGACATCCGCAGCAGTCGGATTCATGACCGTCATCTCAATGCTCCTCACTTATTCCATCGCAAACGGCATCGGTATCGGAGCTATCACATACACGATCATCACCATCTTCACAGGCAAGTACACCAAGAAGGACGTTATGGTAACCATCATCGCTCTGCTCTTCGTACTTAAGTTCTGCATGATCACGATGTAAAATAA
>JAFYJM010000010.1 GCA_017538125.1 Bacillota bacterium
CCGGTATTGAAGTATTTTGAGTTATTGTGTGCCATTAGAAGTCCTTTAGTATGAGTTTCTTTTCTTACTGGATTATATCACATCGAACGTTCACTTGTAAATTCAATGTAAATGCGTTAAAATTGTTTCCGGGCAAAGCCCACAAACCAAAAACATTACTAACAAAAGGATAAGCAAAATGAGTTTACATGTAGTTTTCGTTGAACCTGAGATACCGCCCAATACCGGTAATATCGCCCGCACCTGTGCAGCTACCGATACTGTGCTTCATCTGGTGGAGCCTCTTGGCTTTTCGATCGATGACAAGGCGCTCAAACGCGCAGGTCTTGACTACTGGCCGTACGTGGAAGTTAAAGTCCACGCTTCGCTCGATGATTTCATGGCTGTTTACGGTCCTGAAGGAAAAGAACCTCACAGACTCTTTCTCGCCACTACCAAAGGCGGTCATAAGTATACGGACTTTGAGTATATGGATGAGGACATGTTCCTTTTCGGCAGGGAGACCGCAGGACTTCCGAGGGAGTTCATATCGAAGTATGCCGATCATGCGATACGCATTCCCATGAGCCGCTCCACCCGTCTCAGGAGCTTCAATCTGGCAAACTCAGCTAACATAATACTCTTCGAAGCGCTAAGACAGCTCGGTTTCCCCGGGCTTGAATGATAATCATCATTAGGATCACATATGATCAAAGCAATACAAAACCGCAGGCCCCATAAAGTCCCTGCGGTTTTTTGCTGCGTTATTATTCCGTGAAAAAGCATGCGTCACCGTAAGAAAAGAATTGATATCTCTCCTTGACTGCCTCGCCGTATGCTTCGAGCACTCCTTCACGATCGTACAAGGCGCTTACCAGCATCAGAAGAGTCGACTTAGGCAGGTGGAAATTGGTTATCAGCTGATCCACTACTTTAAACTCATAGCCTGGATATATGAAGATCCCGGTGCTTCCAGAGCCCGCGGGCACTTCCCAGTGTCCAGATGGACCTTCTCCAGCCCAAACTGCTGCTGATTCAACGGTCCTCGTCGACGTGGTGCCTACCGAGATGATGCGTCCGCCTGACCTTATGGTCTCGTTGATAGTGGCGGCTGCTTCATCATCTATGAAATATTCCTCGAAGTGCATGTGATGATCTTCGACTTTCTCTGCTTTGACTGGGCGGAAAGTACCTATACCCACGTGAAGCGTCACGTAAGCCAGCTTTATGCCACGGTCCGCGGCCGCGCCGAGAAGTTCCTCGGTGAAGTGAAGGCCTGCAGTCGGAGCGGCCACTGATCCCTCCACCTTGGAGTAGACCGTCTGGTATCGGTCTTTATCTTCTGAATTGTTTGCTCGTGCGATATAAGGAGGAAGAGGCATCTGGCCTATCTCTTCCAGCCGCTCCATGAAGATCCCGTCATAATCGAAATCAACTATTCTCGTGCCGCCTTCTGAATAGCCTGTGATAGTCGCCCTGAGCAGTTTGCCGTCCGGATAGTGAGACTTCGTCCCGTCCGGCGCCACTCCGGAGAACACCACGCTGTCGCCTATCTTTAGGCGCCGGCCGGGCCTTACCAACGTCTCCCAGCGATCTGAAACAGCATTACCGCTAAAAGCTGCATCTGTTCCTGCAAATGCTCCGGTCCCCTGCGTACCTTCAGCAGGGAGTCTTTTGCTAAGCAGGAATTCTACGTTAGCGCCTGTCCCCTCCTTTACACCGTAAAGCCTGGCAGGGATAACTTTGCTGTTATTCAGTACCAGGCAGTCTCCGGGTCTAAGATATTCAAGTATGTCATAGAACCGCCTATGCTCGACCTTACGCGAGTCCATATGGATCACCATCAGCCTGCACTCGTCTCGTTTCCTTGACGGTACCTGGGCTATCAGTTCTTCAGGCAGTTCGTAATCAAAATCTTTAACTTCCATTACATCTCCAGCTGTTCTTCGGTCTCGCCGTCTTCTTCATCCTGAAGGTCCACTGGATAATCCAGCCCGAAGTGTCTGTATCCGGCGCGGCTTACCATCCTGCCCTTTTGAGTCCTGTAGAGAAGTCCGGACTGTATCAGGAAAGGCTCGTTCACATCCTCGAGAGTGACCTTCTCTTCGCCTATGGACGCTGCGATGGTATCGATACCCACAGGACCGCCTCCGAAGCGCTCAATGATCGTAAGGATGATGTCACGATCCAGTTTCTCAAGCCCCAGATCGTCGACTCCGAGAGCTTCCAGCCCCTCTCTGGTGATATCTAGGTCGATAACGCCATTTCCCTTGACCTGGGAGAAATCCCTGATGCGCTTGAGCATTCTATTAGCGACACGCGGCGTACCGCGCGAACGCTTAGCCATCTCGTCGAGCGATTCCTCATCGATACCCACGTTAAGAAGAGAAGCTGACCTTCTGAGGATCTTTTTCAATTCGTCGGGAGTGTATAGTTCGAACTTTCCGATGACTCCGAAACGGTCTCTCAGAGGAGCTGACAAAGCGCCGGCTCTCGTGGTAGCGCCGATCAGTGTGAAGCGTGCTAAATCAAGCCTGATCGATCTGGCTGAAGGTCCTTTGCCGATTATGATATCAAGTGCATAATCTTCCATCGCAGAATAAAGCACTTCCTCTACAGAACGGTTCAGCCTGTGTATCTCATCTATGAAAAGCACGTCGTTGTCGTTCAGATTAGTCAGTATGGCTGCCAGGTCTCCGGCGCGCTGTATAGCAGGGCCGGATGTGATCTTGATATCTACGCCGAGTTCGTTGGCTATGATACCTGCGAGCGTAGTCTTGCCCAGTCCCGGAGGACCGTAAAACAGTACGTGATCCAGAGGATCGTTCCTGAGTTTGGCTGCTTCGATGAAGATCTTCAGATTGTCCTTCACCGCCTGCTGACCTATGTAATCTTCAAGCGTCTGGGGACGCAGCCCGGCCTCCTGTCTGGCCTCGCCTATATATGAATTGGTTGATGTTATCCTGTCTTCGTTCATTTTGACTCCTTATCAGAACAGGCCTCTCAGAGCCTTTTTGATGTATTCTTCGGATGTGAGCCCTTCGTCTCCTATGGAAGATACGGCCTTGAAGGCTTCCGCCCTGGCATAACCGAGACTGATCAAAGCAGAAATGGCTTCTGATCTTGCATCTGTTCCGTCCGCTCCTGCTGTCTCGTTCTGTCCGTATATCTCTCCGGTCTCCAAATCGATATCAGGGATTCCTACTTTGTCCTTTAACTCTACCACCAGACGCTCAGCGGTCTTCTTGCCCACGCCCTGTGCCTTGGCTATGGATTTCACGTCTCCCAGAGCGATGGCCTGCCTAAGCTGATCCACCGGCATGGAACCAAGGATGCCCATGGCTCCTTTAGGCCCGATACCTGATACGCTCGTCAGCAACCTGAAGAACTCCAGTGTCTCCCTGTTATGGAAGCCATAGAGGCTCATACCATCCTCGCGGACTATCATCTCCGTGAAGACCATGACCTCCTCGCCTTCCTGATGTTTATAAAACGGCGATCCCTGCGGCAAAAATATCTCGAATCCTATGCCGGATCCGGTCTCTACCACGATGCCGGATTCAAACTGCATGGTATATGTGCCTTTGATATATCTGATCATTATTCATCCTTTCTCTGTCCGGATCAGGCAATGTGCTCAAAACAGACTGGCTTTCAGATCCCTTTCCTGATCCTGAGTTCACGCTTGCCGCCGGAACCTCCGGAGGAGTGTCCGTGGCAGATGGCCGCTGCAAGTGCGTCAGCCGTATCGTCAGGCTTGGGGACTTTCTCCAGATTCAGTATGGTCTTCACCATCTGCTGTACCTGCTTCTTGTCAGCCCTGCCATAACCGACCAAAGCCTGTTTGATCTGTAGCGGAGTATATTCGCTGATCTCAAGTCCGCCGTTCGCGCACGCCAATACCGCGACACCCCTGGCCTCGCCTACCATTATAGCCGTTTTGGCATTATTATTGAAGTATAATTCTTCGATGGATGCCGTATCCGGCTTATATTTCTCGATTATCTCACTCAGACCCTCATATAGTTCCTGCAGTCTTGCGGGCATCGGCGTGTCCTTGTCTGTCAGTATGGAATCGTAAGCCACCACCTTGAAGCGGTTGCCTTCCATATCCAGCACGCCCCAGCCCAATATCGCGTAACCAGGGTCTATTCCCAGTATCCTCATGCCTTAATTGTAACATAGTGAACATTTGTTTGTCCAGCAGTTTTATTATAATTTTGCATGTCTTTGACTGACACTCAGTTCACTTTTATTGTTGAATTATTTTAAGAATAATGTTATAATTTTGCAGAGCTTGAAACGAAGACTAGTTGAATGATCGAATTATTATATTAATAGTTAAGGAGATTTTATTCATGCGTTACTCAAGACAGAACAAGATCATTGAGATCATCAACAATTATGAGGTGGACACACAGGAAAAGCTTGCATCCCTGCTCAAAGAGAAAGGTTATGAAGTCACCCAGGCGACCATTTCAAGAGATATCAAAGAACTTCAGCTTGTCAAGACGCTCTCTTCAAGCGGAAAATACAAATACGCGGTCAATACGTCCAATGATCTGCCGCTTACCGAAAGGTTCGTCAAGATCTTCAGGCAGACCGTCGTCTCCGTAGACTCCGCCGAAAACCTCATCATTGTCAAAACGCTTTCCGGATGCGCTAATGCCGCAGGAGAAGCTATCGATACTTCCAAAATAGCACATATCAAGGGTTCTATCGCAGGCGACAATACCCTCCTTATCATAGTTGACGAGAAATCAAACGTTCCCGGCATACTGAAGGAGTTCGCCAATCTTTTGAAAGATAACGCGTAAGACTGACCTCGGATCATAAGACAGCGGTCTGGATCAGTCAAAGCCCGGAGGATTAATAATGATCGACCACATTGCCATAAAGAATTTCGCCATAATCGAGAACACCGAGATGGATCTCAAAGGCGGACTGAACATCATCACCGGTGAGACCGGTGCGGGCAAATCCATAGTAATCGAAGCTGTCAGCCTGGCTCTCGGGAGCCGGGCTGATTCGTCATGTATAAGGACAGGTGCTGACAAGGCCGTGGTAGAACTCACAGGCAGTCTGAACGGCGAGGACATAGTCATACACCGCGAAGTGAACCGTCAGGGCAAGAATCTTATCAAGCTGAACGGCGAGATCGTAACCCTTAACCAGCTGAACCGTATCTCAAGCCGTCTTGCAGACATCCATGGTCAATATGATAATCAGTCTTTGCTCGATCCGGACTATCATATCGTACTTCTTGACAGCTACAGATCCGAAAAAGTAGCAGAACTCAAAGAGACTGTCGCACGAGACTATCACGAGTTCTGTGACATCAAATCGCGACTTATATCCCTCTTGAATCAGGAGAAGCAGAACAGAAGAGATCTGGATTTCCATCGTTTCGAAGCAGAAGAGATCGACAGGGCAGAATTATGGTCCGGCGAAGATACTGCTCTCGAAGAGAAGATAAATCTACTCAAAAATAGTGAGAAGATATATGAAGGACTTGAGAACGCATACTCTGCCCTTTCATCTGACGGAGCTGTTCTCGATGAGCTATCCAAGGGTATGCGATCGCTGGAGGGTATCAGCAGATTCAGTTCTGCTCTCGAAGGTACCTCGTCAGAATACACAGACCTGTTCTATAGGCTTCAGGACCTCTCCAGAGACCTCGGCAGCCTTCTGGACAGCATCAGCTTCTCACAGGCAGAATTGGATGAAGCCATCACTCGTCTCAGCCTTCTCGACGCCTTAAAGAAAAAATACTCCATGCCCATCGATGGTATACTTGAATACCGTAATGAACTGGAGCAAAAGATACATACAATAGAAAACTTTGACAGCGAAAAAACAGCCCTTGAGCATTCGCTCATCGACTCCCGCAAAAGGCTCCTCGCCTCATGTGCCGTCCTGACAGAAGAGCGCAAGAAGGCAGCTTCTGATCTCTCTGAAAGAGCATTGAAAGAACTCCTGGACCTGAACTTCCAGGACGCGAGGATCGAGATCTCGGTAAGCCCTCTCGATCAGCCCCAGGAGGACGGTATGGACCGTGTGGAGATATTGATCTCCACCAACAAGGGCGAGCCGCTCAAACCGCTCTATAAGGTGGCTTCGGGCGGAGAGATCTCAAGGATCATGCTTGCGTTCAAGAACGTTATCAGCACCTATGATGCCATTCCTACACTGATCTTCGACGAGATCGATAACGGCATATCAGGGGTCACTGCATCCGTCGTATCGGGCAAGTTAAGAGAAATTGCCAGAGCGCATCAGATCGTCTGCATCACTCACCTGCCCCAGATAGCAGCTGCCGGAGATCACAATTATAAAATATACAAGGACAGCGATAATTCCGCCACCTATACGCATATAGAGAGTCTTGATGAAGAGCAAAAAGTTTCGGAGATAGCTCGCCTGATCGGCGGAGCAAACGTGACTGAAACCACCCTCAGCTCTGCAAAGGAACTTATCGCAAGCTGTTGCGGCTGATCAAGTGAAATGAGATCATCTGACCGGACTGATATAAAAATCAGCCCGGTTTTTATATCCCGGACTGATAAGTCTATATTTAACATTTATGCATTCTTTTTAACTCATATCCTGCCGATCAGCAGTTCCAGAGCCAAAGCTCCGTCAACATTGCCCTGCTTGATGTTTACGTCTATCTCATACAACTGGCAGAGTATGTCCTTTAGTTTGCTCAGGCTCAGACGGTTGGCAGCGGCCATGGCCTTCTTGACTCTGAACTCATGGATGCCCAGTTCCTTGGCCATGGCCGCGTTGGACATTCCATCTTCGCTCAGTTCTCTGACTTCTGTCATGGTCTCGAACTGGTTGACCATGAGACCGAGCAGGCTGTAGATATCACTCCCGTCTGTGATTAGGTTGTTGAGAAGCAGGAAAGCTTCTTCTTTTCTGTTAGCCGAAAGATGATCAAGGAAACCGAACACATAAGTATCCATGTCTCCGAGGATAGCTCTGTCGATGCTTTCACGGGTGACCTCGGGAACCGGCGTTTCAACTTGTTCAACAGGGCCTTCCTCATGCTCCGCTGATATAGGTCCGGGTACTGTATCATGGCTCGTATCCACCAGACCTAGGATCTTCTTCAAGTCGGCGTCCAGGTTCATAAGCTTGTAATCCGTATCTTTATGGAAATATCCCGTGGCATCTATGAGGTACTCCACATTGTCCCTGGTGATCCTGACCCCTGCGTTCTTGAAGCGCTTCTCTATGAAAGCCCTGAGAGCTCTGCGTTCGAGCGGACAGAAATCGTAGCACTTCGCTTTTTTGAGGAGGAGTTTGTCCAGTTTGGTCCTCTTCTCACGGCGGTCCTTCGGATCGTTCTTAACGCGTGAAGTGCTGAAGATCAGTATCGTACCGGGATTAGGTGAATCCAGATACTCTTCTATGATGCTGAGCTGGATATCTCCGAACCCTTTGGAGTTTTCCTGATAAAGCGGCGGATATTCCTTGACCCAGATTATCCTTTTCTCTGAAAACATCGAAAACGTCTCGCAAGACTGGATTATATCCTCTGCACTCACGGAATCCGCATCAGGGCGCTCGAAATCGGTATCCAGTGCGGCCTTGCCTATGTAACGGTTCGCAAGCGTGTTAGCTGCCCATTCTATCAGATAATCCTCAGCTCCGTACATGAAGATCACCGGAGCGTCGAGCCCCTTCTTAAGATCAGTCGTAAAAGCTTTGAACGCATGCTCTGTTTTATTGTCGTTCCTGTTGTCGAATTCGTAAGCCAATGCTTCTCTCCAATCTTTTGATGTCTTAATTTTACTATTAGACTTCGACGCGTGTCAAGGGTTTCAGTCCTCACTTATCATAATGTGGATATGCTTGATCACTGCCTTCTCTCCGATACCGAACCAGACATACAGACCTGCCTTCTCTATCAAAGTCCCCAGACCCAAACCGTCAAGTACTTCTCTCATGCGTCCGCCCGTCCGGCCCCCGGCTATATCAAGGCCCACGGCACCTTCCAAATCATTTCTGAATAACTTAACTCCGTGAGCTTTCAGCCTTCTCAAAGCCTCCTCTGACGGGTGGCCGTAGTTGTTTCTTCCCACTTGTATCACAGCTATGCGGGGTGCTACTGCTTCGAGCAGTTCATCTGAGGTAGAGTACTTCGAGCCGTGGTGGCCCACGTTCAGTACGTCGGCCTTTAGCTCTTCCTCGATGCCACGTGATCTGTAGTATCTGACCATATCTCTTTCGCCATCAAGATCAAGGTCTCCCGTCACGAGCACCTTTACTCCTCTGTAATCTATCATGAAACAAGATGAATCTCCGTTCTCCTGCTTCCCGTTCACCACCGGAGGCCAAAGCGTTCTTATTTCCACGCCCTCTTCCAGTACGTACTTATCCCCTGTTACCGAGCCTGTCACAAGATCGCCGATCTTTTTATCATCCTCTAATTCTTCAAGACCTTTGATATGATCAGTATCTTCGTGCGTCGCAAGCGCCAGATCTATGTTTTTTGCGCCGTTTTTGAGAAGGTAAGGCTTGAGAGTCTTCTCACACACGTTTATAGTTCTCGAGCCCCCTCCGTCGATCAGTACGTCAGTTTTGCTGACCCTTATGTGTGTGCAGGCTCCCTGACCGACGTCGACGAAAACGATCTCATCATGGCTCAATGGCTCATAGCAAAAAGTATTTGCCAATAAAGATACAACAGCTATGATGGCAAACATTCTTTTCAAACGGCCTTTCTGCTCTCTGATCCTCAGGATGCCCGCGAACTCCGATGCGCTGAAAAGAAGCGCAGTTAAAAGGAAGATCACAAGGCTCTCAGGGGGACTCACCACGTCAAATGACGTGTGCCCTCCAAAACTGAGCAGACTGTTCACCCTTATCAGCATCCTGGTCATAGATATCATCGGTACGCTTATAAATCCTGTAAACTCTGCTCCTGCTGCCGTAAACGCCCAGAAAGCGGTGAAACAGCTTAGAGAGAGCGGTATAGCTATACCTGCAAGATAGATCACAGGTATGTTCACTAGGAACACGAGTGGCGCGACATGGTTGAATACGTAAGCCTGATATACCATCATCGTCCCGCTGACAGCTATTGTCTGAGCAAGCGACTGAGGGAACTTCTCTGGCAGCACCTTCACTATAATATTTATAGATGTTATTGCCAAAAAGGACATCTGGAAGCCCGGCCCGAATATAACATAGGGATTGGCTGCCACGATTATGATAGCAGCCAGGCTCATGGCTGTAAGACTGTCATAGCGCAGTTCCTTGATCTTCGCGACCGTCTTCATACCAATCATGAGTTCAGCCCTCACTACAGACGGCCGCCATAGTGATAACGTACCGTAGATGTACATGATCAAACAGAGCACAACTATGCTTTTATATCCGATCTTCCCTCCTGACAGCTTCTCATAAATTGAATATAAAATACCTATGTGAAGGCCTGAAACTGCCAGGATGTGAGCCGTGCCGTTCTTTTTGAAATCTTCATATACGTCTTCATCCATGCCACCCACGTCTCCGAAGACCATGCCCATCACCATGCCACGGACATCTTCCGGTAATGTCTCTCTGAAGGCGAATTTCAATCTGTACAGCAGTC
The DNA here is from genome assembly GCA_017538125.1 of Bacillota bacterium. Classification (GTDB taxonomy): domain Bacteria; phylum Bacillota; class Clostridia; order Peptostreptococcales; family Anaerovoracaceae; genus RUG754. The sequence goes on from JAFYJM010000010.1 coordinate 9,584, forward strand.
TTTTATATTCTCCGTATATGTGTCTTAAGCCATCTTCACCGGCATCATATGAGAACTTCCATTTCCTTATAACGCCTGTAAGATACTCATCCTGGCTTCTCAGATACATTCTGTAATCGAAGCAATGCGGGTTTCTAGCAGGATCCGGGACCTTGAGCAACGCCCTGTACTCCAGTGTTTTTTCCACCAGTTTCCATTCTTCCCCGGTCTGTTCATACAGGTTCAGCCTCACCCTGAAACCTCTCTCATCAAGAACCGTAAGGTTCCAGTGATCGTCCTTCAGACTTATACTGAGCACTCTGCCTCTGTGCAGGCTTGTTTTTTCATCATTTACCGCAGCCGCTGGCACCCATAGATCCGGTGCCATGGTCTCTAAAAAAAACACGGCGCCCAGAAGGATCACCGCATAAAAAAACAATTTTCTTCTCATGCGCCTTCCTTTCACTTCCCTGAAGCGCACGAATATCACTTTCTCAATTCCCCCTTTAACATTATAATATTGATTAAAATAATTTACAATAGCGATTCCAATGTGTTATAATATAAATACCTATATGGCAAAATATATTTTTCGATATAAGAAAGGTGGGATTATTTTGGTAGACAACAATAACGCAAACGACAACGGAGCACGCCGCTCCAGAGTCGCCAAGAGACGCGACCAAAATGCTCTTCAGACAACGGAAGCAGCTGCGGCACCCAAGGCCGAGAAAAAGACCGCTTCCAGAGAAGAGAGAGCGTCCAAGAGAAAGAAAAAAAGAAAAAAGAAACATATTCTGCTCAAAGTCCTTGCTACCCTGGTCTGTCTGGGTCTTATAGTCTGCATAGCAGGAGCGTTCTATGTGGCAAAGATCATCAAAAACACTCCTGACATAGATACTGACGATATCAGCAGCCTCCTCTCGCAGACTTCGATCATTTATGACAGCGATGGCAAGCAGATAGAGAAGATCTATGGTGATAAGAACAGAACCATCATCACCATAGATAAGATCCCGGAGAATACTCAGAACGCGTTCATAGCTCTTGAGGATAAGACCTTCAGGACTCACCATGGATTCAATATCATCAGGATATTCGGCGCCATCACGCAGAAATTCCTGCACGGCGGCGTTATAGGCGGTACTTCAACCATAACCCAGCAGCTGGCACGAAACCTCTACCTGGAAGACACCATGGAAGAAAGGTCCATAGAGCGAAAGATCAAGGAGGCCTATTACGCCTACCTGCTCGAACAGCGGCTTAGTAAGGACGAGATCCTTGAAGGCTACCTCAATACCGTTAATTTCGGTAACGGCTTCGGAATCCAGGCTGCTTCCAAAGCGTTCTTCAACAAGAGCGCGAAGAAGCTCACACTGGCTGAATCAGCAGCCTTGGCAGCCGTACCGAATGCGCCTTCATATTACGCACTGGTAGTGACCATACCTACTTCAGAGCTGACGGATGAGTTTAAGGACAAGGTGCTTTATACTTCAGGGGAATACAGCATCTGTTACAACGACCGCGCCGAAGGACGTATGAAGATCTGTCTCGACCTCATGCTCGAGCAGGGACTGATCACCCAGAAGCAGTACAACAAAGCCGTCAAAGTCAAGATCAAGGACATCGTACACCCTTCCAAGAGTACATCCTCAAATGTAACGAGTTATTTTGCTGACTTCGTCATTTCGGAAGTAATAAACGATTTCATGGATCAGTACGGCTATGATCAGAGTCAGGCTATAGACGTCGTATACAACAAGGGCGTCAAGATCTATACCACTCTGAATCAACAGGCTCAGGATGTGATCGATAAGGAATTCAAGGATAACACCAACTTCCCTTACCCTACCTATTACAGTACGAACTATGATGGCGACATAATCACCTCCACCGGCAAGGTAATGCTCTATAAGTATGATAACTTCATACAAGACGAAACATTTACCTTCAAAGAGGGCGAATACAAGATCAGAAAGAACGGCAGCATACTTCTTTACGCCGGCAACCGTCTGAGATTCTATGAGACTTCAGTGAACGGTGTTAAAGGTGTTTCCATCGAGCTTCCCAAACTCTTCCGCTGGAAGGACGACGGATACTTCTACATAACTGAGGGAGCTTACATCAACGTTCCCGAGGGCTATGCCAAGCTCACCAAGAAAGGAAACGTCATCATCAGCTCCAGCCTCGCAGAAAAGTACCCCGACATGTTCAAGAAGAACGACGCCGGACTGCTTTATACCAAGGATCTGACGCTCAAGAACACCAATATCCAACCCCAGGCTGCTATGACCATCATCGACAACAAGACCGGTGCAGTCGTAGCCATGGCCGGAGGCAGAGGCGCTAAGGGCAAGATGCTTTATAACCGTGCTATCAGCACCAGACAGCCCGGATCTTCAATCAAGCCCATTGCGGTATACTCTGCTGCCCTTCAGAAGTCATTCGAACTTCAGGCTGAAGGTCAAAAGTATGAATATGTCGATACCGGTTATGACAGGCAAGGTACCAAGATGTGGGGCGACTATATCACAGCCGCATCTATAGTGGTCGACGAGCAAATGACCGTGAACGGCAAAGAATGGCCGAAGAACTCCAACTTCGCATACACCGGCAAGCAGACCCTCAGGACCGCTCTTCAGCAGTCCATCAATACCTGCGCAGTCAAGATCCTTTCACAGGTCGGTATCGATTACGCATATCAGCACGCGCTGAAATTCGGACTTACTACCATAGTGAGCGAAGGCGCAGCCAATGACGTCAACCTGTCTGCTCTAGGCATCGGCGGTATGACCAATGGAGTTACCACTCTTGAGATGGCTTCAGCCTATACCACCTTCGTAAATGACGGTGTGCACAAGAGCTACTACTGCTATGACAAGGTCGTAGACCGCCATGGCAAGACTATCCTGGAACCCAAAAAGACTGAGACCGACGTTCTTGATCCGGGCGTAGCATGGATCATGAGAGACATCCTTCAGACTGTAGTTTCACAGGGTATCGCAGGCAATGCCAGGATCTACGGCGAGACCGTCGGAGGCAAGACCGGTACTACAGGTTCACAGAGAGAAAACTGCGATATCTGGTTTGACGGTTTTACTGCCAACTATACCGCTTCGCTCTGGATCGGTTCCGACGTGAACATCGGTCTGAGTTCTCAGTCCCCTGCTGCCGCACTGCTTTGGTCCAAGATCATGAGCCAGATCCCTGACGCTCTCGGAGGCACCTATTCCGGTAGACCCGGCAACGTCGTTACCGCTAACGTAAACGGCCGCACCGAGTACTTCACCAAGGGCACCGAAAAGAACGCAGGCGCAGGCGGCAAGTTCACCAAGGTAAAGATCTGTACCGAGACCGGACTGCTGGCTACACCTGAATGTCCGCACACCAAAGAAATTTCAGGCTTCCAGGCAGATAAGGAAAAGAACGAGTCCATGGGCGATATTCCTACCACCTACTGCTACCTGCACAACCCTGACCTCTCCAAGTACAAGGTCTCCAAAGAACATAAGAAAGAGGCTGAAAAGATAATAAAGGAGAAAGAAGAAAAAGAAGCCAAGGAAAAGGCTGAGAAGGAAGCTAAGGAAAAGGCCGAGAAGGAAGCTAAGGAAAAGGCTGAGAAGGAAGCCAAAGAAAAGGCTGAAAAGGAAGCTAAGGAGAAGGCTGAAAAAGAAGCCAAAGAGCAAGAAAAAGCTAAACAGAAAGCTTACAATGATTGGCTCAAGGAAAGAGAGAATCATAAGCACTGGGTAATCGATGAAGAAGCCGTATATGAAGATATAGTCATAGTCGACAAGGAAGCCTATGACGAACAAGTAGACACCGGCGAAGTCGACGAAAACGGCGACCCGATCTATGAGACGGTACACCATGATGCGGAAACACATACTATACAAAAGGAAGTTTCCCCCGAAGTTGGCCACTGGGCTTATGATAAGGGTTACCGCGACGGTGACTTCAAATATCCTTGATATTAGTCAAAACATGGTAATAATAAAGACCGGATGATCACATCCGGTCTTTTGCTATATCAAAATATTATATCAGTATTTCTTGAACGCCCTTACCCTTTCAGGGACGTCCTCCGCCCTGTAAACGGCTGATCCAGCGACGGCCATCTCGACGCCTGCTTCCTTTACTCTTTCGATGTTTTCGAGGCTGATACCTCCATCCATCTCTATAACGTAATCATAGCCCATCTCGCGTTTTAGTGCTGACAGTTCAACCGCCTTGTACAGCTGATCTTCCATGAAGCTCTGCCCGCCAAAACCCGGCTCCACGCTCATGATGAGTATCAGATCCACCTTGTTGAAAAAGCCTTCCAATACTGATGTAGGCGTACCAGGTTTAATGGATACTCCGGCTTTGATACCGTAAGACTTTATAAGGTCAAGGACCTCAGCCAGGTCGTCCGTACAGGCTTCCTGATGGACCGTGATGTATTCTGTCTGATCTGTAACGAAGTCTTTGATGTATTTGGCGGGATTTTCTATCATAAGATGGACGTCATAACGGAGCGAGGTCTTGCCGTTCAGGCATTTCATGACCGGCGCGCCGAAGCTGATATTCGGTACGAAATGTCCGTCCATGACGTCGACGTGTATGAAGTCCGCGCCACCCTCTTCGATTTTTTTGATATCGTCGAGAAGCGCGCTGAAATCCGCTGAAAGGATAGATGGTGATAGTAACATCAGTATTTCCTCTTTTCTTTGATCTCTTCCATGTTGCTCTTATATGAAAGATATCTCACCTTGGATATCTTACCTTCTTTAACGGCCTTTCTGACCGCGCAGTCGGGTTCCTTAAGATGTCTGCAGTTATCGTAATAACAGCTGCCTCTGTAAGGCTCAAAATCGGGATAATAGAGCTGCAGATCTTCTTCGCCGGCCTCCAGTATCTCAAAGGACGTAAAGCCCGGCGTATCGTAAACCAGCCCTCCTCCCTTCGTCTCGAAGATCTCGACATGCCTGGTGGTATGCCTGCCTCTGAGAGTCTTTTGAGAGACATGGCCTGTCTCCATCTCAGCGTCCGGTATTAGTGCATTTATCAGAGTTGATTTGCCCACTCCGGAAGGCCCTGCGAAAGCCAGGGTCCGTCCTGTGATCATGGATTCAAGTTTATCCAAGCCCTCACCGGTCTCAGCGCTCACTTCGACCAAGGGATAAAGACCTTTATAAATGTCCCTGTAGCTCTCCCTGAGCTCATCGCTCACAAGATCGCATTTGTTCATGACTATGATAGCTTCCACGCCGTTCATCTCTGCCATAACGAGAAACTTATCGATCAGCGAAAACGTGGGCTCAGGATCTTTGGCTGCAAAGGTCACAGCAAAAGTATCGACGTTCACAAGAGGAGGTCTGATGAAATGATTCTTTCTCTCCATGATCTCCTCTATGACGCCCTCATGCTCCATGCCGCGCTTCTTCGCCTCTCTGGAGAGATCGACTTCTGATATCACGACTCGGTCTCCGACCTGGAGCTTGATGCCTTTGTTTTTGAAAGCTCCTCTTCCTTTACATTCGAAGATGCCTTCTTCAGTTTTTACGTAATAGAATCCTCCGATTCCCTTGATTATCAGACCTGTCATCAGCCCTCATACTTGAAATCGCCATCACGATAGCCCTCTTCGTATTCGTAATGGCCTTCTTCTTCTGATACCAATTCCTGTTCGACGTGTGATTCTTCAGGAATAGCGTCATGGTGGACAGTTTCGTATATAGGATTGCCTTCATCATCGACTTCACCTGTATCGACCTCTTCGTCCCAGGCTTCCACCGCTTCCTGATCAATTATCACCTTGTCTTCATAGACAGCTTCTTTATCGACTACCCAGACTTTGTGGTCCTCTCTCTCCTTGAGCCACTTCTCATAAGCCTTCTTTTCGGCTTCTTCACGTTTCTTCTTCTCTTCAGCTTCCTTCTTTGCCTGCTCTTCGGCATCGATCTGCTTCGATACCTTGTAGCTTATCTTAGTCTTGATCGGTACATAGTTGCCGGGAGTCACGCTCTGCCAGAAAATCGTGTTTTCTGGTATATCGGACTTCTCTTCATAGGTAACGTCTCCCACGCTGAGATTGAGTGCATTGAGAGCGCTCTTTGCCTCATCAGGTGTGTAGCCTGAAAGGTCAGGCACTGCCACTTCCTCTACACCCTGTCCGTCAGAGATCTCAAGGTTAACTACTGTGCCCTGATCTGCAGGTTCTCCTGCTTCAACAGACTGATTGACTACTGTACCCTTGGTCTCGGTAGACGTTACTTCTATGGTCGTACCAAGTACGTATCCAAGATCTTCCAGGGTCTGTTTGGCTTCATCCAGAGTCATGCCTGTAACCTTGGGCATGACGCCGTCGCGCTTACCTTTGGAAACGTTCAGAACAATCGTTTTGCCGGGCTTGACTTTGCTGCCGTCAGTCACGCTCTGAGCAGCCACGTAGCCTTCTTCCTGATCGTTGGAATAGACGTCGTCGCCCCTCTCTATCTCCAGGCCTAATTCTTCAGCCTTAGCAACCGCTTCTTCGTAAGTCATACCGACGAATTTAGGTACTTCTATCTCTTCTTCGTGGTTTCCGAACCATCCCATAAAAGCTCCCATAAGCAGTATCGCGCCTATGATGAGTATCACTATGCCGCCGATAATGATCGCTTTGCTTCCCTTGTCGCTCTTGAGGAAAGCCAGGATCCCGCCGGGCTTGTCGCCGTCATTCTTCTTTCCGTCTTTTTTCGCAGGAGAATTATGCCCTTTGCCATTCTTGCTATTCTTTTCGTCCTTGGGATCATTTCCATCCTCCGGAACTGCTGTCTCGACTGCTTTATCTCCGTATGGACCGTAAAGCGCGTTTTGACCGAAACGGCTCTCTATGTAACTTACAGACTTCAGATCCTCGATCATGTCGTCCACGTTCTTGTATCTCTTGGACTGATACTTTTCTGTGGCCTTCTTGATGATCCTGTCGACCTGATAAGGCACTGAACTAACCTCGTCCTTGGCGGAAGGGATGTTCTCATTTATGTGCATCAAAGCTATTGATACCGGGTTATCGCCATCAAAAGGCACGTGACCGGTCAGCATCTCATACAGCACTACTCCGAGCGAATAAATGTCTGATCTCTCGTCCACATATGCACCTCTAGCCTGCTCAGGTGAGAAGTAATGGACCGAACCCATGACCTTGTCGGAGCTCTCGTTCATGTCCGCTTTTGTGAGCGGCATGGCGATACCGAAGTCTGCCAGTTTAGCCACTCCCTGCGATGTCACCAGCACGTTGTGAGGCTTGACGTCTCTATGTACGATCTGGTTCTTATGAGCCAGAGACAGCGCCTGAGCTATCTGGATCGTGAAATCAACGGCTTCTTTGTAGTCAAGTTTACCCTTCTCTTCTATGATCTCTGAGAGTGGCTTGCCCTCGATGAGCTCCATTACGATATAATGGATGTTTCCTTCACGGCCAACGTCATATACTCCTACGATATTGGGATGAGTCAGGCCTGCGGCAGCCTGTGATTCCTTTATGAAGTTTTCGATGAACTTTTCGTCTTTTGTAAATTCGGGTCTGAGGATCTTGATGGCAACATATCTATTGAGCAGCCTGTCTTTACCTTTGTAGACAATGGCCATACCGCCTTCGCCCGTTTTCTCGATCAGCTCGTATCTTCCGGCCAGCAGTCTGTTATTCATTGATATCTTCCTCCGTTACCTTAAGACTGATAATCGTGATGTTATCTCTGCCTCCATTCTCGTTAGCTCTGGATATGAGTTCACGTGCAAGGTCGCTCATGTTCTCTTTCTCGTTGATAACATCTATTATCTCTTCAGGTGAGACCTCGTCATACAATCCGTCTGAACAACAGATAAGGATATCGTTCTCCTTGAGGTCTACCTGGTAAAAATCAGGTTCAACGTCGTATTCAGCTCCCAGTGCTTTGATGATTACGTTCTTTCTCTCATCATGTTCGGCCTCTTCTCTGGAAAGAATGCCGGCTCTTACAAGTGAATTGACGTATGTATGGTCCTCCGTAAGCTGAGTCAGTTCATAATCTCTGAAAAGATATACGCGGCTGTCTCCGATATTTGCTATATAGGCCTTGCCTTTTCTGATATGGACCACGATAGTGGTGGTGGCCATACCGAAGTTCTCCGAGTGGTTCTTAGCCATCTCATATATCTTTTTGTTGGCCTTGTCTATGGCATCCTTGAGATAAGCTACTATCTCCATAGTATCATAGACATGTTTGATGGGATGTCGGACAACATAATTGGCTATCTCGCTCACAGCAGTCCTTGACGCGATCTCACCCGAATTGCCTCCTCCCACTCCGTCGGCAAGTACATATACCTTGTCCGGAAGCAGTACGAAGCAGGCATCCTCGTTGCTTGGCCGCATAATCCCTTTGTCAGATTTAAATCCTACGTGCATAAAACTATGCCTCCCTTATGATCTTACACATATAGAAACCATCAGTGCCCATTAGAGGGCTCAGATGAAGTTCTTTCTCTTTCTTAAAACTTGTTCGTCCTTCGAGGAATCTGTCCGTGACGCCCTCGTTCTCTGCCGGATTTACCGTGCAGGTGCTGTAGACCAGTGCTCCTCCCGGTTTGAGATATCCGGATGAATTCTCGAGCATCCTGAACTGTATGTCCGTAAGGGCCTTGATATCAAAGGCCTCCTTGTACTTGATCTCCGGCTTCCTCCTCAGAACGCCGAGGCCCGAGCACGGTACATCACAGAGCACTCTGTCGAAACTTCGCTCCATTTCCTCCCTGAATACAGTCCCGTCGGAGATCTCAGTATTAATTATATCAACACCGCTTCTCAAAGCAGCATCATCTATAAGTTTAAGCTTATGCTCATAAACGTCACAGGCGAGGATCTTTCCTCTATTACCCATGAGTTCGGCTATCGCTACGGTCTTACCGCCCGGCGCGGCAGCCATGTCCAGCACGTCCATGCCTGCTTCAGGTGAGAGAACGTCAGTCGCCATGATCGATGCCTCATCCTGGACGGAGAATCTGCCTTCTCTGAAAGCTTCTGTTGCTATCAGTCCGGAACCTTTAACGATAATGCCTCTTGAAGTCTTATCAGACTTTCTCGCTTCGAATCCAAGCCCCTTCAATTCATCCAAGAGAGCTTCAGGCGTGGTTTTTAAAACGTTCACCCTTACTGAGAGTTCAGGAGTCCTGTTGGAAGCCTCCAGATATCTCTCTGCCTCATCAAAACCGTAAGCTTCAGTAAGGACCTCTGCTATCCATCTCTTGCAGGAATACTTCACAGAGAGGTATTCCAAAGGATCGTCATCCGGAACTTCCGGCAGATCATCCCTGCTTCTGATCAGATTTCTAAGCACGGCGTTTATGAAGTTCTCTCTTCCCTTGGCATATTTGCGAGCCAGATTCACGGACTCAGATACAGAAGCGTAGTCCGGTACAGAATCCATGAAGAGCGCCTGGTAAGCGCCGAGCCTGAGAAGCAAAAGCACTTCAGCCCCCAGCTTATCAAAGCCTTTCTTGACGAAACCCTTCAGATAAAAATCCAGAAGATATTCGTTCTTAAGTACGCCATAGACCAGTTCTCTTACGAAAGACGGATCGCAGTTCCCGGAATTCCTAATATTCTCGTTTAGTGAAATGTTGGAATAAGCGCCATTCTTCTTTATATCCAAAAGAGTCAGAAAGGCAGTCTTCCTGTTAGGCTCCATCATTTGAAAATGAGTCCTTTCTCAAGGGAATTGCCCCTCAGATAGTCTTCTACGGGACATCTTTTCTTGCCGGGTACCTGGATCTCAGTTACCCTGAGAGCGCCTTTACCACATAAAACAGTAAAACTATTACTGTCAACCGATATTATTTCGCCTGAAACAGCCTCAGCCCTTGATATATCTACACTTTCGGCTTTCCAGAACTTCATAAGATCGCCTTTTTCGTTATATATCGCATAAGCTCCGGGCCATGGATCGAAGGCTCTGATCCTGCATACTATGCTTTTAGCGCTGTTGTTGAAATCTATATGACCGTCCTGCTTCTTTATGAGAGGAGCATAGGATGATCTCTCATCATCCTGCTTCTCATAAACAGCTTTGCCCTCCTCTATGTCGTCGAGAGTTCTAAGCAGCAGGTCTCTTCCCTCAGAAGCCAGCCTGTCGTGGAGTTCTTCGAAGTTCATGTTTCCGATAGGTACTCTGACCTTCGAGATCATGTCTCCGGTGTCAAGGCCCTCGTCCATCTTCATGATCGTAACTCCGGTCTCTTCCATGCCCAGCAATATGGCGTGCTGTATCGGAGACGCACCTCTCAGTTCCGGAAGAAGCGAAGCATGCACGTTGACAGAGCCATATTTGGGTATATCAAGCACTTCCTTCGGCAGGATCTGTCCATAGGCTGCAACGACTGAAATATCGGGTTTAAGGGCTTTTAATCCTTCAATGAATACATTATCGCCCCTGACCTTTTCGGGCTGTGAAACGGCGATTTTATGCCTTACAGCTACCTCTTTAACAGCTGAGTATTGTATTTTGTTGCCTCTGCCTTTCATTTTATCAGGCTGAGTCACCACGAGCACTATCTCATGCCCGCGGTCTATAAGGCCCTGAAGCACCACTTTGGCGAATTCAGGCGTCCCCATGAATACTATTCTCATATTGTTTTATTCCTCTTCTTCAAAAGGTTCGTCTTCACCCTCTTCGGGCATATCTCTCAGATTGACGCACTTATCGGTATAAAGTATGCCCTCCAGGTGGTCATACTCATGCTGCATGACTCTGGCGTCAAAGCCCTCGAATTCATATACTCGGCGCTCGCCTTCAAGGTCTGTCGCTTCCATCTTGATGCGAACGGACCTCTCCACGTCGCCTATCATGTCAGGCACGCTCAGACAGCCTTCGATGCCCCATTCCTTTTCTTCGCTCATCTCAAGCATGACGGGGTTTATCATGAAGTACACCCTGTCCATGTCGGTGGGATCCGGCTGCGCGACGAAGATCCTTCTCATGACTCCGACCTGAGGACCTGCGATACCTACACCGTAAGACTCAGTCATAGTCTCAAACATGTCTTTCATTGTCTCTCTGAGCCTGGGTGTGATCTCCTTCACTTCCCTGCAATGCTTTCTGAGTATCTCATCACCTTCGGTGACTACGTTTCTGATAGCCATTTATATCTCCTGATATCAAAAAATGCTGTATGGATTAACGTCTATGGTTATGTTGGCTCTGGCCCGCTCCTTCATGAGTTTCTTGCGGTACTGGTCCAGATAGTGAACGTATTCATTTCTTTTGCCTCTGGGAGCCTTGATAATGAAATAATGCCTGAAGGCTTCCCTGCCTTTGAAATTAACAGCAGGTTTGGGCTTGAATACGCGCTTTTCATTATCAGATCCAACGAACTTGAGGATGTATTCCCTGAGTGCGTCGATGACTTCGATCGCCTCTTCGTCATCATCAGAGGTCACGTTTACCATGATGATGTCTCCGAAAGGCGGATATTCCATGAAACTCCTGATCTTTGACTCCTCATTGAAGAACATCTCATAATCGTTTTCACGGGCAGCCTTGAATGCATAATTCCCGGGCTCGTAGGTCTGCACTATGACTGTACCCTGCTCGCTGCCCCTGCCGGCTCTTCCGGCTACCTGAGTCATCAGCTGGAAAGTTCTCTCCTCTGATCTGTAATCAGGAATATTGAGAGTCGTGTCTGCAGCGATCACTCCCACAAGACCCACGTTATCGAAGTCAAGTCCCTTGGCCACGAGCTGCGTCCCGCAAAGTACTCTGGTCCTGCCGCTGCCGAAATCGTCCAGTATCTTTTCGAGTTCAGACCTGTCCTTAAGTCGGTCAACGTCAAGCCTGTCCACGCTGTATCCCGGGAAAAGCTCGCCTACCTTTTCGACCACCTGCTCTGTGCCTATACCGAAGTATTTGATATAACGGCTCTTGCATGACGGGCAGGTCTTCGGCACAGGATATTTCCTGCCGCAGTAGTGGCAGATCATCGCGTTCTCCTGCTTGTGATATGTAAGTGAGATCTGGCACTCCGGACACTTCATGACAGCGCCGCATTCCCTGCAGGAGATGAAGTTCGAATAGCCTCTTCTGTTCTGCAAAAGTATAGCCTGCCTGCCTCCTTCAAGAACCTCGCTGAGTTTCTCGGTGAGCCTTCTGCTGAAAATGGATGTATTACCTGCCCTGAGCTCCTCTCTCATATCGACCATCTCGACCTTTGGAAGAGGCGTCTTGTTATACCTCTCCTTCATCTCGATCAGTTCATATATGCCTTCCTTCACCCTCTCATAGGATGATACTGAAGGTGTAGCTGACCCGAGGATCAGAGCACCTTTGTGATACATGAGTCTCTTGGCAGCGACCTCATGAGTGTCATACTTCGGAGTCATGTCGGCCTTATATGTGGCTTCATGCTCCTCGTCCAGAATGATGCAGCCTATGTCGTCCATTGGTGCGAAAACTCCCATGCGAGCGCCTATCACTATCCTCGCATCTCCCCTCCTTATCCTCATCCATTCGTCGGATCTCTCCCTCGGGGTGAGTCTGGAATGGAGGACGGCGATCCTATCCTTTCCGAATCTGCCGCTCATCCTCTGAATGAGCTGGTGCGTCAGGGATATCTCTGGCACGAGCATGATAGCGCCCTTGCCGTTTTTAAGGCACTGCTCTATGACTTCCATATACACTTCGGTCTTGCCGGATGAAGTCACGCCGTGGATCAGATAGTAGCTTGCTTCGTCCTTTACGAGACCTTTTTTGATCGCGTTCACAGCTGCCTTCTGCTCTTCAGTAAGGCTCTCCGGTTTCACATATAAGGCTTCGAGATCCTTGTAAGGATCCTTCGGAGTCCCGCGCTTCCTGGGTCCCAAAGGCGGTGTGAAAAGGCTAACCGCATCATAATGCCTGATGGCATATCTGGCCTTCATCCAGATGGAGGTCTGTATCATCTCCTCGTTTAAGGAAGCCGCTTCGTCCACGGACGTTATGTCTCTTATCTTCTCTCCTTCGACCTCAGTCTCGTCGGTCAGGCTGAAAACATAGCCGGTCTTCTCTTTAGTACCGAATGGAACGGTTACTTTAGAACCCACCGCAGGTTTCAGTTCTCCTGCTCCGTAGGTATATGGAGTATCTATGTAATTGCTTTTGTTTTCGACTATTACGTTACAAAACATTCTAAAGAAGATGTATATTGTTCTCCTCGCAGATCCTCACATGCTCGGCCGGCCATACTGATACCTGCACTTCCCCAATGTGCGCCTTCCTTAAGAAGTACATGCAGAGTCTGCTCTGTCCGATACCTCCGCCGATGGTGTAAGGAAGCTCGTCATTTATTATGGCTTTCTGGAAAGGCAGTTCTGCCCTCTCCATGCAGCCTGCGATCTCCAGCTGTCTCTTCATGGCTTCGGAATCCACGCGGATACCCATGGAGCTGATCTCGAATGATCTTTCAAGAAGATCGTTCCAAAGGATGATATCTCCGTTTAGCTCCCAATCGTCATAGTCAGGAGACCTTCCGTCGTGCTTCTCTCCGGACTTGAGCGCTCCGCCTATCTTCATAAGAAATATCGCGCCGTACTCCTCGCAAGCCTTGTCCTCCCTCTCCTTCGGGCTGAGGTCCGGATATCTGTCTTCAAGTTCCTGAGTAGTGATAAAAGTAATATCATTCGGTATCTCAGTTCTGACGTCCCGGTATAATCTGTTTACGTAATCTCCGAGGTTCTTGATGCCGTCGTATATCGTAATGACCGTCTCTCTGAGATAGTCTTCGTTTCTCTGATCCTTGGTGATGACCTTCTCCCAGTCCCACTGGTCTACATAAATCGAGTGAAGGTTATCGAGTTCCTCGTCTCTTCTCAAAGCATTCATATCGGTGTAGATGCCGTTTCCCGGCTGTACGCCGTACTTTCCGAGGGCCATACGCTTCCACTTGGCGAGGGACTGTACCACTTCCACGTCCATCTCGTCAATGTCTTTAAGTGTGAAGGTGACTCTTCTTTCAACACCGTTAAGATTGTCATTCAGTCCGGTCTTGGGATCCACAAAGAGCGGTGCTGAAACTCTTCTTAACTTGAGCCCATAAGCGAGCTCCTGCTGGAAGTAATCTTTGATCTTTTTGATCGCTCTCTGGCTTTCCATGAGGCTGAGAGGGCTTTCATAACCCTCGGGAACTAGTAATTTGCCATAAGTTTTCATTTTTTATCCTCCCACTTGCTGAACTCACAGCCGCAGTAATTCTGCCTGTAGAGTCCGTATTTTTTAGACAATTCAATGGACCGCTGGAATCCGGCCTTTTTCTTGAAATCCATATCGAGGAATTCAAGTCCGTATATGTCGCCGAGCTCAGTACCGATGGCTGAGATCAGCTGATAATTCTTATGAGGGCTCACAGTGAGCGTAGTGCCGAAGATCGGGTATCCCATGACGAGAGCTGCCCTGGCAGTCCTGTCAAGCCTGAGTTTGAAGCACTCGGTACATCTCTCTCCGCCTTCGGGACGATCCTCAAGGCCCATAGCCACGTCGAAGAAATCCTCAGGCAGATACTCGCCTTCTATGAAGACCACCTGATCTTCCTCAGGGAGTCCGCCATTAAGAGCTTCTATGAACTTTATCTGATTGGCTTTTCTCTTCTCATATTCTTCCCTGTCTGTAATGTTGGGGTTATAGTAAAAGACCGTGATCTTAAAGTCAGGCAAGAGCCTTTCTATGCACGCCGTGGAGCAGGGCCCGCAGCATGAATGAAGAAGGATCATGCGCTTCGCGGCTTCGGGCTGATCAAGCTCCGCTATATCAGTCTCTATCTCTTTGGGGCGTTCCCTTAGAATGCAGGGCGAGGTTTTCTCCATTTGACAATCTCCGGTTAATATTATAATCTAAACATGTCGTAAATCAGCGTACGACAAAAATTACCCCACTTTAACTTGTATATTATATCATATAATATTCTTTATTCAAAGAAAAATAAAGCAAATGACTGAAAAAAATCCCCACGATGAAAGGGACAAAAGGATCAATACGATTTCTGACTATCTTAAGTCTGAGTTCGGCTGTAAGACCATCAAGCTGGCTATAGACGGCGGTTTCACCTGCCCTAACCGCGACGGAAGCAAGGGTCTCGGTGGCTGCACGTTCTGTTCAGACTCAGGCTCCGGAGAATTCAGTTCTGATATAGAAGACCAGATAAAACTCTTGTCTGACAAGTGGCCAGGCGCTGCTTATCTCGCCTATTTCCAGAACCATACGAATACATATGCGCCGGTCAGCGAACTACGTGAGAAATACTATAAAATCCTCGAAGATCCCAGGATCAAAGGCCTTGTCATCGGTACGAGACCGGACTGCCTCGGAGAAGACGTGCTCGATCTCCTGTCAGAGATCAACAAAGATCATTTTCTCTGGGTGGAGCTTGGGCTTCAGACCATCCATGAGGAAACCGCAAAGAACATAAACCGCTGCTATTCTCTCTCCGCGTTTGATAAGGCGATGGAAGATCTCAGGGATCGCGGTATCAAAACGGTGGTCCACCTTATCCTGGGCCTTCCAGGGGAAACTGAAGAAATGATGCTGGAATCGCTCAGGTACGTAGCGTCCAAACCGGATCTTTTCGGTATAAAGCTACACCTGATGAACCTTGTCAAAGGATCTACGCTCGCAGAGACTGATCCGGACTACGTGAGCTTCCCGGATATTGAGTCATATGTGGATCTGGTCGTGAGATGTCTCGAGGTCATTCCATGGGATGTCACCATACACAGGCTCACGGGAGACGCCCCAAGACCCATCCTCATAAGTCCCAGATGGAGCTTCAACAAGCGGACGATACTTAACTCGATCAACGACCGTATGAATCTCCTGGACACATGGCAGGGAAAAAAACTAACAGATCATTAAACAGATATTACAAAAAGCGGTCAGCGCATGTTTCGCGCTGACCGCTTTTGATATAGCTTGAAGTTTTAAGGTCAATACTTCCTGCTCATAATATTTGACCAGTTTGTATAGACCAAGGTCTCATTGCCGTAGTAATCGGTAAGGACTCTTACTCCCCTTATCTTGTAGTAGTACTTAGTTCCTTCAGTCAGTTTTTTAGTATTGACGTATTTTCTTGTAGTTCCGAATTTGGTCGTATAGAACGGCTTATCAGAGTATCCTTCGTTCTTAGATGTTGATCTATAGATTTCATAATAATCTACCTTGTATCCTGTAACACTTCTCGTCCAGACCAGTTGGATACATCTCTTACCATTTTCTTTAGTAATGATTGAAGATTTACCGCTTATGTTTATCCTTTCTACACCTGCCTGGATCTTTGCATTCTTCTTTTCCAGTGCTTTGGCCTCTTCTATAGCCTTCTCTTCAGCAAGGCTGGTAGGTGAAGATTCGGTCGGACGCGGACACGCATTAGAAGGCATATTTTTGTACACAGGGATCTCGAATGTCAGAGCTGCTTCTCCCATGCTATCATAAGCCTTCTTTAACTGATAGGCTTCCTGAGCCGCTCCCATGGCGTTGCTCATATACTGATATTTGCCCACCATAGATTCGCCGTTCATGACGTTCCACTTCTTGAAATACAGTGTATTCTTGTTAGTGTTTATATATTCCTTAGCGTAGAACTCCGCTCCTCCTCTAATTGATTTATATCTGGTGTTCCAGGGTCTGCTGTAGCTGCCTTCCTGGGAAGCATACCAGACGCCTCTCTCTACAGCGCTCATGGAGCTCGTCCTATATGCGCCTATATTAAAGAAATTGAAATAGCCTTCATATCCTTTGACCTTGCCCGAGATACAGCCGCCCTTACCCTGGGTGCCCTGCTCCTGGATTATGATCGAAGCAATGACATAGGGGTTGACGCCTTTTTTCTTGCCCGCATAATAGATGGCGTCACTGTAAGTCTTGAAACTGACCTTCTCTCCGTCGACCTTAGGATATTCGCCATCAAGGAAGGTGCCGCTCACCATCTTCTTAAGGTTGGCCTTGCTCTGCGTAGACGAGTCGAACGAATGCGTAAGGAACTGGAATATTCCGTCCTCATTAAGAAAATTTCTTGGATCCATATAGTACCTGACGGTCACTCTGGATGCGGAGTACCAGCCGCCTGAATCGTAACTGACGTATTTCTTGGTCTCTTTGTTATAAGCTCCTTCTTCGGTGGATCTGTAGTAAAGAGGATATACGTAGTTGACTGTTGATACGCCGTTCGCGCTCTCTTTATCGATCACAGTATCCCAGTCGAGACCTGTGACAGCAGCCTTGAAGACCCAGGTCGGATGCTGCTTGTGAAGCTTGATCAGTAGCTTCCTGTAAGCCTTCGGGAAGCCCTGATCCTTGAGATATTTTACGAACTCTTCATCTGTCATTGTTGAGGGCTTCGATGATTCTTTCTTTGATATCTTGAGCAGCGTGCCCTTGATCCAACCCTTCTTGCCGTCATATTTGACCTTATACCATGTGTAGCCGTCAGAAGCTTTCTTGCTGTAAGTTACGGTCACAACGGTACTCTTGGGAAGGCTAATTATGATATCGTAAGAGGTTCCGGCACCCTTTCTCATATTGGCTCCGGATGAAGCTTTAACGGTTCCGATAGTATCAGTATATGACTTGCCGGAACTGGATGATGATTTTTTCTTGATCTTGATCAGATCACCTCTCACCCAGCCGCTCTTGCCGTCGTATTTTATCTTGTACCATCTGTAGCCGTCAGAAGCTTTCTTGCTCTTCTTGACAGTCACTACGGTATCCTTTGCGAGGAGCATGACTTCGCTGTAATTGGTGCCTGCGCCTTTTCTGACATAGGCTCCGTTCTCAGCAGTTATCGTTCCCTTGGTGTTGGTATACGTCTTGACCGTAGATGATGAGGTGGATGATGACTCATTCTTGGTGATCTTTATCAGATCGCTTCTCACCCAGCCTGTCTTGCTGTCATATTTGATCTTGTACCAGGTATAATCGTCGTCCCCTTTTTTGCTCTTCGTCACTTCAACCACAGTGCCTTTGGCGAGCGTCATCACTATGCTGTAGGAAGTACCTGCGTCAGACCTGACGTTGGCTCCGGAATCCGAAGTGATAGTACCCTTGGTATCTGTGTACGTGGTCGCAAAGGCCATGCCCGTGAAAGAGAAAGTCATCACCACAGCCACAGCCAGTATTACCAGCAAAGATCTTTTGCCTAATTTGATTAAATTCATCTCATCTCCTATTTGGTCGGCCCCAGCCTTCCGTCGTTATAGTGCTTGCGGCAGAGGGAAACGTAAAGGTCGTTTCCGCCTACCACGATCTGGTCTCCGGATTTGACTATCTTGCCGTCGACTACACGGGCGACCATGGTCGCCTTCCTGCCGCACCAGCAGATGGTCTTTATCTCCTCAATCTTATCTGCGTAGACCAGGAGATAATATGATCCTTCGAACAGTTCGTTTCTGAAATCGTTCTTTAGCCCGTAGCAAAGCACGGGAGTGTTGCAGGAGTCCACTATCTCCACCAGTTCTTCTATGTGATGCTTCCTCAGGAACTGGCATTCATCGATAAGTACGCAGTCTATATGTTTCCTCTCGTTCTCTCTCATGAAGAGCTCGAGGATGTTCGTATCATCATTTACCACAGTAGCTTCTCTCTGCACACCGATCCTCGATGTGATGACGCCTGTACCGTATCTGTCGTCCACAGCCGGTATCAGCGTAAGCACCGTCTGTCCTCTCTCCTCATAGTTGTATGCTACTTTGATGAGGTCGATGGATTTGCCGGCGTTCATTGTTGAATATCTGTAATACAACTGTGCCATATCTGCCCTCCTACATAAATATACATAGTAATTATACTATATATAGATATCAAATGCAAGGGTTTACTATATATATTGACATGAAAAAAGAACCTCTTCCGAGGTTCTCGCGGTATTCGTTCCGGTATTAGAGAGCACGGTTTACTAGTCCGGATCTCATGCATCTTGTGCAAACATTAGCTCTTCTTACAGTTCCGTTTTCATCAACGACTCTGACCTTCTGGATGTTTGCGTTCCATTTTCTTCTGGTGTGTCTCATGGAGTGAGAAACATTATTGCCGGAAACTTGTCCCTTACCGCAGATTTCGCATTTCTTTGACATGCCGTGCACCTCCTTTTTGTATTGATAGCCCTAAGGCTTTATTGCAGCATAAAATAACCGTTCGCATTCGAACAAATGACAGTATATCACAGTGATAACAATAATTGCAAGCACTTTTTTTATCACAGCACAAAAAACCTTCGCCTGCCTTATCACTCGTCCGTAAGAGGCGATCCGCAGTATTCGCATACTCTTCCACGTGAGGTCGCGCCGCAGTGTGGACACTTCCGGGCTCTGTTGTTCAGAGCGCTCTTCAGCTCGTTTATCTCCTGTTCTTCTCTTTCGATCTCATGCATGATCAGATCGTGCTGCTTGTGCCAGCTAACGTACTTGGCTATCGCCCACGCTATGAGCGCAAGTCCGATTATGATCGACATAGATCTGGCTCCCATGTCGAATTCATCATCCGGCATTATGCCTATCATGATGAAAATCAGTCCGAAAGCGATCTTCGCTATCATCGCCCCGATACTGGGTTTTTTATTCGTCGTCTTCTTCATATGAACCTCCTGATCCGTCCTTCAAGTTTCTTTTGTCAGGCCGTATCAAGTTTACTGTCGTTCAGTTATACTTCTCATGGAGTACCGGTCTGCCCTCTTCCCTCGAACGCGCCATGTCGATAACGCGCTGGTTGCGGCTTCCCCTGAACAAAAGCGTTAAGTCCCGCTTGTCCTTCTCATATCTTCCGTCGATGAGGATGTCGGTAACTTCCAAAAGTCTGCCTACCCACGGATCCTTCTCCTGAAGTTCCATGAGTTCTTCATAAGTATAACCCGTGAAGACTACTACGTTCAAGCCTTTTTCTTTAACTTTTGAAGCTAGACTGTACGAGGCTTCCGGCTGATAAATCGGATCTCCTCCGGAGAGAGTGATGCCATCCAGCAAAGGGTCCTCTTCTATGGCTTTTATTATCTTGTCGATCTCGCAGTCATAACCACCGTTGAAATCCCAAGTCTCGGGATTATGGCACTCTGGGCAATGATGGGCGCAGCCCTGAGTAAAGACTGCGAACCTCAGGCCCGGCCCATCCACGATAGACTCACGTACCACTCCGGCGATCCTGATAGTATCTTTCATTATCTATTCCTCACGAAAAATGTGCCCGGCGCCTAGACGCCGGGCGTTTTTTTGATTTTGTGCCGAAGGATCAGAGTTTCTCGAAGCCGGTAGATGTATCGTGCTTCACTCTGTCGTGTTCTTCGGCGCGCTTGCCGTCGTTCCACTGATCCATGGTACCTACGAGATACCCGGTTATCCTCCTGATCCTCTCGAATCCGACGTCGCCTTCATTCTCGGTCCTGCCGCACTGAGGGCAGACGTTGTCGATGATACCTGTGTATCCGCAGCAAGGGTCACGGTCTACGGGGTGGTTGACTGAACCATAGCCGATTCCGTTTTCCTTCATGCATCTGATAACCTTCTCGAAGGCATCCAGATTCTTCATCGGATCTCCGTCAAGCTCTATGTAAGAGATGTGTCCGCCATTGGTCAGGTTGTGGTAAGGAGCTTCAAGTCTGATCTTCTCAAAAGCA
>JAFYJM010000131.1 GCA_017538125.1 Bacillota bacterium
AGTCCATATCCGGCAAGTACAAGATAGGCAAGGACATCTTCAAGGATTACGACATACAGATCCACATCCCTGAAGGCGCCACGCCAAAGGACGGACCGTCCGCGGGCATCACGATGTGCAGCGCTCTGTTCTCGCTCCTGACCGACCGCAAGGCCGACAAGACAGTTGCCATGACGGGCGAGATAACCCTGAGGGGCAAGGTGCTGAGGATAGGCGGTCTCAAGGAGAAGTCGCTGGCCGCGTACAGACAGGGCATAAGAAAGATCATCATCCCGAAGGAGAACGAGCCTGATCTCGAAGAGATACCGGCATCGGTCAGAAAGGAGATCGAGTTCATACCGGTCTCCGACTTCGAGGAAGTGATACCTATAGTCATACAATGATCATCACCAAAGCAGAACTCGAAGCCGTCGCCGTTAAGGCGTCGCAATATCCGCCGGAAGACCTCCCCGAGATAGCATTCGCGGGCAGATCGAACGTCGGCAAGTCATCGCTGCTGAACCTAATCACCGGCAGGAAGAGCCTGGCAAAGGTCTCGGGCAACCCGGGCAAGACCAGGACCATCAACTTCTACAGGTGCAATGATGAGTTCAGGATTGTTGACCTGCCCGGATACGGATTCGCGAAGGTCAGCAGAGGCGAGAGCGAGAAGTGGGGCGCCATGATCGAGGGCTACCTTGAGAACAGGAAGACCCTGCGCAAGGTGGTGCAGCTCGTTGACATAAGGCATAAGCCGAGCGCTCAGGACGTTCAGATGTATGAGTATCTGAAGTACTACGGGCTGGATGGCATAGTAGTCGCTACAAAGGCAGACAAGGTAGGCGGCAATCAGAGGGCGGCCTGCATTAAGGAAATAAGACAGACACTGGGCATGGGAAAAGAGGACATCGTCGTTCCGGTATCAGCTCTGAAGAAGACCGGAAGCGACAAACTGCTCGAAGTTATTGAAACGCTGCTTTAAACAAGGAGGAGCCATGGCAGACAAGATCGGAAAGATCCTGTACACACAGGACGACATTTTAAAAAGGGCAAAGGAGATCGCAGAAGAGATCAACAGGGACTATGACGGAGAAGAAGTGATTTTGCTGTGCACACTCAAGGGTTCACTGCTCTGGATCGGCGACGTCATGAAGAACCTCACCGTCAATACGAAGCTCGACTTCATATCCGCGAGCAGTTACGGCGCGTCCAAGACCAGCTCGGGCGTTGTAAAGATCAAATTCGATCCTGAGATCAACATGTACAACTCCAATATCCTCGTTGTGGAAGACATCGTTGATACGGGCAATACGCTCAAGTACGTGCTGGCCAAGCTGCAGGAGAGAGGACCTAAGTCAGTAAAGGTCTGCACCATGCTCAACAAGGAGTCACGCAGGACAACGGATCTCCACGCCGATTATGTAGGCTTTGAGATCGACGATCTCTTTGTGATCGGCTACGGACTGGACTTCGACCAGAAGTACAGAAACCTGCCATATATCTCATACCTTGAAGAGGACGACGTTGAATCACTATAAGATCACTGAAGAATTCACAAAGGATGACCTGAGGAAGCTCATAGAGTCCGGCCTCAAAATGGATATCCACATGCATACGGTCTTCTCCGACGGCGCGCTGACGCCCGAGGAGGTGCTTGACATGCGCTTTGATGAAGGCTATCAGCTCCTTGCCATAACCGATCACGACGGCATAGACGGGTCGGTGCGCGGGCTTAAGCATGCGGAAGAACTCGGCATAAAGTACATATCCGGGATCGAGTTCGACTCCGAGGACGATTTCGGCAAGGATCTCCACATGCTGGGATACGGCTTCGATCCTGACAATGCGGTGCTCAGGGAAGCCCTGACGCGCATCCTCACTGAGAGGGCGAACCGTAACGATAAGTTCATGAAGGCTCTCAACAAGAGGGGATTCGGCATAACCGAACAGGAGATATGGGCGATCAATGAGGGCAGATTCGTCGGAAAGCCGACCTTTGCCGCGGTGCTGCGCAACAAGGGCATAGTAAAGAGCAAAGATGAAGCCTTCAATACCATCTTCAGGGAAGAGGACATTCGAAGCATAAAAAAGAAGACGCTCCATACCAGAGAAGTGGTGGATATCATCCACGCGGCCGGAGGCCTTGCGGTGCTGGCTCATCCAATGGAGCAGAGACACATGGACGAGACCTTTGAGGAGTTCAGGCCGAGACTGTACTGGATACTCGACAGGATAGTATCCTACGGCATCGACGGACTCGAGTGCCATCATCCGTCTGCCGATCCGTATCAGCAGGAGCTGCTGGTCGAATACGCGAAGAAACACGGACTCATGATCACACGGGGCTCTGACTTCCACACACTGTATGACAAGAGAAATTTCAAGAGATATCACAGACCATAAGGACGCGGGAAGCGTCCTTTTTTCTTGTCCCGGCTGCACGGGATCCTGCATTATATGACCTTTTTCGTGCAGCCAAAGACCTCCTCACAGAACCTTCATAAACGCTCAAGCCTATGCAGCTACAATGTGCGCAGGAAAGGTACGCGAAAGGAGGAAGGACATGACAGACAGAAAAGACAGGGTGCCCAAACAGGTTTATTTTCAGTGTTTCTGGACAGTGAAAGACATGGAAAGACTCAAGAGGCTGGAGGCCATAAGCAATTATTCTCAGGGAAGCAACGAGATGGTATTCTTTGTGGATGACGAAGACGTCATTAGGAACGCCGAGGTGCTCAAACAGGCGGCGTGGAAGCTGGAATGCATCAGGAACGCGATCACTAAACTGCCGAAGGAATACCGCCAGGCCACTATTGACAGCATAGTCTACAACATCCCGTACGGAGACGTCGCACACGAGAACACGTGGCGTAAGTGGAGGCAGGTTTTTATCAGAGAATTGGCAAAAAACCTGTTATTGATATGACCTCTTATGTGTTAAAATGAAATAGGATAATATTGTTATTGTAAAGGTGTGCGATGGTATTCGAAGAGAAG
>JAFYJM010000132.1 GCA_017538125.1 Bacillota bacterium
ATGTAGCCCTGCTTGATGTAATCCTTTGAAGTGGTGGCTGCTGCAGCGATAGCAGCGGAACCCATACCAGCCTCATTGGAGAAGCATCCTCTTGCAACACCCTTTCTCATGGCCTGCATCATGCCTGCTACTACGGAACCTGCGATACCGCCGCCAACAGCCTGAACGGAGAATGCCATCTTGAACATTCCTACGATAGCTTCAGGAAGACGTCCGATGTTGCAGAAGATAACGATCAGAGCAGATACGAAATACAGGATAGCCATTACGGGAACTACCATGGATGATACCTTGGAGATGGATTTCAGTCCGCCGATAACAACTACAAGTGTAAGGATGAATACTACAGCAGCTACTGCGTAGATGCTTACACCGGATACTGTGTTGAAAGCAGAAGCGATGGAGTTGCCCTGGGTAAGGTTGCCGATACCGAAGGATGCGACTACTGCAAAGAATGCGAACAGGATAGCAAGCACTCTGCCGAAGCCTTTGGCCTTATCGCCGTAAACTGCAGGAATACCTCTCTCCATGGTTACCATTGGTCCGCCAAGCATCTCGCCCTTGTCGTTAGTTGTACGCCAACGAAGAGCAAGCGCGCACTCGGTGAACTTGGAGGTGAGTCCGAAGGCAGCTGAGATCCACATCCATACCAGAGCTCCGGGGCCGCCTGTCGCGAGAGCGGAGGCAACACCTGCTATGTTTCCGGTACCGATGGTTGCTGCGAGAGCCGTACAGAGAGCTGCGAAAGGAGAAACGTCTCCTTCACCTTCTGCCTGTCTGGCTTCCTTGGACAGGGTTGATTTGATAGCGTAGCCTAAAGTACGCCATGACAGGAATCCGCACCTGAAGGTCAGGTAGATACCTGTACCGACGAGTATGGTGAGCATGAACGGGCCCCATACAAAATCGTCGATGGTCACTAGAAAATTGTTGAAAGCTTCCATAGATAAGTCCTTTCCTTCCATATTCATCGCACTGTCCTTTTAAAACGAATATGGAAAAATACATAACTTCGGACAGTAATTCTAATGTATATATTTTAGTGCTTTAAAGCGTTATTGTCAAGGTGGCCTGCATATGTATACAAAAAAAATACATATTACAATTGTTTTGCAATTAGTACAAAAAAATTTCATTTTAATATTTAAATAATATAAGTAGGTGTGCTATAATACTATGCAGGTATGTCGTATGCCTTGTTTTGGTGTGCCGACAAACCATTATTTACAGGTATTATCTGAAAGGAGATTATTCTAATGAAAAAAGCATTCAAAATGCCTGCGGCATTGACCATCGTCATGATCTTCCTCATCATCGTAGGAATCCTGACCTGGTTCGTGCCGACATCCGTAGTAATTGAAAACGACGCCGGTGAAAAGGAAATCGTTTTCAATGCTGCTTTCGATGAGGATGGAAATGTCATCGAAAATGCGGGTACAAGTCCCGTAGGCATCTGGGATCTGTTCACCGCTCCTGTCAGAGGCTTCACTGATGCCGGAGAAGTAGCGACCGCTATTCTGATCTCCGGAGGACTGATAGCTATACTGACCAAGGTCGGTGCCATGGATGCCGGTATCGGAGCACTGCTTCGCAAATTCAAGGGAAGCACCCTTATCATCATCCTGATGATCGTATTCTCACTGATGGGTACTGTTTACGGCGCATGGGAAGAAATGCCCGCATACGCCATCCTGATCCTGCCTCTTTTCGTAGCTGCAGGCTATGACTCGATCACAGGTTTCATGGTAGTCATGATAGCGACCGTAGCAGGTAACATGGCTGACGTAGTCAACCCTTACGCTGTAGGCGCTGCCGTAGCTGCCATCGGCAATCCGGACTTATCCATCGGACATGGTATCGTTCTGAGACTTGTCCTCTACGTTGTCCTTGTCGCAATGGGCATCATCTACGTATTGAGATATGCCAAGAAGGTAAAGGCCAATCCTGAATCTTCTCCTGTATACGGTGTAGAGATGAACCTCAAGGAGAGCGACACAACAGAGATCGTTGAATTCACTCCGAGAAGAGTTTGGTCCCTCGTAGTATTCGGTCTCGCGATCCTCGCCTGCGTAATCGGTTACATCCCCTGGGATTCCATCGAAACAGCTAACGGCACGGTATTCGACGTTGTGAACGCTTTCAAGTACAACTTATCTGAAAGTGCATTCGGCAAGTTCCTCGGACTGCCCAGCTTCACCGAATTCGGCTGGTGGTACTTCGTTGAGTTCTCAGCAAGCTGGCTGCTTGCAGCTGTTCTGATCGGCTTCATCAACAAGATGCCTGAAAAGGAATGGGTCAAGACATTCACAGCCGGTGCTGCTGATCTCTTAGGCGTAGTACTCGTACTTGCTACCTCCAGAGGTATCTCCATCTTCATGGGCGACAGATACTCCGGAATGAGCATCACCTTCATTTACTGGATCCAGAACGCTCTTACAAGCGTACCTCTCTGGGCATTCGTAGTAGCTGCAGTTGTGGCATACCTGCTTATCGGTATCTTCCTGCAGTCCACCTCCGGCGTATCCGGAATCACGATGCCTATCTTCGGAGCTGTAGCTATGGCGCTCTTCGCAAGCTCCTCCGTCGGTTCTGTAGGCGGTCAGGCTCTCCTGATCTCTGCATTCACCGTAGGTATCAACTTTATTTGCGGATTCTATCCTGAATCCACTAACATGGGTATATGCGAAATGGCCAACGTACCTTATAACATCTTCCTTAAGGTATGGCTCAAGATACTCATCCCTATGCTGGTAGTAGGTACTATCATCATCTCCGTTGCACCTTACATCGGACTTGTATAAAAATCAGCGCTAATATATATCATCAGCGACCGCTCGCGCTATGTCCTCGCGCAGCGGTGCTAAGCTCCGTCTGCGCAGGCTTGCCGGTCTAAGTTACGGCGCTGCGGAAGTCGCCGCCTGATATATATTGGCGCTTTTGCGTTTTATAGGTATTAAGAATTAAATACAAGAATCATAAAATGAAAGATTATATAAAGATAATAGAAGACAACAAGGAAGAGATGCTTCAGACCCTCGAGGATCTGGTAGCCATCCCTTCGGTAGTATCTGATGCTGAGGGCGACATGCCCTTCGGTGCAGAGGTCCACAAGGCCTATGAATTCATGATGGCCAAAGCCGAGGCTGACGGCTTCATAACAAAGAACGTCGATAACTGGGGCGGTCACATAGACTTCCCGGGCAAGACCGACGATATCGTAGCCGTGGTAGGTCATCTGGACGTAGTTCCAGCCGGAGATTCTGCAAACTGGGACACTGATCCTTTCAAGGCTGAGATCATAGATGGTAAGATGTACGGCAGAGGCACCATTGACGATAAAGGCCCTCTCCTCGCCGGTTACTATGCCGTGAAGGCTCTCAAGGAGGCCGGCTTCGAACCCGATAAGACCATCCGCGTCATGCTGGGTCTCGATGAGGAGACCAATTGGTACGGCATGGAGTACTACATGGAAAGAGAAAAAGGCCCAGTGGCTGGCTTCTCTCCGGACGCTGAGTTCCCTGTGATCCACGGTGAGAAAGGCATGATCTCTTTCGATCTCACTAAGAAGGTCGATCCGTCTGAGATCGTAGAAGGCCTCAAACTTGTCTCACTCAAAGGCGGCACGGTTTCGAACGCGGTGCCTGACAGTGCCATCGCCATGCTTTCGTTTGGAAACGCAAGGGATGATGTTATGGACGTCATCACCAATTACATAAAGACTCACGACTACAAGCTTACCGTTATGGACACAGATCACAGCTGTGAGATCATAGTCAAAGGAGTCTCTGCTCACGCGTCCACGCCGGAACAGGGAGTAAACGCGATATCCATTCTTTTCGAACTTCTGGAAAGACTGCCCTTCGAAGATCCTCAGACTGTAGAGCTTATTCGATTCTACCAGGATCACATCGGCTTCGACATCCACGGCGAAAGGATAGGCATAGAGTTTGAAGACGAACCTTCTGGCAAGCTCAGCCTCAATGCCGGTATAGTTGACGTCGAAGACGGTCTGTACAAGTTCGTGATAGACGTGCGCTATCCGGTGACTTTCACGCTTGAACAGGTAATGGATGGCGTACACAGTGTCTGCGACAGTTACGGATGGGAGATCACTGAAAATACCGGCGCGGGTCCGCTGTACAAGCCTGCGGATGACCCTCTGGTAGTTACTCTCATGGACATCTATCGTAAATATACCGGCCAGACCGACGCTCAGCCCATAACCATGGGCGGTGCGACCTACGCCAGAGCGGTGCCTAACACGGTCGCCTTCGGGCCTATCTTCCCCGGTGAGGTTGATCTCTGCCACCAGCCTAACGAATTTATCGACATCGAGACTATGGTCACCAGCGCAAAGATCTTCGCAGAAGCGCTCTATCTTCTCGCGAAGTGAGCCGGACCGCAAATCAGCGGTATATTCGTTAACTGAACCAAGCATTACAAAAGCCATCGCGGCATTTGCCGCGATAGCTTATTTTTGTCTCATTGACTGTTTATCTGGTCTGCCCGTTTCCTTTTATCACGTACTTATACGTCGTCAGTTCTTCCAGACCCATAGGACCGCGCGCATGGAGCTTCTGAGTGGAGATGCCCATCTCGCAGCCCAGACCAAACTCGCCTCCGTCGGTGAATCTAGTGGAGCAGTTCACGTAAACAGCAGCAGAATCGACCAGAGTCGTGAACTTGTCTGCATTTGAAGCGTCGTTCGTGATTATGGCCTCACTATGCCCTGTGGAATGCGCCGCTATATGCGCTATCGCCTGATCTACGTCGTTCACGACAGCTACCGCCAGGATGTAGTCCAGAAACTCAGTATCGAAATCTTCAGGTCCTGCTGGAGTCCCGGATATGATCTCCCTCGCCTTCTCATCGAGTCTGAGCTCTACAGGCACCAGATCCTTAGCCTGACGCTGATCCACCAGCCTCTCCTTCAGCCTCGGCAGAAGCTCCTTAGCGATATCTTTGTGGACGAGGAGCACTTCCTCGGCGTTACATACGGATGGTCTGCTCGTCTTCGCGTTCTCGACGATGTCCAGAGTCATGTCAAGATCTGCGGAAGCGTCCGCATACACATGGCATATGCCCGTCCCAGTCTGGATGCAGGGCACCTTGGCCCTCTCCACGCAGCGCCTGATAAGTCCGGCGCCGCCCCTCGGGATAAGCATATCCACCAGGCCTACAGCCTCCATCAGCTCATCGGCCGACCTGTGGTCGGTGTCTTCGATGAAGCCTACGAGCGCTTCGGGAAGGCCTGCATCTCTTAAGCCTAGATGTATGGCTCTGACGATAGCTTCATTGGACCTATAGGCTTCCCTTCCGCCTCTTAAGATCACCGCATTGCCGGACTTTAGCGCCAGTACCGCAGCATCTGATGTAACGTTCGGCCTGCTCTCATAGATGATGGCGACCACGCCCAGAGGCACTGCCGTCTTCTCAATGACCATACCGTTAGGCCTCTCTACCCTGCTCAGGATGCGGCCTTCGGGATCCGGCAGCTCGGCGACTTTGATCACGCCTTCCGCCATGTCTTTGATGCGCTCCTCAGTTAGAGTCAACCGGTCGATCATCACACTTCCATATAGCTCTCCAGCGGCCTCAACGTCCGCTCTGTTGGCTTTTAATATGTTGTCCGTCTCTGATATCAGCCTGGCGGAAATGGCCCTCAGAGCCTCATTCTTGAGGTCTCGAGAGGACACCAGAGTGGGAAGCGCTTCCCTGGTCTCCCGAAGTATTTCTCCTGTCGTCCTCATCTGTCGGTCCTCCCAATGAAACGCGTACCTGCAGGCTTACCGTCCAGCACGTCATATATGATCGCAGGGTCTGACCCGCTGACGATCACCATGTCGATGCCTGCGTCCATGGATATCCTGGCGGCCTGGAGTTTCGTCGCCATGCCCCCCGTAGAGAGCATCGTACCGCCGCCACCTGCGCCTTCAAGCATCTCGCGGGTGATCTCGCGTACTTCTCTGATAAGCTTTGCGGTCTCGTCATGGCGCGGATCAGCCGTATACAGACCGTCGATATCCGTGAGCACCAGATAAAGGTCGGCTTCAACGCTTGCAGCGACCAGTGCTCCCAAGGTATCGTTATCACCCACTGCGATCTCATCTGTCGAGATAGTGTCATTTTCATTTATGACCGGGAGCGCTCCGAGCTCGAGCAGCCTGTTCAGCGTGTTGGTGAAATTAGCATGCCTGATCTCACTGTCCAGATCTTCTCCTGTCACCAGTATCTGTGCGACCGTGTGGTTGTATCCTGCGAAAAGCTTGTCATAAACGTACATTAGCTCGCACTGCCCCACCGCTGCGGCTGCCTGCTTCGTAGGCATGTCCTGCGGCTTTGAAGACATATTTAGCTTGCCCACGCCCATGCCAATGGCTCCGGAAGATACAAGTACTACTTCATGTCCTGCGTTCTTCACGTCGCTCAGTACTTTGCAAAGCGACTCGACCCTTCTTATGTCCAGTCTGCCTGTTTTGTGTGTAAGCGTAGATGTACCGACTTTGACTGTGATCTTCATTTCTTTTGCCCTCTGTAAACTAGTTTAATCGTAATCTTTTCTTATCAGCCTCAAAATAGCATGGTAGATACCGCGGATCACTGAGAAGACCGCAAAAATGGCCAGGAATCCGAGTATGCCGTATCCTACGTCCGCCAGCTCCATCACTCCAGTACCGGAGTACCACTGACCGATCTCTATGGCGAATGTTATGACCAGGATCACCGTGAAAACGTAGATCCATGCGACCACCATCACATGCCCGCTCTCAGCCAGAGACTTGAAGATCGGATAGATGATGAAGATCATTACCAGTCCCAGAAGACCGATCACCAGAAAATGCAGCTGCTTATCGTTTAGAAAAAATTCTTTTGAATCATTGATGGACATGATCTTATCGTGAAAGACCGCTATCCAGTAGACCAAATAATATACTATTGTTCTCATTTTTCAATACTCCCTTTTTTGATTTTCTATAATAATATCACCTGAAATACCTTTCGTCAATTCAAAGCTCCTTGATAAACGGCCTGTTTTTTGTTAATATTTATATAACTATTGTATCGATATAGCGAGGAAAGACATGAAAAGATTCAGAGGAAGCAGCGACTATGTCGCATCAAACGAACTGATGAATGCCGTGAACGTGGCGATCGCTCTGGAGAAGCCCCTTCTCATCAAGGGTGAGCCCGGCACCGGCAAGACCATGCTGGCTCAGTCAATAGCGGATGCGCTTGAGATGCCTCTCATCATCTGGAGCATCAAATCGACAACCAAGGCTCAGGAGGGCCTATATGTCTACGACACGGTACAACGTCTCTACGACAGCCAGTTCGGCGAGGGAGACGTCTCTGACATCAGTCAGTACATCAAGCTCGGCAAGCTGGGCGAAGCCTTTACCTCGGACGAGCAAGCTGTACTCCTCATAGATGAGATCGACAAGGCTGACCTGGAGTTTCCTAACGACCTTCTGTGGGAGCTCGACCGTATGGAGTTTTTCATCAACGAGACCAAGGAGACGGTGAAGACCAAGTTCCGTCCAATCGTGATCATCACGTCCAACGCTGAAAAAGAGCTCCCAGATGCATTTTTGAGGCGCTGCATCTTCCATTACATAGAATTCCCTTCCGAAGAAAAGATGCGCGAGATCATCAAGGTCCACTACGGCGACGTCGACAGGAAGCTCGTGAACGAAGCTCTTCAAGCCTTCTACAGCATCAGAGATATGCGCGATATACAGAAAAAGCCCAGCACCTCGGAGCTTCTGGACTGGATACAGGCTCTTCAGATCGCGGGCTGTGACGTTAACAAGATCGCCGAGGAGATCCCTTACATCGGCGTTCTCCTTAAGAAAAACCAGGACGTCGACACGGCGAGGAGCTACAAGAACTATAACTCATCATCGTACAGGAGATAGCGATGTTCCTTGAATTCTTCAGGCTACTGAGACTTTACAACTTAAAGATATCGCTGGATGAATGGCTCACGCTGATCGATGCGCTTGACCGCGGAATGGCTGAGAATTCTTTGATGGAGTTCTATTATCTCTGCAGGAACATCCTGATCAAGTCCGAGACAGAGTACGATAAGTTCGATCTTGCCTTCGCGGAGTACTTCAAAGGGATCGAATCCGTGGATGAGATCCCCAAGGAGCTGAGAGACTGGCTCTCACAGGGCGAACTGGAGCGCTTGCTTGAAGACATGCCGGACTGGGCCAAGGAGTATGATCTGGAGACCTTAAGGGAGATGTTCCGTGAGAGGCTCAAGGAGCAGACCGAGAAACACGACGGCGGCGATTACTGGATCGGCACCGGCGGCACCTCGCCCTTCGGACACGGAGGCTATAACCCAGCGGGCATAAGGATAGGCGGAGAAGGAAGGCACCAGTCTGCCATCCAGATCGCCGGTGAAAGGAACTTCAGGGACTTCCGCCAGGACAACGAGCTGGATACGAGACAGTTCCAGATGGCTTTCAGGAAGCTCAGGCAGTTTTCTTCGAGGGTGGATTCGGCCAAGACAGAGCTTGACATCGACCAGACCGTCGATGCCACCTGCGAGAATGCCGGTATGCTGAAGCTCGTCTACGAGAAGCCTCGCAAAAATACAGTCAAGCTCCTTCTTCTCATGGACTCTGACGGTTCGATGAGGAGCTACAGCAAGCTGTGCAGTCAGCTCTTCCAGGCTGTGAACCAGTCCACGCATCTCAAAGATCTTAAGATATACTATTTCCATAACTGCATCTACGACTATCTCTACACCGACCCCTACATCATAGACGGCAGGTGGATCGAGACTGACTGGGTCTTCAAAAATCTCGGGCCGGACTACAAAGTGATCATAGTCGGAGACGCGGCTATGTCTTCGTACGAGCTTCTGTCAAGAGGCGGCAATATCAATTGGTACGCATGGAACCAGGAGCCCGGCATCGACTGGCTCAGGAAGTTCAAGCGTTTCTATAACAAAGTGATCTGGCTCAATCCGATCAAGGAATCCCGTTGGCATAACGCCTGGGGCGCCAGGACCATATCCATGGTAAGAGAAGTTTTCCCGATGTACGAACTAACTCTGAACGGCCTGGATAAAGGAATACACAAGCTTCTGACCAACTGAGTCCCCAGGCATGGGCTGCGTGGCAGGCGATCAAACGTCGTCTTCTGCGGCTCCATGTCCGCGCCTTGCGCGGACCTGCCGGACGTTTTTATGGAATAATAAATGACAACTCTTCAACGCACAAACAAAGAAATATTCGCTGAAGGCCTGAAAGCTGGTATACCCATCGGCATCGGGTATTTTGCGGTGTCGTTCAGTCTGGGCATCATCGCCAGGGACTGCGGGTTCAACGCTTTTCAGGGCTTTCTGACCAGTCTGACGAGCTACGCGTCCGCCGGTCAGTACGTCGGCTTCACCGTATACGGCGAGGGCGCTACCCTTCTTCAACTGGTCATCATGATGATCGTCACAAACGCCCGTTACCTCCTCATGGGAGTAGCGCTGAACCAGAAGGTCCGCGAGGGCACGTCGCTCCTGCACAGGATAATGATAGGCCTGTCCATAACCGATGAGATCTTCGGAGTCAGCATCGCAAGGCCCGGCTATG
>JAFYJM010000133.1 GCA_017538125.1 Bacillota bacterium
ACGATGAGGGATGTTCCCATACCGCCGCCGATGCAGAGTGTAGCAAGACCTCTCTTGCTGTCTCTCTTGATCATTTCGTGGATCAGGGTAACGAGGATCCTGCAGCCGGATGCTCCGATGGGGTGTCCGAGTGCAATAGCTCCGCCGTTTACGTTGGTTCTTTCAGGATCAAGTCCTAATTCTTTTCTTACTGCCAGTGACTGAGCAGCGAATGCTTCGTTGGCTTCAACGAGGTCGATGTCCTCGATGGTGAGGCCGGCCTTCTCAAGAGCCTTCTTTGAAGCGGGAACAGGACCTACTCCCATGATGGAAGGATCAACTCCGCCGGAAGCATAGGATACGATCTTGCAAAGAGGCTTGATTCCAAGCTCTTCGGCCTTCTCAGCTGACATAACTACGCAAGCTGCGCCGGAATCGTTGATACCGGAAGCGTTGGCAGCTGTTACAACTCCGCCGTCCTTCTTGAATGCGGGTTTAAGCTTAGCAACCTTCTCCATGGAGGATCCTCTGGTGAGATGCTCGTCTCTGGCGAATACGATAGGATCACCCTTTCTCTGAGGAATGGTAACGGGAACGATCTCGTCGTCGAATCTGCCGGAATCTACTGCTGCTTCTGCTCTCTGCTGAGAAATTACTGAGAATTCGTCAAGCTGCTCTCTGGTAAGTCCCCACTGCTCTGCTACGTTCTCAGCTGTGATACCCATGTGATATCCGTTGAAAGCGTCCCAAAGTCCGTCGTTTACCATCATGTCGACCATCTTGGTGTCGAACATTCTGGCTCCCCATCTTGCTGCGGGCAGTGCATATGCTGTAGCTGACATGTTCTCAGCTCCGCCTGCAACTACGATGTCAGCGTCGCCGGCCTTGATGATCTGAGCAGCAAGCTCAACAGCTCTTAAACCGGATCCGCAAACCTTATTGATTGTAAATGTGGGTACTTCTACAGGAACACCTGCGTCTAAGGACATCTGTCTTGAAACATTCTGTCCGAGTCCGCCCTGAAGTACGCAGCCCATGATTACTTCGTCGACCATTTCAGGGGCAACGCCTGCTCTGTTAAGGGCTTCCTTGATAACGATAGCTCCGAGCTTTCTTGCGGATACATCCTTTAAGCTGCCTCCGAATTTGCCGATCGGAGTTCTGACAGCACTTGCGATTACAACTTCTCTCATTTTAACATTTCCTCCTGGTTGTAAATATATGATTTGTATGTAAAAAATTAACTAATTTTATAATATGCCTGAGCGTTTTCAGGCATAAATGTATTTAATTCCATACATCAACACTATACCAAAAAATCCATCTCAAGTAAAGTATTAAAATGCATTTTTCACGAAAACTGCACATTTCAAGTAGGTTTCAGTCCTCATCCATATCCATGACTTTGCCTATGGCGTCGTGGATCACCAGATCCGCGTGTGAATCATAGGAGGTTTCCTGCTTATTGATGAGCACTAGATTCCTGCCGTGGAAATAACGCACGAAGCCTGCAGCCGGATATACCACGAGTGATGTTCCGCCGATTATCAGCGTATCTGCTCTCGAGATCGCGGAAATGGCTCTGTCCATGGTATCGCCGTCAAGCGGCTCTTCGTAGAGCACGACGTCAGGTTTGATTATCCCTCCGCACACAGGGCAGATAGGCACGCTTCCCCTGCAGTGCGACTCATCCATGATGTAATCCAGGTCATAGAACTGATGGCACTTTATGCAATAATTTCTGAGGACGGATCCGTGGAGCTCATAGACGGTCTTGTTCCCGGCCATCTGGTGCAGACCGTCGATATTCTGAGTTACAACGGCCTTGAGTTTGCCCTGAGCCTCCAGTTTCGCAAGAGCTCTGTGGGCCTTATTCGGCTTTGCATCCGGATATATAAGGTTCTTTTTGTAGTAATCGAAAAAAGTCTCAGTCTGACTTACAAAGAAGCTGTGACTGATCATTTCCTCCGGGCTTCTGCCGTAATCGTTTATGGCTTTGTAAAGGCCCTTCTCGGATCTGAAGTCGGGAATGTTGGATTCGGTGGAAACCCCTGCCCCACCGAAAAACACTATGTTGTCGCTTCCATCGATTATTTTCTTGAGTCTTTCGTCCATTTTGCCTCTCCTTTCGGTCTACCTGACCAGTTCAAATTTTATAAGGAACTTGGCGGCGTTCACCACCTTCGGTATCATCCTCATAGCCGTTCTGGTCATAAAGATGCTCCTGTCTCCGTTCTTTCTCATATCTTCTGCCGCTGCATAGCACAGCAATTTCTCTGCTTTGGTATCCCTGATGCCCTCCTGCAGTTTCTCCTCTTCAGCGAAAGCTATCATCTCCTTCAGAGTCTTTAGATTTATCAGCTTGTTCAGCTTATTTGCGTTTCTGATATCCGAGTTAATAAGTTCGCTGATCCTGTCCAAATATATCTGTCTAGTGTATATGATGAGGCTGTCCATGCTGAAGATCTCGCCCAGATTGTCAGCCATCTTCATCGTCGTCTTGTCAAAAGTGCCCTTTGAGAACGACAGGTAATCTCCGTCGACTATGCCAAAGGCTTTGAAGCAGTCCAGATAGCCCAGTTTCATGATCCTTACGGTATTGTCCCTGTCGAATATGAGCTGGAAGCCCAGATTTTCTCTTGACTTGATGTGTATGAGGTTTGGTGTGTTTTCCAGGACGTCTCTGCTTACTGATCCGTAACCGTTCAGATCCACGGCTATCACATCTGTCGCTCCATCCTCTACCGCCATACCGATGGGAAGCACGTCCGTATAGCCTCCGTCTATGTAGCTCACGCCGTCTATCTCGTAGGCCTGCAATGCCGGAAAAGCCGAAGCAGAAGCCATTATATAGTCGATCAGCCTGCCTTCCGGGATGTCTTTGAGCCTCAGATAATGTCCTTCGAAGTTCGGAAGCGAGACGGCTGTTATGCCGAAGTCCAGACCGGATGATCTGACCTTCTCCTCGTCAATGAATTTTGTGAGAAGCTCCTTGAGAGGGCCGGTGCCAGCTCCCTGGTTCACCACTATCTCCTTCACGTAGTCGATAGGCTTGCTGCCGGGAGCCATGTCAAAGACCATGTCGGTCTCCATCTCTTTCCAGAGGTCTGCGGTATGATCCACGTCACCCTGGGCGACCATGGCTGCATTTATAGCTCCGACAGAAGCGCCGTAGACCATGTCTATCCTTATGCCAAGTTCCTTAAGCGCCTGCCATACTCCGATCTCATATGCTCCTCTGGAGCCACCACCGCCCATTACAAGGGCTGTTCTCTTAGTTTTGATATCTATCTCGTTCATCTCCAAATCCCCTCCAATTCCTTGATTTTAGCGTCTATAAGCTCTATCGGAAGCTGACTGTAATAGAAGGACAGCGCCGACGTTTCCTGATCCGTTATGGCTGATATCGGTACCATTTCCAGGCCTATGGTCGCAGCCAGCAGTATCAGTTCCACCCTCGGCCTCTGAGATCTTACCTTTAGAGTCAGCGTGATGCCTGATCTTGTATCCATCGGAAGGACATCATCTCCGAAATACTTTTCGAAAGCGTCCAGAGCCAGGTCAAGTTTCCTCGAATTGAGCGATCTCAGTTTCCTGATCCCAGTATAATAGTAACCCTTTTCCATAAAGAGAGCAAGCGTCAGCTGCTCTGATTTGGAACAGGTCTGAGTGTAGGCCTTCTTGATGTCTCCGAAGATCTCAGCCATCTGTCCCGGGAGCACCATGTATGAGATCTTGGCCGCCGGGAAAAGCGTCGACGAAAAAGATCCGAGATACACCACGCAGTTGCTTTCGTCAAGGCCTTTGAGCGCAGGTACCGGCTTGCCGAAATACCTTAGTTCGCTGTCATAGTCATCCTCGATGATAAACGATCTGTTCCTGACCGCCCAGTCTAGAAGCTCATACCTCCTGCCCACCGGCATGACCGCGCCTGTGGGAAACTGATTCGAAGGGCTCACGTACACGGCCGATCCGATGTTAGTCGGCAGTTTGCTGATATCTATTCCGTCCTCGTTGACCGGTATGTGGTTCACCTGAAGGCCTGCATCCTTTAAGATCGACTGCACCGGCAGATAGCCCGGCTCTTCGATAGAGACGAGCCCAATGTCCATCCTGAGGAGTATCCTGGCAAGGTGCGAGGTTATCTGCTGTGTACCAGCACCGATAACGATCCTGTCAGGGCTGGCGTTAACTCCGCGCGATCTGAATATGTACTTGGCAACTTCATTTCTCAGTGCTCTTTCTCCCTGTGGATCGGACTCGAAAAGCAGCTGGTCTGAGTAATAATTGAAGACCTCGTTGGAGCATTTTTTCCACTTAGCGAAGTCGAAGGCCGAAGGATCGTGGATAAAGCTGTTCTCCGTGAGTGTCTCCTCCGTGATCTCCTCTACGCTCTCCTCTCTCTCGGAATTTCTGGATGAATTGATCTCCGCCGCAAAAAAACCGGACTGGGGTCTGGCCACTATGTAGCCTTCCACAGTCAGCTGGCTGTATGCCTGCTCTATGGTTGTCAGGCTGATCTCCAGATCTTTTGAGAGCGACCTCAAAGAAGGAAGCTTCTCCCCTGCCTTGATGGCGCCGGAGAGAATGTCTTCTTTGATCGTGTCATATAACTGTTCATACAGAAACTGCTTATTACTGTTATCTGTATCGAGTATTATTCGTTTCATTGCTGTATTATCCTCAAACTGTTATCTTTTAATTAGTTCTAATTGGATATTTTAATGATAACACTTTTTTGATATGATATCAATAGAGAATATGAAAGGAGAACAGCTATGAGACGCATAGAAAAAACCGACAGCCTGGTATTGACAGCATTGATGACATGTCTGGTATGTCTGGCTACTTATGCTTTCAAGATACCGAATCCGCTTACTCAAGGCTATGTGCATATCGGTGATACTTTCATATTTATGAGCGTTCTGGTTCTCGGCAAGAAGCAAGGTGCCATCGCGTCCTCAATAGGAGCTGCCCTCGCGGACATCCTTGGCGGCTACGCGATCTTCGCAGTTGGCACCTTTATCGCCAAAGGCCTCATGGCTTATCTGATGGGTCTTCTGATCGAGCGCGGCGCACATAAAGCTCAGCTTCAGGCGCAGTCAGAAGACGCCCCCAAGCCCATTAAGATCCTGAGCCTTGCTCCGCATGAGCTCCTGGCAATGGTGATCGGCGGTTTCGCTGAAGTCGCGGTCTACGTGGTTGTGAACGCCCTGGTCTACGGCAATCTCACAGTGGGCTTCCTGTCGATCCCGGGGAACATCGGACAGTTCGCAGTCTCCATGGTGATCGCTGTGGTACTCACCCATGCGCTTCTTCACACCCCGGTCAGAAGATACTTCGCGTTCGCGAATAAATGATATTAACTATGGGAACAAAGAACGGAGACCGTTATCGGTCTCCGCTTTTTTATATTATTTCCTGATCATGGTCTCCTGTCTCATTACAGATAGACTTTGTTTTCCGCACGCTCCTGGCACTCCCGTTCAAGCATCCTAACGTGCGACAGGAAGTCCGCATCGTCGAAGTATTTTGCTTTAGTGGGGCAGCTTCTGACGCAGGCCTGGCATTTGATACAGACGCCGCTCACTGTGACGCAGTCAGTATCTATCGATCCCATCGGACACATTTTCACGCAGAGGCCGCAGTGATAGCAATCTTCCTCACGCGTCAGAGGTTTCGCTTTGAGAAATACCGCAGAATTACCGTCTTCTTTAAGCGGTTTGTAGTATTCTCCGACAAGGCCCCATGAGATCTCTTCCGCTTCTCCTCTGCGCAGCTTATCCGCAATTCCTTCCGCAAAAACCTCCAGCTCCTGCTTGTCTTCTCTGTCGGGACGTCTTTTGGCGATGTTATCGTTGAAAACATGTCTCGTGACAAAAGCCCCCAGACCTATAACCTTTGCTCCGCCTGATCTTAGTATGTCAGCCAGTTCATCCGGCGCGGTGCCGAAGCTCCGGTTTCCAAAGGATACGAACGCGACCGCGGGCGATCCGTCGAAGTGAAGGATACGCCTGAGATCAGGCGCAATCTTATTTGGCACTCGATCCGCATAAGTCGGACACGCCAGTATCACCAACTCGTCCTGAGCGAAACTATATTCTTTTTCTCTGTCCGCTGGGGCCATGAGCTTTGTTTCGTTCACCGGCACGTCAAGTTTGCCCGCTACAAGCGAGGCGAACCGCTGGGCCAGTTTTTTCGTGCCGCCGGTAGGACTGAAATATATTAACTGTACGTTACTTATCTTCATGATCTCTTCCTATTTGTTCTCGAAGTGCTCTGCGACTTTCTTAAGGTTTTCTCTGATCTCGAGATGCTGCGGACAGCGGTCTTCGCAGAGACCGCATTCGATGCAGTCAGATACCACGCCTATGCCATCGGTCAGAACCAGATTGTTGTACAGCTCCTCGTGGGCGCTCCAGGGCTTAGTCTCGATTTCCTGGAGATCAGCGTTATACAGGCTAAACAGCCTGGGTATCTGGACGTTCATCGGGCATTCCACCGTGCAGTAATTGCAGCCGGTGCAGTCGATGGCGATGTTTCCGTTAAATACGTCAAGTACCCTGCCGATGGTTTCCATCTCCTTCTCGTCAAGTGGTCTGAAGTCATCCATATAACTCATATTATCGCGAAGCTGCTCGAGGTTCGACATGCCACTCAGCACCATGTATATCTCGGGCCAGGAGCCTGCAAATCTGATAGCCCACGATGGCACGGACATATCGGGCGAGGCTTCTTTTAAGATCTTTTCGGCTTCTTCGGGAAGTTTGGCGAGCGTACCGCCTTTGACGGGCTCCATGACCAGAACTTTTTTGCCGTATTTCAAAGCGACTTCATAGCATTCTCTCGCTCTTACTCCCAAGCTGTCCCAGTCCAGATAATTGATCTGAAGCTGCACGAATTCGATCCTGGGATGTCTAATCAGGAGTTCCTCCAGAAGCTCCGGCCCATCGTGATGCGATAGTCCGATGTGCTTGACCAGGCCTTTGTCCAGGAGTTCCTCCACGAACTCGAAGCAGTGGTATTTTTCGAAGTTCACTATAGACTGGGCATTCGTGTCGTGGACCAGATATATATCGAAATAATCCAGACCTGTCCTCTCGAGCTGAGTCTCGAAGACCTGCTGAGGCCCGAAACCAGGCTTGAGGATATAGTCCGGGAGCTTATCGGTCACAGTGAAGCTTTCCCTCGGATATTTCCCCAAAAGACATCTCTTCACGATACCTTCGCTTGTTCCACCGTGGTACATCCATGCGGTATCGAAATAGTTGAAGCCTTTGGCCATATATTCGTCGATCATATGCTGGATCTGGTCATAGTCAAAGCTAGTCGAATCGTTGGGATCAAGAAGCGGCATTCTCATCATGCCGAAGCCGAGTTTTTTCTGTTCTGTGATATTCATGTCTTTCCCTTTCAGTTTTCGATAAATGCAGTATTTTCGTTAGTAAATATTACTTCTCCGTCTGTGGTCACAAAGATCGCTTCGATCGTCCCATATCTGCCGTCCAGATCGAGTTCGCGGATAAGATCCGCGCCTTTCTCAACGCCTAGCGCAAGGCAGGTCGTCGAAAGCCCATCGCAGTCGACCGAATGGCCGGCCTCTGCGATGATACTGACCTGAAAAACATCCGTATCCACAGGATATCCGGATTCCGGGTCGAGTATGTGATGATACTTGACTCCGTCCACTTCTATGAATCTCTCATAGGTGCCGGAAGTTACCACAGTAACATCCTTACCGGGCAATACTCCCAAAAGATCACCGGTCTCAGAATCCGGATCGCGGATACCCAATATGAAGTCCGCCTCCTCCTGATCTCCTGAAACATATCCTGCCGTCTTGCCGCCTATGACCTCGATGTTTCCACCGAGATTGACGATCGCACTTACGACGCCCCTTGATCTGAGGAATTCAGCAATCTTGTCCGCTATATATCCCTTGGCTATGCCGCCGAGGTCAAGCATCATCTCAGGATCCTCAAGTTTCACCGTTCCGGCGTTCTCATCAATTATTACCTTTCTGTAGTCGATGTGTTCGGATGCTTCTAAAAGCGCATCTTCTGAAGGCACTTCAGCCTCCGCACTTTCGTCAAGGCTCTCATGGAAATCCCAGAGTTCCGAGGCTTTCCCTATGGTGATGTCGAAAGCGCCGCCGGATACATCTCCGAACTCCTTGCCCTTTTTGATCACTTCCAGTGTCTCGGCACTCACCTTGACAGCCTTTCCTCCGGACTTGTTGATCATATCTACGTCAGAGCCTTCAATGGTCCTCGACAGTGTCTTCTCATACTCGCTCATCAGCTTGAAAGCGTCGGCGATAACTTCGTCGCAGGCTGCTTCGAAATCGTCCTCGCTGTTTCCGTCATACACGCCTTCGCTGAAGCAATATATGGTCAACTCGCAGATCGTGTCGAAGTAAAATGACTGCTTCGAATAGCCGTTACAGCTGCTTTTGCTGTTTCCGCAGCCCGTAAGGCTCATCGCCAGTATCAGGATCAATGCAATGAGCAAAATATTCAGTTTGCGTTTTTTTGCCTTTAACATACTTTGATTATATCATAGGTCTGGGGCTGTGTCTTGCATGATTTTTCTACCTGCTTTGACAGATCGGCGCTTTATGATATAATAGACCCATGATCAAAAAAGCAGATATTATTTTACTCATTTTAATAGTTGCAGCAGGACTCATCATCTCCTTCGGGCCACTGGCTAAAGAGGCCGGAGGCACTGACGTGCGCGTCACTCTAAACGGTGATACCTATGGTATCTATTCTCTCTTCGAAGATCAGACCATCGAGATCGAAAGCGACGGTCACAGGAACGTGATCATCATCGAAGATGGTACCGCCCGCATGGAGTCCTCCACCTGCAAAAACCAAATCTGCGTGGACCACGGCAGGATCTCCTTGATCGGCGACAGCATAGTCTGCCTGCCAAACCGCGTAGTCATTGAGATCGAAGGCAAAGGAGGTGACACCGATGTCATCTCAGGCTAGATCACCGCGCAAGGCGGATAGCCGCACCAGGCTTCTCGCCATTAGCGCCATGTTTGCCGCTCTCGCTCTGATCTTCAGCTATGTGGAAGTGCTGATACCGATCCCCGTGCCCATTCCCGGCATCAAACTGGGTCTGGCAAACCT
>JAFYJM010000134.1 GCA_017538125.1 Bacillota bacterium
GTGTCCATCAAGGAAGCCTACGTCAGGATCAGAAACGGAGAGGCCATCGTGATCGGCATGAACATTTCCCCTTACGAGCAGGGAAACCGTTTTAACGTGGATCCGCTTCGTGAGAGGAAACTCCTGCTGCATAAACAGGAGATCCGGAAACTCACCGGGAAGCTCACCCTCCAGGGCATGACGCTCGTACCGCTCAAGCTCTACATCAACGAAGATGGACGTGCTAAGATGGAGATCGGACTATGCCGAGGCAAGAAAAACTATGACAAGCGCGAGGCCATCGCCAAGAAGG
This sequence comes from Bacillota bacterium, assembly GCA_017538125.1. Classification (GTDB taxonomy): domain Bacteria; phylum Bacillota; class Clostridia; order Peptostreptococcales; family Anaerovoracaceae; genus RUG754. Next base: position 293 of record JAFYJM010000134.1, read on the forward strand.
ACGCCCAACGTAATATCGAAAGAAGCATGAGAAACCACTGAAATAAGAAAGCGGCAGGTTCTGAACCTGCCGCTTTTTATTTATGTTTATTTCTTAACTCTCTGTTTCTTCCTCTTAGCCAGCTTCACAAAGAAATCTCCTACGCTGTTATATGACTTATCTCTCCGGGAAAAAGTACTGAAGCCGATGCCCCCGCCCGGCCCGGGGTTAACGGCCGGCATCTCGTATTCGCCCCTTGCTTTTCTGTCTTCGTTTATCTCTTTACGAAAGTTTTCGCTGGATAAGATCTTGTCTTTATTATCAGCCATATTATTTTTTCTCCTTTTTATCCTTGCCTGTGATCAGTTTGAAGAAAAACTCCAATTCGTTGCTCCAGGATTTGTCTTTTCTGGCCAGAGTGCCGAAGCTGACACCGCTTTGACCGGGATTGATCGCGGGCACATCATATTCGCCTCGCGCTTTCCTCTCCTCGTTTAATTCTTCTCTGAGGTCCTCACTGGTTACTATTTTGTCTTTGTTGTCCGCCATCTCTATTACCTCCCTTTGATATAATTATATCCTCCCGGTATAAAACCGTCAAGTAAGCAAGAGCCATGTGACTGTCTTTCACATGGCTCTTAAATTTATTTCTCTTCCAGTTTCTTTGCTGCTTCTTCGCGCTGCCTGCAGATCTCTGCCCAGCTTGGCATCTTGGCCAGTTCCTCCGCGAAGGCTGCCAGTTCGTCGGGGATCGCGATCTTCTGTGGGCACATCTCCGTACAGGCTCCGCAACCTATGCAGGCTGACGGCAGCTTGTCTTCAGGGTATGAATCCAGCTGCATCTTGACGGTAAAGCCCCCGCCTGTCCTCAGCTGATTATACTTGAAAAGAAGGTCGGGGATATCAAGTTCCATCGGGCAGCTCTCAGTGCAGTATCTGCAGGCTGTGCAGGGGACCTCGTTTTTCATGCCCTCTGCAGCCGTCATGATGATTTTCTCTTCTGCTTCGCTCAGAGGCTCCTCGCGATCGAAAGCTGCCACGTTGTCGATCATCTGCTCCATGTCTGACATGCCGGAAAGAACCGTGAATACATTGTCCAGAGGCTGGAACCATCTGAGTGCATATGATGCAGCAGAACGATCAGCTCCCAGCTCTGCCATAACATCCTCCGGAAGTGCAGCTAGCTTGCCGCCTCTCACGGGCTCCATTACAATGACAGGAAGACCGAAGTTTGTGACCAGGTCATACTTTTCTCTGCCCTTTTCTACGGTCCAGTCCAGGTAGTTCAGCTGGAGCTGGCAGAATTCCATCTGATGTCCGTATTTTGCGAGGAATTCCTTAAGGAAAGGCACATCCGCGTGGCTGGAAAATCCCAGATGTCTGATGCGGCCGTTCCTCTTCTGCTCGAGGAAATAGTCCATGATCCCCCACTGAAGGTCCTCGTAGACTCCGATGGAATTCTCATACACGTTGTGCAAAAGATAAAAGTCGAAGTAGTCCACCTGGCACTTCTCAAGCTGCTTCTCAAAGGTCTCCGCCGGGTCGTACTTCTCGGCAATCATGTGGCCGGGGTACTTGTTAGCCAGATAAAAACTCTCTCTCGGATAGTTCTTCAGTATCCTGCCGATGACTTTCTCCGACATGCCGCCGTGATAAGGCCAGGCTGTGTCGAAGTAGTTCACGCCGTGCCTGATGGCATAATCAACCATCTCGGCGGTTAGCTCTTCGTTGATCGATTTGTCTTCGTTGATGGGAAGCCGCATCAGGCCGAAGCTCAGCATGGAAATATCAAGGTCTTTAAATTTACGGTAGATCATGGGTGCCTCCTTGTTCTGTCAATTAAGCGGCCCAGCAGGATCGCTTTATTTCTTAGCCAATATCTTCTTAAGGAATTCGCCCGTGTATGAGCCTTCGAACTCTGCGACCTCTTCAGGCGTACCGGTCGTGACTATGGTGCCACCGCGATTTCCACCGTCCGGGCCAAGGTCAATGATATAGTCGGCTGATTTGATCACGTCCAGATTGTGCTCGATGACGACCACGGTGTTCCCCTGGTCGACCAACTGCTGGAGCACGCTTATCAGTTTGTTAACGTCGTCGAAGTGAAGGCCTGTGGTAGGCTCGTCCAGAATATAGAGAGTCTTACCGGTGGAGCGTTTGGTCAGCTCTGTGGCCAGTTTGACACGCTGTGCCTCGCCGCCCGAGAGCTGCGTTGACGGCTGACCGAGCTTGATATAGCCCAGGCCGACCTGGTCCAAAGTGTTCAGATATCTGTAAATCTGCGGTACGTTCCTGAAGAAGTCCAGCGCCTCGCGGACGGACATATCCAGGACCTCGTAGATGTTCTTACCCTTATACTTGACTTCCAGAGTCTCGCGGTTGTAGCGCTTGCCGTGGCAGACCTCGCAGGGCACGTAAACATCCGGCAGGAAGTGCATCTCGATCTTGATGATGCCGTCGCCGGAGCAGGCCTCGCAGCGCCCGCCCTTCACGTTGAAACTGAATCTGCCCTTCTTGTAGCCCCTCATCTTCGCTTCGGGAAGCGTGGCGAAAAGATCTCTGATCGTATCAAACATGCCGGTGTATGTGGCCGGGTTCGAGCGCGGAGTCTTGCCGATCGGACTCTGATCGATATCGATGACCTTGTCTATGTATTCGAGGCCATCGATCCTGTCATGATCTCCCGGCTCCTCCTGCAGACGGTTGGTCACGTGAGCCGCTCCCTTGTAAAGTATCTCGTTAACGAGCGATGACTTGCCCGAGCCTGATACGCCTGTCACGCAGACGAACTTGCCCAGAGGGAAGTCCACGTCGATATTTTTTAGATTGTTCTGGCGTGCGCCTCTCACGGTGAGTTTCAGACCGTTTCCGGGGCGTCTGTAGTCCGGGATAGGGATCTTTTTCACGCCTGAGAGATACTGACCGGTGATGGACTCCGGACAGGCTTTTATGTCCTCGACTGTGCCCTGCACCACCAGCTCACCGCCGTTGATGCCTGCGCCGGGACCGATGTCCACTATGTGGTCAGCCGCGTACATCGTGTCTTCGTCGTGCTCGACAACGATGAGCGTGTTGCCGATGTCCGTCAGATCTCTCAGAGTCTTCAGAAGTTTCTCGTTATCTTTCTGGTGAAGGCCGATGGAAGGCTCGTCCAGTATATACAGCACGCCGACAAGGCTGGAGCCTATCTGTGTAGCCAGCCTGATACGCTGTGATTCTCCGCCGGAGAGCGATCCCGCGGAGCGGCTCAAAGTCAGATAGTCCAAGCCCACGTTCTTAAGGAAGTTCAGGCGGTTCTTGATCTCTTTGATGATCATCTCTGCTATGGTGGCGTCCCTCTCGCTCAGCTTGAGCTTATCAAAAAACTCCAAGCACTCCACGATCGACATGTCTGAGATCTCCGATATGTTAAGTCCGCCCACTGTGACCGCCAGGATCTCCGGCTTGAAGCGCCTGCCGCCGCAGTCAGGACAGACGCTGGTCACCATGTAGGCTTCCATTTTGTTTCTGAAATAGTCCGAAGTAGTCTCGCGCACTCTGCGCTCGATATTGTTTATGGCGCCTTCAAATGGTCTGTCCATAAGGGTCTTGGAGCCGGTGTTCCTGGAGACGTAGAACCATTTGAGATTGCGGCCGCCTGTACCATAGTAAAGCTCATGAAGGAAGTCCTTCGGCATGTCTTTGAGCGGCACGCTCGGATCGACTCCATGATATTTGATCAGTCCGTTTATGTTCTGGCGATACAGACCCGAAAACTCCATGCTGCCGAAGATCGGCTGCAGCGCACCATCATCTATTGACAGATTCTCGTCTATGAGCTTCCTGGGATCCAGTTTCTGTGTGATGCCTATGCCTGAGCAGGTCGGACAAGCGCCAAAGGGCGCGTTGAATGAAAACATCCTCGGTTCCAGCTCTTCCAGGCTCGCGCCGTGATCCGGGCAGGCCAGTTTCGTCGAAAAGATCTTCTCTATGTGACGGTCAAGGTAGTCCGCCTCGATCTGCACCAGACCGCCGTCCGACTGACCGATTGCCATCTCGCAGGCTTCAGCGATACGGCTCTCCTGGCCGGGCTTCACGACGATCCTATCGACCACTATCTCTATGTTATGCTTATAAGTCTTCTCGAGCTTGATCTCATCCTCGCCGAGGACCATGACTTCGCCGTTTACTCTGACCCTGGTAAAGCCTTCGCGCTGTATCCTCTCGATGACTTTCTCGTGAGTGCCCTTCTTAGCTCTCACCACAGGCGCCAGCACCAGAAGCTTCGTCCCCTCATCCATCGACATGATGGAATCCACCATCTGATCCACGGACTGGGATGATATCGGCTTACCGCAGACCGGGCAGTGAGGCTTGCCTATCCTGGCGAAAAGCAGTCTGAAATAGTCGTGTATCTCAGTCACTGTACCCACTGTCGACCTGGGGTTGCGGTTCGTCGTCTTCTGATCGATGGAAATAGCCGGGCTCAAGCCCTCCATGTACTCCACGTTCGGCTTCTCCATCTGGCCCAGGAACTGCCTCGCGTATGAAGACAGCGACTCCATGTATCTCCTCTGTCCCTCCGCGTAGATCGTGTCGAAGGCCAGGGATGATTTGCCGGAGCCTGACAGGCCCGTCAGCACCACCAGCTTGTCTCTGGGTATCCTGACGTTCAGTTTCTTTAAGTTGTTTTCGTTTGCACCTTTGATTATGATTTCGTTCTGCATAGTAATGGTATTATATCACAGTTTCGCGGTTTTGGGTAGAGTTTTTTGGAACATTCGTTCTTTTTTATTGCTAAATATGGTAAAAAATAGTATAATATCACCAGGAGGAACTCACCATGAATGAATTCAGAGTACATGCGGATTTCGAGCCCATGGGCGACCAGCCCCAGGCCATCGAGACCTTGGCTGATGGGATCAAAGCCGGCAAGAAATATCAGACCCTCATGGGCGTCACCGGCTCCGGCAAGACCTTCACCATGGCCAAACTCATAGAGAAGGTTCAGAAGCCCACGCTGGTCATCTCCCACAATAAGACTCTCGCTGCGCAGCTCCACGGTGAGTTCAGGGAGTTTTTCCCGGAGAATGCAGTGGAATACTTCGTCTCCTACTATGACTACTACCAGCCTGAGGCCTACGTGCCATCGACGGACACATATATAGAGAAGGACTCCGACATCAACGACGAGATAGAGAAGCTTCGCCACTCAGCTACGGCCGCACTCGCGGAGCGCAGGGACGTTATCATCGTAGCCTCGGTGTCATGCATCTACGGTCTCGGCTCGCCTTTTGACTATGTGAACCAGATGCTCAGTCTAAGGCCGGGCATGGAGAAGTCGCGGCGAGATATTCTACGCAAGCTCGTCGATCTTCAGTATACCAGAAACGATATGGCCTTCGACCGCGGCACCTTCAGAGTCCGCGGCGACGTCATAGATATCTATCCCGCGGGTAACGACTCCGCAGTCAGAGTTGAACTCTTCGGCGACGAGATCGATAGTATCAAGGAGATGAACCCTGTGACCGGAGAGATCATGGGGCTTAGAAATCACATCTCGATCTATCCTGCCTCTCACTACGTCACCTCCCCGGAAAACATGGAGCGCGCCATCAGGACGATCAATGAAGAACTCGAGGAACGCGTGCAGTGGTTCAAGGACCGCGGCAAACTCCTCGAAGCTCAGAGGATCGAGCAGCGCACCAGGTATGACCTTGAGATGCTCCGTGAGATCGGCACCTGCAAAGGCATCGAGAACTACACACGCCATCTGGCAGGTGCGAAGCCCGGCGAGAAGCCATATACTTTGATAGACTACTTCCCCGACGACTTCCTGATGATCATAGACGAGTCGCATGCCATGCTGCCGCAGCTCCACGGCATGTACGCCGGGAACCTTTCACGTAAGACTTCCCTAGTGGACTACGGCTTCAGGCTTCCCTCCGCTCTTGATAACAGGCCCCTGAAGTTCGAGGAGTGGGAAAAGATGATAAATCAGGTGGTATTCTTTTCGGCCACACCTGCTGAGTACGAGAAGCGAGTCTCAGGCGGCATCAGCGCAGAACAGTTGATCAGACCGACCGGACTTTTGGATCCGCCGATCGACGTACAGCCCACTAAAGGCCAGATCGATCACCTTATTGGTGAGATCCGCAAGACGACCGCCAACGGCGAGAAGGTTCTCGTCACCACCCTCACCAAGAAGATGGCCGAATCGCTCACCGATTATCTCAAGGGAGTCAACATCCGCGTGCGCTATCTGCACTCAGACGTGGACACGCTGGAGCGTATGGAGATCATCAGAGACCTCAGGATGGGAGTTTTCGACGTACTGGTCGGCATCAATCTTCTCAGAGAGGGTCTGGACATACCCGAGGTCGCTCTCGTTGCTATTCTGGACGCGGACAAGGAAGGCTTCCTCCGTACGGAGACGTCGCTCATCCAGACCATCGGCCGCGCAGCCAGAAACGTTGACGGACACGTTATCATGTACGCCGACCATATCTCCGGCGCTATGAGAGCCGCCATCGACGAGACCGA
>JAFYJM010000011.1 GCA_017538125.1 Bacillota bacterium
ATCGGGTGACTATAGCGGGGAGGCTACACCTGTTCCCATCTCGAACACAGTAGTTAAGCTCCTTAGCGCCGATGATACTTGGTGGGAAGCTGCCTGGAAAAGTAGGACGTCGCCCGTTTTTTTATAAGGCCCCATGGTCAAGCGGTCAAGACATCGCCCTTTCACGGCGGTAACTCGGGTTCGATTCCCGATGGGGTCACCATTCAGGCTCGGCAATGACCGAGCTTTTTTATTGCTTTCAATAAGGTGTGCAGAATATGCTTAGATGGTATACTTGCCTTTTTGGCCCGGATGTAGTATATTATTTTCGTTCGGTGAATATGCGGATATGGTGGAATTGGCAGACACGCAGGATTTAGGTTCCTGTGGGCGACCGTGCAGGTTCGAGTCCTGTTATCCGCACCATGAATGAAAGGACGCCTTTTGGCTGTCCTTTTCTTTATTTAGAGAAATTACTGTATGACATGAGTGCTTTGTGATATAATCAAATAAAAGTAAGACAAGAGGAGAAGACATGAAAGCAAGAGATCTGGCAGGTTATCTGATAGGACTGGCGCTCTTTGTGGTGCTGATACCGCTTTTTATGTGGAAGATCACAGGGACGGTTACACCAGGAAGCGTGAGAATCGTGATATTCGCGCTCATGGCGATAGCAGGTATAGGATTAAGCGTTTGGACCATAGTGTATATGAGGCTTGTCGGCAAAGGCAATCCGATGGACGCTTTTGATCATGAGGTCGCGCCGAGAACAAGCAAACTAATGACGGACGGTCCGTATAAGATCTGCCGGAATCCAATGCTTCTAGGTGTTTTCATATATTATCTTGGTCTGGTTATCGTGCTTTGGTCCTGGAAGGCACTCGTCGTATTCATTGTGTTCATCTGCATAATGATGGTGCAGGTGAGTAGTGAGGAGCAGCGTCTGGAACGCGATTTCGGAGAAGAGTATCTCAAGTATAAAGCAAGGACCAAAAAGATCATACCGTTCATCTGGTGATCAGGAGGGATAGCGTAATGAAAGAACTTGAATTCATAGGCTTTTGCGGTGTGGACTGCAGCGCATGCCCTGATTTTTTGAACAGTAAATGTCCGGGATGCAGGCAGAGCATCGGGCTTAATGATGAGGAATGCATGGCAGCTCAGTGCTGTATGGACAGAGGCATTCTGATCTGCGGTCAATGCAAGGATTATCCGTGCGAAGATATGAAGGATTTCTTCGAGGAATCTGACGGACACCGCGAAGCAAGGAAGCGCATCGACGTTATAATGGATATACTGAGATTCAAACCCGGTGATATCGTGCAGCATTTCAAGAGAGAGACTCTGAGCCCAGAAGATCGCGCGAGGAACGTGTATCTTTATGAGATCGTCGGTACTGCCGTTCACAGTGAGACAAGGGAAGACCTCATGGTGTACCGCGCACTTTACGGTGACCGCAGGACGTATGTCAGACCGCTCTATATGTTTGTCGGCAAAGTAGACAGAGATAAGTATCCTGACATTAAACAGGAATACAGATTTGAACTTGTTGAAACGGAGGGGAACGATGAGTGAATCTGTAATTATCCTTGCATGCAGCTCATTGAAAGATTATATAGAGGAGGCTCAGAAGAAACTGGGGACTGAAATAAGAGTGGTATATCTGGACAGATACTATCACAGAGACCCCGAGGAGATGCGCGAGCAGATAAGAAGCGCTCTGGCTGATCTGCCTGAAGACGTGGATACGGTCCTTGTGACCATGGGCTTCTGCGGTGGCTCCTGGGAGGGCGTTTCATGCACCAAACGACTGGTCATCCCAAAGATCGACGACTGCGTATCTCTGATACTGCAGACCGGTGACGAGCCGATAAGCGATCTGAAGACGCCGGGGCACTTTTATGTGAGGGAAAAAGATCCAAAGCGTGATTCGATCAAAAGAATATTTGAGAATTTGACAACTGATATCGACGAAGAGACCAAAGCAGTATATCTCAGGGACTGGCAGGAACTTTTCAGCGGTATAGATATAATCGATGCCGGCTTCAATGATACAAGAAGGCAGGAATACTATGATTCTGTCAAGGAGGATGCCGAGTGGCTAGAGGCTGAGTTAAACTACGTCAGGGGCGGCACTCACCTCATAGAGAAACTTATAAAAGGCGACTGGGACGAGCAGTTTACGGTGCTGGAGCCAAGGACGCCTGTAACAAAAGATCAGGTTTTGATACAGAAGTAGAAGCAGCAGAAGTTTTAACGTACGCAGGAGGAAACATGGCACAGATAGATGAATTGATAGAAGTGGTGAAGCGTTTAAGGTCAGAGGGAGGCTGTCCTTGGGATATGGTGCAGACTCACGAGAGCCTGAAACCCGAATTGATAGAAGAAGCCTGCGAAGTACTCTCGGGGATAAACGTGTACCTTGAGTCTGGCAACGGTGATAGTCTCAAGGAAGAGCTGGGTGATCTGCTTCTGCAGATAGTTTTTCATGCGAGTCTGGCTGAAGACGAGGGGTTATTCAACTTCGAGGACGTGGCCGAGACAGTGAAGCAAAAAATGATCATCCGTCACCCCCATGTGTTCGGCGAGGTGGAAGTCAATAGCGTTGAAGACGTGCTCGTGAACTGGGAAGACATCAAAAAAGCCCAGAAGAAGGGCAAAGAATGGATGGACGTGAAGCTTCCCGAGGCCTTCGAGGAATCCAAGGAGCTGATAGACCGCGCCAAGGAGCGGAAGGGTTTCAAATAAAAACAAATAAATATGATAAATTTCGAAAGCGATGTCTAATTTGGGCATCGCTTTTCGTTATATAGAGTAGAAGGGAAAAGGATGAAATACATGCATTTCAATCATAGGATTGTCAATTCATTGACATACTTCAGGACACTTCATATAATGATTATTGGAAAGGTGGTTTTTTTATGCTTCCGATAATCATGAATCTGACTTTTAATGATTCTGAAGATGAGAGCAATTTCATAGAATTGGTTGAAAACTACTGGAACACAATGGTTAAAGTAGCGGATAAGATCCTTGGCAATCGCGCTGATGCAGAGGATGCTGCTCAGGATGCTTTTATTAAGCTGTATCTCAGATTTAGTAAGTATAGAAAATACAGTACAAAGAGCCAGATCACATTGCTTTACAAGATGACAAAAAACTCTGCTATAGACCTATACAGAAAGAATGCAGCCAGGAGCAATTCGGACATACGATTCGATATGAGGCTGGATGTTTTGAGCACAACCTCCAAAGAGGATATCGGCCTTATAGAAGCCATGAATTTACTCTCAGAAGATGACAGAGACCTTCTCATGCTGAGATACTTTTACGAATACAGCATCCGAGATCTGGCAAAGCTGTATGGTATCGCCGAAAACAGTGTGTATAAGAAGATAGAGAGGGCCAGAGCAAGACTGGATTTGGCTCTTAAGGAGGCAAGAAATGAATAATTGCGTTTTAGACGATAATATGCTCAGGCATATATCCAGAATATATGCTGAGGCTGAAGGAAGCGCGATAATCGATAACTTTGAGACAGAAGCCTTAACTGCAAAAGACGCAAAAGATATCAGAGATCGCATTATCCAAAAGGCCATAGAGCTTAAGACCCGCAAAAGATTTAATAACAACGTGCTAAAGCGAGTGGCAGCGGTGGTCCTCATTCTGGGAGTTAGCGCGGGAATGGTATTTACATTCAGCGAGGAAGCCAGAGCAATGGTGATCAAATGGTACAGAGAGGTTATAGGTGATCATATTGTTTATCATATTGATGACCAAGAACCCGGTCTGGCTTTCACTGTTCCCGAACTGAAATGGATACCGGAAGGGTTCATACAGGAAGAGATAAATGAAGAGGCGGATTCCTTTGATGCTCTGTTCAGAAACTCTGAGGGCAAAGTCATCGACTTTGGATGCTATCTTTCAAGTTCTGTTACTTTTATGGAAATGATAACTCCGGAAGACAACCTTGAGAAGATAGAGCTAAACGGCAGAGAATATGATTATTACCAGACACTTGACGAAGGGGAATACAGCTTCATTATATGGAATGAAGAGAAATATGATACGGTTTGCGTCCTGGGAAGCACCCTCGATAGATCAGATATGATCAGAATAGCCGAAAACGTTGTGTTTGGGGACGAAAGTAAAGGAGGAGAATAAGGATGAAGAGAGTATTAATAATAGCTTTGGCAGTCATGCTTGTATTTACCTCATTTGCTTTTGGTGAGACAAGGGCAGTCAGCAATGTTACTAAACTGACATTCAGTGAAAGAGGTGCCAATTGCTATGTTAAGCTGATGTATTCGGGTAAAGCAATTGATGCGACATTATCTTTGTATAAAGGAAGTACAAAAGTTAGATCCTGGCATAAGACCGGAAAGGACAGCCTGATAATATCAGGGACATATCCGGCTGAAATCGGTAAGACCTATACGATGAAAGTTAAGGGCAAAGCAGGAGGAAAAGAACTAAGTATTCCCAATATCAAAAAAGTCTGCGATAAAAACACGACTGTCGGAACACCGGAAAGAGTAATAATCAAATCTGTGAAATCTACTACAGATAAGTTTACCGTGACTTGGAAAAAGGCAGCCGGCGCAGTAAAATACCAGGTTGCATATAAGAAAAAGAGTTCAAGTGTATGGACTAAAAAGACTACAACAAATACCAAACTGCAAATAACCGGATCGCCCCTCACAACTTATAGCATTAAGGTAAGAGCAAAATCCAAGACAAAGTATGGGAAGTGGTCAAAGACAAAGACCGTTACGACAAGTCTGGCAAGACCGGTCGCGAAAGCAGTCCAGAATGGAAGAATGGTCGAAGTAAGCTGGAATAAAGTATCAAAGGCCAAGAAGTACGAAATTGCATATAAGAAAAAATCAGAAGAAAACTGGAATTGTTTTACTTTAAATTTGCTGTATACTAACTTGGATTGTGAGCCCAGAAGCACTTATCAGTTCAAGGTCCGGGCGATTGGACCTAAATCACAGAAGAGCCTCTGGTCCAAGATCAAAACTTTGAAGGTGGAGTCTGTCGGAGATAACATTAATGAACTCACGCCTGAAGTGGTAGGCGATCTGTTTGATGAATCATATTTGGACGAGGGTACGAATCAATACAAAAATGTGTATTATTCTGAATCAAACCTGCCAAGGACAGATATACCTGAAGTATCGGATGGCCTTAAGGTATATAAGATCATACATAAAGATGCAGATCTCAATAAACTTAAAGAATATGTAAGCGAAAACATTAAAGCTCTTAAAGAAATAACCGGAGTCGAAACGCCGGAAATATCCTATGAAAAGAGACTGGATCAGTTCGATAATTATATGTACTACGGCAATCATTTTGAAGGCGAGTCGGTAGGAGATGATTATTATTACAGTAACATTGGTGCCCAGGCCGGGCTGAACTGCTATGATGTTTTTGCTTCATGTGACAGGATAAAATACCGGGACGAATATCTGTCGATCCTTGAATCAGACAGCGATGAAGAAGTGCTGGAGAAACTTGGATCAGCAATCGATTATTACAGCGAACTTTTCGGAGAAAACTTTGAAAACTCTGAAATAGTCAGAAGATACAGAGATGATGGGCTGGAAACCATAGAAGTTTATCTCTTTGATACAAAGGCCCCTGAACTGCCATCATTCATGGAGATCCCATCGAATTTTAATGGAAAGCCCTTGTTTGACAAATACATAGTGCTCAGATTCTATCCTGACTGGGGTGAGGGTACAGCATACGACTGGGGTGGCAATAATAACGAAGCCTTTCTTACAAGAGTCGATCATGTGGAGTCAGAACTGCCATACGATCAGTATATGGAGGAGTTTGAAACTGCGAGAATGCTGACTCTCGAAGAGGCTCAGGAAATGCTGGCAAACGGTTATGTGTTTGGAGGACATTCCTGCCCGTTATGCATGGCTGAACAACCTGAAGTGGATTTCAGCGATTATGATGCGGTTACATTCGAATATGTCGCAGGCAGAAACAGGATCGTAGTTCCGTTCTATACTTTCTATAAGGAAACAGAAGAAAAGGACGGTTTGCATACTTATGCTAAGACATACGTATGCGCGGTCGATCTGCCGGGGATCGAAGAGTTCTTTAAGAGCCAGGAGGCGTACCATAAGAATTGAGAACATCAATATATAATATTTGGGTATCTTTAGGCGCGGCACTTGCCGCGCCTGTTTGTAATTATTATTTGCTTATTACTCTAGGATATTGTAAAATATAATCGCAATCACTGTGTTAACGAGAATGGAGTTGATTGTTTTTATTTTGGAAAGGAACGATAGATGAAAAACACTAAAAAAATACTTGTTTATATATCAAGTGTTTTGCTGCTTATGGTGCTTGTGGTTTTATGTGCGAGCTCTGCCTTTGCGGCGGATGTGATCGATTCAGGAACTTGCGGTGCTGAGGGCTCTGATCTTACCTGGACTTACGACAGCGACGGAGTGCTGACTATATCCGGAGAAGGAGACATGGCCTCATTATATAACGATTTCCCATGGGAGGAATATCGTGAAGACATAAAAGAAGTGATAATCGGAAACGGAGTCTCCTCTATCAGCGATCATGCTTTCAGTTCTTTCAGATCTCTGACCGGGGCATCTTTGCCAGAGGGATTGAAGAGTATTGGTAAGCGTGCTTTTTATACCTGTTTTGAGTTATCCGAAATAGAGTTTCCATCTTCGCTTACTTACATAGGAGAAGAAGCATTTGATCAATGCCGCTCGATAACTGGACTGTCATTTGCATCTGATAAACTGACCATTGACAGCGAAGCATTTATCGGGATGAGCAGTCTTGAAAGCATTAGCTTTAGGACATCTGAACTCAGTTTAGGTGGCAAAGCTTTCTTTCAGGATAAAACTCTTAATGATATCTATTTTAACGGAGGCGATATCACCTTAGGATACCAGACTTTCGCGTCTTGCGAAGGGCTCACGGAGATAAGTATAACCGGAGTCGATGTGGTCCTGGGAGATAAAGCCTTTGATTCCTGCCGCTATATGACACGGGCAGCTTTCAGCGCAGATAATCTTAAAATCGGCAGCAACTGCTTCAATAACTGTTTCGATTTATCGGCAGTGACATTTGGAGATGGTAAATTGGAAATCGGCGAGAAGGCGTTTTATAACTGCTCTCTTGAGGCAGTAAGTCTCCCCGAAGCCACTTCAGAGATAGGCTCTGAAGCTTTTGCCAACAATACAGGCTTAAAGAGCCTGAAAATACCGGATGGCATAAGTGAGATACCTGCGGGCGTTTGCAAAAGTTGTGCTTCACTTGAAGATCTGAGTATCCCTGAATCTTTGGACGGAGTAGGAGCCGAGGCGTTCTATGGCTGCAAAGCACTTCCGTCGATAAATCTTCCCGAAGGAATGGATCACATAGGAAGCAGCGCTTTCCGTGGCTGCTCTTCAATGAATGAAATCCAAGTGCCCGAATCGGTAACAACGATAGGCGATTATGCTTTCGCAGGCTGTTCCGGTGCTGAAAGCATCAATATACCGGATGGCGTTACGTTAATCGAAGAAGGCACATTCTCAGGATGCAGCTCTCTTACTGAGATCATACTTCCTGAAGGACTCACGTACATTGGAGCTAACGCATTCAAGAACTGTACAAAATTGGCAAATATCTCTCTTCCAAATGGCCTGACCGAGATCCCCGAATATTCTTTCGGGAACTGTTCAAGTCTGACGCAGATTACCATACCTGACGGAGTAACGGTCATAGGACCATATGCATTCAGTTCATGTACGAGTATCAGCGATGTTTCGATACCCGATTCAGTGAGCGAGATCGGAAATGGTATATTTATGGGGTGCAGCACCTTGGATCATTTGCCGCTAAACAATACTGTCACCTGCATCACTGAAAATATGTTCAGAGACTGTATAGGACTTACCGTAATAGAGATTCCTGAAAACATAACATCCATAGGACCGAATGCTTTCAGGGATTGCAGCCGTCTGGCTGAAGTAACGATGCCGGATACTGTTACAAATCTGGGTGTTTCGGTTTTCAGCGGGTGTAGGGCGCTTTATCAGTGCAATATTCCTGCGGGAATAAACACTATAAGCGCAGGCATGTTCTGTGACTGCATATCGCTGACTGAAATGATCTTACCGGATAATATTACTGAGATTGGAAGTGAAGCATTCAAAGATTGCAGATTCCTTGCTTCAGTTTATATCCCAGACAGCATTCAGGCCATCGGGAAGGATGCCTTTGAATACTGCAAAGCACTAACGGAAATCACAATACCTGAAGGCGTGGAAAGCATCAACTGTTTTAACGATTGCTGGGAACTCAGAACTGTAAGTCTGCCTTCCACGCTTAAATCGATCGGCGGCTTTTATAGATGCAAGGCTCTCGAGGGAATAACTATCCCGGAGGGCACTGAAAAGATCATGAAAGAAGCTTTTATGGAATGCTATGCCCTGGAATACGCCATTATTCCGTCCACTGTTACTTCCATTGGTTCGAAGGCTTTCCACTATTGCAAGAGCCTCAGTTATATCAAGGTTTCAGACCTTATAAAAGACGTAAAGAACGATTCGTTCAGTTACTGCAGTCCATATATCATAATAATCGGGCCTAGAGACAGTCAGGCGCAACAGATGACGTTATCGGGAGGCAACAGATTCTGGGCAGAGGAAGACGCCGATCCTGATATTAGCCATGCCTTGGTAGACGATATCTCAGATAAAACCTACAACGGAAAGGAATACACTCCTGAAGAAAGCGCTAATATCAAAGGATTCCAACTGATAAGGGATGTTGATTATACAGTTTCATATTCTGACAATGTTGATGCGGGTAAGGCAAAGATCACTTTGAAGGGAAAAGGATTCTTCGAAGGCAGCGCTTCGAAAAAGTTCAATATAAACAGCAGATCCATTAAGGGTGCCGGAGTAAGCGGCATTAAGAAGAAGACTTACACCGGATCCAAGCTGAAACAGAAACCCTCTGTCAAGCTCGGAGGTAAGAAACTGAAGTCAGGCGTTGACTATACTCTTACTTACAGCAATAACGTAAAAGTTGGTATTGCGGTCGTTAAGATAAAGGGGAAGGGCAACTATAAAGGTACTATTGAGAAGAATTTCAAGATCATCCCTAAGGGCACTTCTATTACAAACATTTCAAAGAATAAGGACGGTGTCAAAATCAAGTGGAAAAAGAAGACTAAGCAGGTTACCGGATATCAGATCCAGGGAGCATCCGACGCTTCATTCAAAAAGAACAAAAAAACCATTACCGTAAAAAGCATTGAAAAGACCTCTGCTCTGTTGAAATGCGCAAATCCTGATAAAATGAACTTCTTCAGAATAAGGACATACAAAGTTGTAAACGGTGAGAAATACTACAGTTCCTGGAATTGATTTGGGAAGACGCCCTTATGGGCGTCTTTTTATTTTTGTTGACCTAAGTGTTGAATAATTGGTATAATTAATTGGTTAGAGTCCTGTAAAGGATGAATCTTTTCAAAGGAGTTATGATCATGAAAGATCTGGCTATAAAAGTACTCGCTGCCGAGCCTGGAAATACGCATATTTTTGCGACCGGACAGGCAGGATTTATCATAAAGACTGCAGAGGGCAGGCTCATCGCCATCGACCTTTATCTCAGTGAATGCGTCGAGCGGCTGGAGGGGCATATGGGCTATAAGAGGCTGCTGCCCAAATTGCTCGATGCGGACGAGCTTGAGTTCGATGCTGTAATATGTACACATCCTCACTGGGATCATTTCGACGTGGATGCGGTGCCGCAGATGATGGCAAACGGCATAACCAGGCTGTATTGCTCAGTAGAGTGTGAGAAGCTGGTGGAGCAGACCGGACTTAAGTCTCTGGAAAAGAACATAACTTATGTAAGACCCGGAGATATCGTTGACGAGGATGGTTTTGCTCTTCAGTTCGTGAACTGCGATCACGGTGAAGGGGCTCCGGACGCCGTGGGAGTTGTGATCCACACGGATGGCAAAAGGATATACGAAGCAGGCGATACCTGCCTGAGACTGGACAGAACAGGCGAGATCAAAAAGCCTCTGGACGTGCTGATCGCGCCTATAAACGGCGCTTACGGCAACATGGATGCCGATGACTGTGTCAGGCTTGCAGAGGCGCTTCAGCCGAAGCTTACCATACCTTGTCATTTCGGCATGTTCGCAAGCCACGGAGGAGACCCGGGAAGGTTCTTTGAACTGATGAAGGTCAAAGACCTGCCGATGCTCCTGATGACCCAGGGAGAGAAATATACTCTGTAAAGGAAGCAAATCATGGAAAGCAAACGTTTAAAGAATAAAGTAATAGTGATAACCGGAGCTACTAAGGGCGTAGGCCGTGCATTTGCGAAAGCTGCGGCAGCTGAAGGCGCCATCGTTGTCGGAGGCGGAAGAGATGAAGAAGCCGGCATTGAAATGATGAAGGACATAGCAGATGCCGGTTCCGACGGGACTTTCGTGCCGGTAGACCTCAACGACATAGAAGACATCCGTAAGATCTTCAGGATCGCCTACAAGTTCTACGGCAGGGTGGACGGATATTTCAGTTATGGCGCAGTCACCGATGTGAGCCCGCTGGATAACTGCGATGAAGAGACTTTTGATAAGATCATGGATATAAACTTCAAGGCGACGTTTTTCGGGTGTCAGGAAGCCATCAAATACATGAAGAGGACAGTAGGAGGCTCAATCGTTCTGACCGGATCCGCCCACGCCTGGGGCGGCCAGAAGGACAGGGCGGCTTACGCCTGCTCCAAGGGTGCGCTCAGGATACTCATGGAGCACATCGCGCATAATTACGCATCAGACCAGATCAGATGCAACTACCTGACGCTAGGCTGGACGCCTACAGAGGGCGAACTGGCTCTCCGCGCGTCCCAGGGCGAAACAGAAGAAGAACTGAGAGCCCGCGCGGCGGAGATCCTGCCGATGGGCAGGATGTGCGAGATCACGGATTATATCGAAGCGCTCATTTATCTGTTCTCCGATGAGAGCCGTATGATGACGGGATCCACATTGAGGATCACCGCAGGAGAATATATCTGATTTCGGAGAGATGTCAATGTTTGCATTTAATGACAACTGGGAGTTCACCAGGGAGTGGAAAGAGGCCTTCTTAAGAGGAGAGGG
Source organism: Bacillota bacterium (assembly GCA_017538125.1). Taxonomy (GTDB): domain Bacteria; phylum Bacillota; class Clostridia; order Peptostreptococcales; family Anaerovoracaceae; genus RUG754. The sequence continues at coordinate 11,141 of JAFYJM010000011.1, forward strand.
CGAGGCTGAAGCTGTGAGACTTCCCCATACAGTTCGGGAGCTTCCTTTGCATGCCATCGATAATAAAGATTACCAGATGATCTCAGGCTACAGGAAGCATTTCAGGCTGCCTGAGGGGTCGGAGGGCCGAAGGTTCTTCCTTCAGTTCGATGCCGCAGGGCACATCGCAACGGTCTATGTTAACGGCAAAGAACTCCTGACCAATAGATGCGGCTATACGGCATTCAGGGCGGAGTTCACGGATGCGGCAGTGTTTGATGGAGACAACCTCGTGGCTGTCAAGCTGGACAGTACGGAGAATCCTGCGATCCCACCATTTGGTTTCGTTATAGATTATCTGACATACGGAGGGCTTTACCGTCCCGCATGGCTGGACATTACTGAAAAAGACAGGATAGATGACGTCTTCGTGTATACACCGGATCTTGAGACCGCCTGCGTCAGAGTGAGCCTCGATCTGAGCTCAGGAGAATCGGCAGAAGAAGTGATCCTGACCGTCCTGGACGAGAATGGAAACGCCATCACACAGATTACCGGAAAGCCTGAAGAGGACGTGATGATCAAGTGCCCGGGCGTGACGCCTTGGTGCCCCGAAGACCCGGCGATCTATACTTTGAGAGCGGAGCTTCAAGGGAAGGATACAAGGGAAGTACACTTCGGATTCAGAGCCGCAGAATTCCGTTCTGACGGCTTTTATCTGAATGGCCGGAAGATATTCCTAAGAGGCCTTAACCGACACCAGAGCTGGCCCTACGTGGGCTACGCAGCCCCAGCCTCCATGCAGATCGAGGACGCAAGGATAGCTAAGGTGGAACTGGGTCTGAATGCTATAAGGACATCTCATTATCCACAGAGCCAAGATTTCATCGATGCCTGCGACAGGCTGGGACTGATGGTCTTCACTGAGATCCCGGGCTGGCAGCATCTGGGAGGTCCAGAGTGGAAAGATCAGGCTAAAGAGAACGTCAGAGAGATGATCCTGCAGTATCGCAACCACCCTTCGATCATTCTTTGGGGAGTAAGAATAAATGAGAGCCTGGACGATGACGAACTCTACAAAGAGACGAACAGGATCGCCCATGAGCTTGATCCGAGCCGCATGACCAGCGGAGTCAGATATCTGGAACACAGCAGTCTTTTGGAAGACGTATATGCTTTCAATGACTTTACACATACCGGAGATAACCGCGGCGCCAAGCCTAAATCTGAAGTAAGCAATGACCAAAGCAAGGCTTTCCTGATCAGCGAGCATAACGGTCACATGTTTCCAACTAAATCATTTGACACCTGGGAGAGACGCCAGGAGCAAGCGCTCCGGCATGCCAGGGTGCTTAACGATTCAACGATCGACGGGGAGCATGCCGGCTGCTTCGGCTGGTGCATGTTCGACTATCCTACCCACAGGGATTTCGGTTCAGGTGACAGGATGTGCTACCACGGAGTGATGGATGCCTTCAGGAACCCGAAACCTGCAGCGGCTCTCTACGCGTCTCAGCAGGATGAGAGGCCGGTGCTGGAGATATCCTCATCAATGGATATCGGAGATTATCCAGGCGGTCAGATAGGCACCATCTATGCTTTCACGAATGCCGATCAGGTGAGACTGTCCTGGAAGGACAGCTCTATGGAGGACTTTAGATTCCTCTGGACCTGCGAAAACAAGCCCTATGGTCTGATCCCGCACAGCCCGATAGCGATCGATGATCCGATCACTCATACTTGGGGAGGGGAGGCTTCTGTATGGAAGTTCGAAGCAGTGAAGGACGGTGATGTCAAGGCTATTAAGATACTTGGAGGCAACGGACCCATGAAACTGGAAACGATAGCCAGTTCTTTGCTCCTTGAAGAGAAGGACACCTGGGACATGGCGGCGGTCAGAGTCAGGATCACTGACGGATACGATAACGTCTGTCCTTACGTGCAGCTTCCGATAAGATTCGAAATTGAAGGTGACGCGGAGCTCATAGGACCGGATATTGTAACTGCGGAAGGCGGCATGTGCGGTACATATATCCGCACTGTCGGCCGCGAAGGCAGGGCGCTACTGACTGTTAAATGCAATGGTATGGATGATGTCAGACTGACATTTGATATAAAGAAAAAGTAAGATATTTGGAACAGGAGTTAATCATGAAACTGTCAACCGGACAAAAAACCGCTTACGGCATAGGAGCCGTGGGCAAGGACATGGTGTACGCGCTGTCGTCATCATACATCCTTTATTACTACCAGGATCTGCTGGGACTAAGCGCTACTTTCGTCGGAACGATCCTGATGCTTGCCAGAGTTTTTGACGCATTGAACGACCCATTCATGGGAGTTCTGGTGGCAAAAACCAAGACCAAGTGGGGAAGATTCAGACCTTGGCTCTTCTCCGGCACCGTGCTTAATGCATTGGTTCTGTACGCGCTGTTCGCAGCACCTGAGTTCGGCAAAGAATCCACGCTCATGGTTTATTTTGCAGTGATATATATCCTTTGGGGCGTGACCTACACGATGATGGATATACCTTACTGGAGCATGATACCTGCTGTAACGGACACGCCTAAAGACAGAGAGAACCTGTCGGTAGTCGGCCGTACCTGCGCAGGCGTGGGATCTGCGCTGATCGCCATGGGAACAATGCTTATGGTAGGTATCCTCGGAGGAAACAGCGAACTCAAAGGCTTCAGGATGGTAGCCATGATCGTAGCAGTGATCTTCATCGTGGCTGAGATCATCACCTGCGTGTTCATGAAGGAACAGAACCAGGGCGAGATGAAGACAGTGTCGGTAAAAGAGATGTTCAAGGCTCTCTTCGGAAACGATCAGGCCATGACCGTCGTAGCTACCATAGTCCTCATCAATATGGCGCTTTATCTCACGTCAAACTTCGTCATCTACTTCTTCAAGTATGACTTCGGCGGAGTGGGCTGGAAGACAAGCTACACGCTGTTCTCCACAGTAGGAGGAGGCTTCCAGATACTTGGTATGATGGTGCTTTATCCTATACTTCGTGCTAAGGGCATACCGAATGAAAAGGTATTCAAGATAGCGATAGCTATGGCATTAACGGGCTACGGCTGTTTGCTTCTCATACTGATCTTCGGCTTCACTCACAATCTGCCGGTCATCTGCGTGCCTGGCATCCTGGTATTCGCTGCTAACGGAGTGTTGAGTGTACTTACGACTGTATTCCTTTCGGGCTCTGTGGATTACGGAGAGATGAAGACCGGACGCCGCGAAGAATCAGTCATATTCTCCATGCAGACCTTCGTAGTCAAAGCTGCGAGCGGTGTTGCGGTATTCCTGACAGGTGTAGGCCTGGATATCATAGGACTCGTCGGAAACGCCGATGAAGAGGCGACGGCTGCGGTACAGAGCGCATCAACGCTTATGGGACTGAGACTCCTGATGACTATACTTCCGATGCTTGGACTGATCATCGCGATCTTCCTCTTCAAGAGTAAATTCAAACTCACCGACAGTTATCAGCAGGAGATCCACGATATGCTTAGAGGACCGGAGGCATGAAACTCAGCTTCAAGGTGAACTCGCATACCGGTTCTGTCGAACTGGAGCGGGTGAACCACATCGTTCTTGATATAAATGAAAAGATAGAGAAGGCTCTGTGCTTCATAGATCTGGATCCTGCAGAAGGCATGTTTTTCAACGGTTATCAGACCTGGACATACACCAGAGAGTATACCCGGACCGATAGGATGAGGGGCTTGAACGGTATGCCCGAGGGCGTTATCAAACGCTACAGTTTAGAAGGCTACGGCGACTATCACTTCACCAGATATCCTTTCAGACGAGGTATCTTCCACGGTTATTCCTACTGCTATTTCAGGGATGGCGAGAGATTTAAACTTTTCGCGTCTCTGGATGAGCGACCGGGATACACGATCTTCGGCTACAGCGTGAAGAAAAACCGTCTGAAGCTGATACGCGACTGCGAAGGATTCAGGACTTCGGGAAGCTTCCATGCCTTTGATCTTTTCTATATGGAAGGATCGGAGGACGAGGTATTCGACGCCTGGTTCGAAGCTCTCGAGATCAAGGCCAGACCGGCCCCCCGGCTTGCAGGATACTCCAGCTGGTATAACAGATATGAAGATATAGATGAATCTTCGATAATGGAGGACCTGAAAGGCTGCGGTGCCGTTCTCAGTAAAGGAGATCTTTTCCAGGTGGATGACGGCTGGGAGACCAGAGTCGGCGACTGGGATGAGGCCGATCCGGAGAAATTCCCTCAAGGCATGAAAAAACTCGCTCAGGACATCCACGCTGCCGGCTATAAGGCTGGGCTCTGGATGGCGCCTTTTGCTGCCGCCAAAGGAAGCGAACTCTTAAAAGCCCACCCGGACTGGGTCATCAGGGATGAGGAAGGAGAACCTTTCTTATGTGGCTGCAACTGGAGAGGTTTCTACGGACTGGATATAGATGTGCCGGAGTGCAGAGATCATATCGAGAGAAGCGTGAGACGCGCTGTGGAAGACTGGGGCTTCGATCTTCTGAAACTGGACTTCCTATACGCAGCAGCGACTTTCGGCAATGAAAGAGAGACCCGCGCGGGCCGCATGATCCGTGCTATGGAACTGATAAGATCATGGGTCGGTGACAAGATGATCCTGGCCTGCGGAGTGCCTCTCATGCCGTGCTTCGGACTAACTGAGTATTCAAGGATAGGCTGCGACGTCGGCCTCACCTGGAGCGACAGGCCTTTTCTTAGGCTAACTCACAGGGAGAGAGTATCGACAGAGAATTCCCTGACTGATACGATAGCCAGAAGACATCTGGATGGCAGGGCTTTTGGCAATGATCCAGACGTGTTCTTTCTGAGGACAGAGAACCTGGAGCTAACGGAAGAGGAAAAGGATATACTTGCTTCCGTGAACGCGCTTCTCGGAACGGTTTTTCTAACTTCGGACGATCCGGGAAGATATACAGACGAGCAAAAACAAAAATACGCCCATTACAGACACCTTACTGAAGCAGAGAACGTAAGGCTCATAAGAGGCGAGAGGACTGGTCTGAGTTACTATCTTGACGGCAGGGAGCACGAGCTCCTCCTGCCTGAGAGACTGGTATGACAGCCAGGCAGATAATGAAACATATGAAAATAAGACCCCCGCAATAGTTTGCGGGGGTCTTTGTGGTGACTCTACCGGGATTCGAACCCGGGTTGCCGCCGTGAGAGGGCGGAGTCTTGACCGCTTGACCATAGAGCCATATCGAAGGTTATTATATAATAATCCTCGATCAGATTCAAGCGTTTTTTAGATTTTTTTGACAAGTTTTTTGCAGAGGAGATTGATCTCCCGGCAGTTCAGTTCTTTGCCTTCCTTAAGGATCAGGAAGTCGTTCACATAGCCCGCACAGTCGCTTAGATCATCGGTGGCATCGAAGAGATCCGTGAGGTTCACATAATATGCACCGCTTTTCTTAAGGAGTGGGAGGGTGATCTTAAAAGAGCGGTCTCTGCTCATTTCGACCTCATAAGGACGTTCCATATTTGAAAAGCCCATGTAAACTTCCGGCTCACCTGAATATTCGCCGGTTATCACGAGATCGTTCCTTACGATCCTGATGCTGCATATGTTCATAAGCCTTCCGCTGTCTGTGATGACAGGGAAGCCCAATTTAGTCATGGACTGATGGATATCGCACTGCCTGAGGACGGGAAGCAGTCTGTAGAGCTGCGCTACGTCGTCCGAGTTGTGGAGGAGGATCAGTTCTTTAAGATCTGAGCGGAGTTTAACATCAGCTTCGGTGATATATCTGTAATAGAGCTGAACAGACTCCGCACCGGAGATGTCATCTGTACGCGTAGAGGCAAGCCCCATGTATTCCTCAATGGTCTTCTGAGAGAGGGAAGGGAGGAAGTCTCTAAGTGAGCTGTGTTTTTTGATCACCTGATAAAGATCCAGATCGAAGGGCCTGATATAAGGCTCTTCATGATAGATCATATTGTAGCGTTTAAGGATATAAGGCAGATCGAAGCGTTTGCCGTTATAGGTAACGATGATGTCATAACGGTTGAGCTCAGACACGACCTCATCGAGCAAAACATGCTCTTGTTCCGGTTCATCAAGAAAATACTGCCTGATCTCTGCTTCGCCGCCTGGAGCAACGCTCATGAAACCTGCGAGGATCATCGGAGCTCTTCTTGGATCCAGCCCGAGCGTCTCTATGTCGAAGGTACACACTTTAAGATCGCCGAAGTATTCATCGATCAGCGAGTATTCGAAATATGGTATTTTGAAGGATTTGGTTATGATCTCCATGTCTTTCATTGGTGCCTTAAAACAAAATAGTCTGCAGGGGAGCAGACTATTTTGTTCAAAAGGGGTATTTTGGATTTGAGATTATGAGGTTATCAGGGGGGATAACCACAATCAAATAATATACTAAAAGTATAATAATTGCAAGAGTTTTTGAAAAAAAATATATTAATTTTATGTATTTTAAGTAAAAAAGTTGAAAAAAATGGGCATTTGATCAATAATTAATTTAAATCAAACCGCTTTCGCTACAAAGGAATAATAACAGAACTGTGTGACAGGCAGGAGGAGAAGACATGGTTTTTGAAGAAAAAACACTCTCATCTGAGATGATATACGAGGGAAAGATCATCAACCTCAAAAAGGACAAGGTGACCGTGGTAAACGGCACGAGCTACAGGGAACTCATAGAGCACAGCGGAGGAGCGGTCCTTGTGGCGATAACCGGTAATAACAAGATGCTGATGATCAGGCAATTCAGGAAGGCAGCTGATAAGGTCATGTTCGAAGCGCCTGCAGGCAAGATAGACCCTGATGAAGATCCGATAGTTACTGCGGGAAGGGAACTCAAGGAGGAGACCGGATACACCGCGGGCAATATCAGATATTTATGCAAATTTTATACGAGCGTGGGATACTCGAACGAACTGCTGTATCTCTATCTCTGCACTGATCTTAAGCCCGGAGAGACCGATTTCGACGAGAACGAAGCCATCGATACAGAGGAATGGGACGTTGATGAACTGCACCGTATGGTCATGGATGGCGAACTGGACGACGCCAAGACGATAATAGCGGTGGAATTCGCTTATAACTACCTGAAATCGTATAGTTGACATAATTGTTGTTAATATAAACAAATAATTATTGCTATTTTTTGAAGGTTTGTTTATAATATTTGTGGGGAAAATATAGTTTTAGGAGTTGATCGCTTGTTAATTGACGATTTTGAAAAGTACATACTTAGGGAAAAGCAGGCCGCACAGAATACCGTTAACGCATATATAAAGGATCTGGAACATTTCGAAGAGTTCACTATTGAAAGAGGCATCAGAAATCTTACTGACGTTTCAAATGCAGACATCGTCGGTTATATAATGGAACTTAAGAAGGAGGATAAGTCCAGATCTACCGTAAACAGGAAACTCACATCCATCAGGACTTTCTATAAATATATTCTCAAAGAGGGCAGAGTAAGGGAGAATCCTGCCGAGAACATCAAGTCGCCCAGGATAGAGAAGAAGGATATCGAATATCTGGCAATAGAAGACATCGACAAGCTCATGGCGCTTCCTGACGAGACTCTCAAGGGCAAGCGCGACCGCGCGATCCTTGAACTCATGTATGCCACCGGCATCAGAGCATCGGAACTCATCGACATGAAGCTTGATGACTGCAACATGAGGATGGGCTTCGTCAAGTGCTCCGGCGAGCACTCCAAGGCCAGGATCATACCGATCGGCAGACCGGCCAGGATGGCACTCGAAAACTATATCTATGACGTCAGACCGGCGATGCTGAGAGGCGGCTCGAGTGAGAGCCTTTTCGTAAACTATATCGGCGAGTCGATGACAAGGCAGGGCCTCTGGAAGATCCTCAAGGAATACGGAGAACTGGCGGGCTTCAAGATCAAGCTTACGCCTCAGGTGATAAGAAACAGTTTTGCCGTCCACATGCTCCAGAACGGCGCCGACATCAAGTCGATCCAGGAACTCATGGGACACGAGGACATAGCTGCCACACAGGCTTATCTGGCAGTCACCAAGAACCGTATCAAGGACGTCTACGACAGGGCACATCCGAGAGCATAAAAAATGAAAAAAGTGCTTGCAAAGGCGCTTTTTCTTTGCTATACTAAACAAGTTGAATTACGGGCGGTCCTCTGGAGACCTCTGCAGATGAAGTGCGGTATGAGCCGTAGCGAGGGATCTGCAGCCACGAACGTCTTGGAGGGAAGGAGGAAATAACAATGGATTTAATGAAATCAATCACTCAGGAATTTGAGAGAAATGACATCCCTGCTTTTGGTATCGGCGACACAGTACGTGTTCATATCAAGATCAAAGAAGGTAACCGTGAAAGAGTACAGGTCTTCGAAGGCTTCGTTCTGAAGAGACAGAACGGCGGCATCTCCGAAACTTTCACAGTAAGAA